>DASQWC010000188.1:0-2455 GCA_035640475.1 Actinomycetota bacterium | reverse complement strand
GGTAGCCGAGGCCCCACAGCTCGCTCGCCGCGTAGCCGTGGTCGAGGAAGAACTGGGCCATGGCGTGGACGCGGCCGAGCGGATTGCACGCGGTGGCGAACGGGGTATCGTTGTTGCCGTGCAGGAAGATCACCGGCGTGCGTTTCACGGGGCCGGGGCCGGCGCCGCCGAACCCGAGCACCGGCACACCGAGCGACGCGTCGTTGATCACCGGGAAGCCCTTCGGGAACGCCGTGCCGACCTGCTCGGCGCCACCGGCGCGCACGGGCAGCAGCACCGTCAGCAGTCCGGTCGCGGCAAGGAATGTGAGTCGTCTCATCGCATCGGGTGTGCGAGGAAGAAACGGTAGGCAGCGCTCGTGATGTCCGGGCCGAGAGGATCTGTGTACGAGTAGTCCGGGTCGCCGCCGGTGTAGGAATGGGTTGCACCGTAAATGATCCAGAAGTCGATGAGTGAACGACCTCGCGAATCGACGTACCGCTCAACCGTGTGCGGGTAGGAGCCCTTGAGGCCGAGCAGACCCCCTGGACAGGTGTGGCTCTGCTCCCGGATGCACGGATCTCCCGTCGTCCCGAGCCCGGACACCGCCGAAGAGTCAAGACCGTGGTCCTCGCGGCGTGCGGGTGTGCGCGGAACGGAGAGATTCAGCGTTCCGTCGTCGGCGAAGTCGTCCGTCCCGAGCCACTGCCGCACCATTCCCGCTCCGAGTGCAAACACGTTGAGGTCGTCGGTCGCGCTTTGCACGGCGAAGACCGGCATCACCCGCGCACGCGATCCCATCTGCGCGTAGGCATTCGATCCTGTGACGTCCGAGCACGATTGGTACGCACAACCCGCGAGTACTCCGATTGCCGCGTAGAGATCGGGGTAGGCCGCGCCGAGGATCGATGCCATGTCCCCGCCCGCCGACGCACCAATCACGTACACGCGCCGCCGGTCGATCGGGTACTCGGACATGACCCTGCGCGTGATCCCGGCGATCGTCGCAGGCTCGCCCCGGCCGCGACTCTGATCGCCCGGATTGAACCAGTTCCAGCAGCCGCTTCCGTTTCCGTGTGGTTCGGACCCGTCGATCGAAAACTCGGTCCGCTGGTCCGGATAGACGGCGATGAAGCCCTTCTTCTCGGCCAGTTCGTTCCATCTCGTGCCGCCTGCTGCATCGGCTGCGTTCTGGGAGCAGCCGTGCAGATACACGACGAGCGGAACATGCTTGAACGCAAGGCGTGACGGCCTGTAAACCCAATAGTCCCGCTCCAGACCGGGAGCGGCGGAGAAGTGCTTCCTCGTGAACGATCCGCGCGGCGCCGCCGCGCTCGCCGGCAATCCGGCGAGCAACGACAGGACGAACAGCAGTGCCGCGACGACGCGAGTCATGCGTTGCCGATCACTCGGTAGACGGCGTCGTTGAGCAAGAAGTAGATCAATGGAAAGACCGTGTAGTGGCTGCGCACGAACGCCGCGCCGACCTTCGCCTTCGGGTCGCAGAACCCGATCTGGCCGCCCGCTCCCGTGTGTCCGAAGGTCTCCTCGTTCGGGCCCATCGCCTGCGGACGGCCGAGGCTGCGGTTGCGCCAGTAGCCGAGCGCGCGGGAGATCGGGAACAACAACACGACGTCGGGCTCCTCGTTCCGTACCGAGGTGAAGTACTCGACCGATCTCGTCGAGACGAGGACGTCCGGCTCCGCGATCGCCGCAAAGATCCGCGCCACCGAGCTGGCGCTGCCGGCGAGGTTCGAAGCCCCCATCGGGGTCGCACGGCCCGGCCCGCTGTTGAAGAGCTCGGGGATTCGGTCGAGCGCGCCGACACCGTCGCGCGCGAGACACGAGATGCCCGCCGGCGTCGACGGATCGCGCGCGAGCGCGAGCACGTTCTCCATGTACTCCTTGAGCACATCGGGCATCGCATCCGGCCAGATGTTCGGGAGGATCGTCGGGATGCGATGGTGGAGCTCGTGCGGCACGCCGATGCTCGCCTCGACACCCAAGGGCCGAGCAACCTCCTCGGAGAAGAACTCGTCGAGACGACGGCCGTCGATCCGGCGGATGACTTCGCCGAGGATCCAGCCGTAGGAGATCGTGTGATACCCGGTCTGGGTTCCCGGCTCCCAGACCGGCTTCGCCGCCGCCAGGAGATCGACGATCTCGGTCAGCCGTTCGAGACCTGAGCCGTCCTCGAGGCTGACGATGTTCGTGATGTCGGCCGAGCCGAGGACGCCGCTGCGATGTGTCATCACGTCGGCGACGGTGACGGCGTCCTTGCCCGCCGCTGCGAACTCCGGCCAGTAGGTCGCGATGGGAGCGTCGACGTCGACCTTCCCGCGGTCCCACAGGATTTGAAGGCACAGCGCGGTCATGGCTTTCGTCACCGACATCCACAGCGGCAGCGAATCCGCAGTCCAGTCCGAGCCGGCGGCGGCGGCCGAGAGGTCGACGACCTTGCGGCCCTCGTGGAAGA
>DASQWC010000187.1:0-43141 GCA_035640475.1 Actinomycetota bacterium | reverse complement strand
AACGGAAGTGGGTGACGGTGATGTTCTGCGACATCGCTGACTCAACCCGTCTCAACGAGCAGATGGGGGACGACGAATGGCATCGCGTCCTTCGCCGCGTGCGGACGATCGTGCGCAGCGCCCTGCGCGCGCGGGGAGGCGACGAGGTCGGCACCCAGGGGGACGGCACACTGGCCCGGTTCGCGAGCCCGCCCGATGCCGTCTTGTGCGGCGTCGACATCCAGGAGAACCTCAAGGGGGCCCGGGCGACGGGGTCGACGATTCCGGACGTCCGGATCGGTGTGCACGCCGGGGAGGCTGTCGAGGACGAGGGCGATCTCGTGGGCCGCGTGATCAATCTCGCCTCGCGAGTGACGACGGAGGCCGAGCCCGGCGAGATCCTGGTGACCGAGCCGGTTGCCGATCAGCTCGTCGGGCGCCTGGAGCTCGAGGACAAGGGGCTTCGGGAGCTCAAGGGCTTGGCGCAGCCACGACACTTGCTGGCCGTGCGTTGGTCGCAAGAAGTCAGCTAGCCGCTCGTAGGTGCTCGCGCAGGAATTCGACGACCAACCGCCAGCCTCTCGTGCGCGCCGCATTGTTGGCTGCGGCGCTGCCGCCGCTCCAGCGGTCGTGGAGGTCTGGATGACCTGTGCGCAGCCTGGGGCCGAATGCGCTGTGGCCGGCGTCCTCGGAGACGAGAACTTCGACACGCGGTCCGCCTTCGCGGACCGATCGCGCGCGGAGGTGCCGAGACATCGGACAAGCCGGCCACAAGGTGTCGTTCTCGCCGCACATGAGCAGCACCGGCGACTTGATCCGTTCGATCGGAATCTCCGCGTCGGGATGCTCGGCGAGGTGCTCGAGGCCGTCCTCGTAGACCCGTCCGACGCGTTGCCACGGCTTGAACAAGCCGTACGACAGTGAGCTCAGCGCCCGGCCGTCCGACGACCATGACGAGTCGGGATTGAACGGGCTGTACCAATCGATCCCGGCCCACACGACACTAGACGGCGCGCCGGCAACGACCGCACTGAGCTCGGGATGGCGCACGCCGACGAGGAGCGCCGCCTCGGCTCCCTTGGAGTGGCCCACGACGGCAATGCTGTCGTCGTGGACCTCCGGGCGGCGTCTCAGCCAGTCGAGCGCGCGGTCGAAGACCTCGAGCGGGACGAGCTCGAGCGTGCGTCGCTGGCCCGGCCCTCCGAAGTAGGAAGGCACAAGCACCGAGAAGCCCTCGGACTGGAGATCCAATGCTCGAACGACCGAGTACCTGCCGATACCGCCTTCGGATCCACCGAGCAACAGAATCCCGGGTCCGCTTCTCTCCTTCGCCGGGTAATAGTTCGCCAGCAATCCCGATTCGGTGATCCGCTTTCCCGTGGAGCCCGGCGACAGCACGACGACATCACGCACCCACGGCTTGAGCCACCACAGGACGGCACCGCCGACGACGACGAGAACCACGAGTCCACTGAGTGCGAGAGCGAGCCGCCGTTTCCATCCCACGTTTGAGATTGTCGTCCGTTAGACGTACCGGACGTCTGCTTCCGGCAGCGCTTCCTCCACCGTGCGAGCACACGTGGGGCAGTACCAACGCGCTTCCATGGGTGTTCCGCAGGCGTCGTGGCGCGGAGCCTCCGCCTCCGTCCGGCTCGATCCCCAATGGGCGAGCAGGGTGAGGGCTCCGGCGAGGTCGCGGCCGGGAGCCGTCAGCTCGTAGGCAACCCGCAGAGGTCGCCTGGAGTAGGGCCGGGCCAGCACGAGACCGTCGGCCTCGAGCTTGCGCAGGCGAGCCGAGAGGATGTTGGCGGCGATGCCGTCGACGTCGTCCTGGAGATCGTTGAAGCGCCGCGGACCCGACAGCAGCGCCTCCACGATCAACAGCGTCCAGCGGTCGCCGACGCGGGCGACCGCCTCCGCCAGCGGGCTCCCGGCCTGGGTCTCTTCAGCCATCGACTTGCCTCTCGGGAATCTCAGTAGTAAGTTGCAAGTTACAAGTTAGCAGGAGGAGGTCCCAGATGACAACAGTCGAAGGTCTGCAAGAGGCGGTCTCGGCAGTCGCCGAGCAGGTGGGCAAGCGGGTTGTGGGTGTTGCCGGGCGCCGGTCGGCGGGATCCGGTGTCGTTCTGGCGCCCGGCCGCATCCTCACAAATGCCCACAACCTGTGGGGCGACGAGACCACCGTCACTTTTGCCGACGGGCGGACCGCCACGGCCAAGGCCGTCGGGGTCGACACGGAGGGCGATGTCGCCGTCCTGGAGGTCGACACCGGCGACGCCGCTCCGATCGAGTGGGACGGCTCGGGCGACGTCGGCATCGGCTCCCCGGTCTTCGCGGTCGCCAACCCGGGCGGGCGCGGGCTGCGCGTCACGTTCGGGCTCGTCTCGGGAACCGAGCGCAGCTTTCCCGGCCCCCGAGGCCGCCGCATTGCCGGCAGCATCGAGCACACGGCGCCGCTGCTTCCCGGTTCGTCCGGCGGTCCGGTCGTCGACGCGAGCGGACGCTTCGTCGGGCTGAACACGCATCGGCTCGGCGAGGGCTTCTATCTCGCGATCCCGGCCGACGACTCGCTTCGCTCGCGCGTTGATGCGCTGTCGCGCGGCGACGCCCCGAAGCGAGTGCGGCTCGGCATCGCGATTGCGCCGTCGCATGTGGCGCGGCGTCTGCGCCGCGCGGTCGGGCTTCCGGAAGCCGACGGGTTGCTCGTCCGCGGCGTCGAAGAGGGGAGCCCGGCGGACAAGGCCGGCATCAAGGAGGGCGATCTCGTTACGACCGCCGGCGGCACGGCTGTGAAGTCGGCCGACGATCTGTTCAGCGCACTCGAAGGTGTGCCGGAAGGCGGATCGCTCGAGCTCAAGATCTTGCGCGGTGCGGATGAGCAGACGATCAGGGTGGGGTTTACCAAATAGATGACCCTTGAGCAGCTGGAGACGGAAGCGCTCGACGCGTACTCGCGTGTGGTCACGCGCGTCGCCGAGCTCCTCACTCCTTCCGTCGGGAGCCTCAAGGTCATGCAAGAGGTGAGGGCCCGGGGGTCCGGGGGTGCCCCCCGGTCGGTCGGTCGACGTCCGCGCGGATCGGGTTCCGCCGTCGCGATCACGCCCGACGGTTTTGCGATCACGTCGGCGCACGTCGTCGGGTCGACATCGGATGGCACGGCGACCTTCGCGGACGGTCGCGAGCTTCCGTATCGTGTCGTCGGCGTCGATCCGCTCTCGGATCTCGCCGTTGTGCGCGTGCAGGCATCCGATCTGCAAGCGGCAACGCTCGGTGACGCCGACACATTGAAGGTCGGACAGCTCGTCGTGGCCGTCGGCAACCCGCTCGGATTTGCAGGTTCGATCACAGCCGGTGTCGTGAGCGCGCTCGGACGCTCGTTTGCCACGCAGAACGGGAAGACGGGTCGCGTTGTCGAGAACGTCATCCAGACCGACGCCGCATTGCACCCGGGCAACTCGGGCGGCGCCCTGGTGCAGAGCAACGGCCTCGTCGTCGGCATCAACACGGCCGTCGTCGGGCCGTGGGTCGGACAAGGACTCGGGCTTGCCGTTCCGATCAATGCGACGACGCGGCGAATCATCGGTGAGCTCATGAGCGACGGTCGCGTCCGGCGCGCCTACATCGGCATCGCGGGCGCTGCGCGCCCGCTGCCGCCGAAGGCGGCGCGCCTCGTCGGCCGCGAGCACGGCGTCGAGGTGAGCGAAGTCGTCGACTCCAGCCCCGCGGCGAAGGCCGGCATCAAACGCGGCGACATCGTCGTCGAGCTCGACGGCACGGCGGTGAACGACGTCGCCGATCTGCAGCGCCTCATGACCGGAGATCGCATCGACCGCGAGATACCGGTGACGGTGCTGCGCGCAGCCGGACGCGTCGAGCTCACAGTTACGCCGACCGAGCTGAGCTAAGCCGCGTCCGGGCAGCCCCACCGCGCTCCGGCCGGACGCATCGGCGGTCCCCCGACGGCGCAGTGATGTTCGGACTCGAGGGCGGGCGCAGCGGCCGGCATCTTCGTCGGAACCGTCAACAGGGAAATGAGGCCTCCGGCCGCAACGGCCGCCGCAGCGATCGTCACGGCCGTTGAGAAACCTGCAGTGAGCGCTCGGGCACCGGGAGTCGTGTCCCCTCCGAGACCGGCAACGACGGGCAGGACGGCCACAGCAACGAGACCTGCCGCCCGCGCAACCGCGTTGTTCACTCCCGATGCCACTCCGGCGTGCTCCGGGTCGGCGGCGGCCAGGACCGTCGTCGTCAACGGAGCCACCGTGTGCACGAGGCCGATGGCGAAGACGATCACCGCCGGCAGCACGTCGGTCAGATAGTCGCCGCCGGGCGCGATGCGTCGCGCAAGCAGCAGACCAGCGGCCATCACGAACGGACCGAGCGTCATCGGGATGCGCGGTCCCGTGTGCGTCGCCATCCGCCCGGCCCGCGCCGAGTGGACGAGCATGATCAACGTGACGGGGAGCCCCGCCGCGCCGGCTTCGAGGGGCGAATAGCCCAGCGCACTCTGCAACGTGACGGCGAACAGGAAGAAGAATCCGCCCAGGGCTCCGTAGATGGCGAATGTCGCGAGGTTCGATCCCGTGAAGGTGCGCGATCCGAAGATCGCGAGCGGCAGCATCGGATGGCGCTCTCTCCATTCGATGAGGAGGAAGGTGGCGAAACCGACCGCGCTTGCGATTGCCGCGGCTCGAATCGTCGTTGACTCCCATCCGCGTCCGCGCACCTCGATGAGGACGTACGTCAGGCCGGCCAATCCGACCGCAGCCGAAACGCCACCGGCGAGATCCGGATGCCAGCCGACGCGAGACTCATCACGAGTCTCCGGCACGTGGCGTTGCGCAATGAACATGACGGCCGCCGCCAGAGGAAGATTGATGAGGAAGATTGCTCGCCACGAAACAGCATCAACGAGCCAGCCGCCGAGAAACGGACCGATGGCTGCCGTCACGCCGCCGAGTCCCGACCACGCTCCGATCGCTCGTCCGCGATCGTCTGGTTCGAACGACGACTGGATGATCGCGAGGCTCGCCGGCGTCAGCAGCGCGCCGCCGATGCCCTGTAACGCGCGCGCCGCGACGAGCGAAGGTCCGTTCGGCGCCAATCCGCACAGGAGCGACGCAACCGCGAACCACGCCGTCCCGATGACGAAGACTCGCCGGCGTCCGTACAGATCGCCCAACGCGCCGCCGAGCAAGATCAACGCTGACAGCGTGACGAGATATCCATTCGAAACCCACTGCAGCCCCGAGAACCCCATGTCGAGGTCCTCGCCCAGGCGAGGGAGTGCGATGTTCACCACGGTCGCATCGAGGAAGGCGATCGACGAGCCGCCGACCGCCGCAGCGAGAACCCACCGGCCGGTCGTGGTTGCGTAACGGACTTGCGAAGGTTCGGCCACGGTAGGGTCCAAGCATAGAAGGGGTATCTCAACGACATGGCTCAGAATGTTGCCCAGAAGTTGATCGAATCCCACCTCGTCTCCGGGCGGATGGAGCCCGGCGAAGAGATCGGACTGCGGATCGATCAAACCCTCACCCAGGACGCTACGGGCACGCTCGTGATGCTCGAACTCGAGGCGATGGGCCTCGATCGCGTGAAGACCGAGCTTTCGGCGCAGTATGTCGACCACAATCTCCTGCAGGCCGACGAGCGAAACGCCGACGACCACTTGTTCCTGTACAGCTCGTGCCGGCGCTTCGGTATCTGGTTCAGCAAGCCCGGCAACGGCGTTTCGCATCCGGTGCACATGTCGCGGTTCGGCATTCCCGGCAAGACGATGGCCGGCTCCGATTCGCACACGTGTGCGGCCGGCGCGATCGGAATGCTCGCGTTCGGCACGGGCGGCCTCGAAGTCGCGCTCGCCATGGTGGGCGAGCCGCTGTACATCCGTATGCCGGAGATCTGGGGCGTGCGGCTCACCGGCGAGCTGCAGGCGTGGGTCTCGGCGAAAGACGTCATTCTCGAGCTCCTGCGCCGTCACGACGTGAAGGGCGGGCGCAACCGGATCGTCGAGTACTACGGGCCCGGACTCTCGAAGCTGACGGCCTGGGACCGCCACGTCATCGCCAACATGGGGGCCGAGCTCGGCGCGACGACGACCGTGTTCCCGTCGGATCGCGAAGTGAAGCGCTTCCTCTCATCGGAGGGACGCGAAAACGATTGGGTGGAGATCAAAGCCGATCGCGGGGCCAAGTACGACATCGATGAAGAGATCGACATGTCGACCGTCGAGCCGCTCATCGCCAAGCCGTCGAGTCCCGGCAACGTCGTCCCGGTGCGTGAGGTTGCGGGGGCCGAGATCTACCAGGTGGTCATCGGGTCGTCCGCGAATCCGGGGTTCCGCGACTTCGCCGTTGCGTCGAAGATGGTCGAGGGCAAGCAAACGCACCCGCGGGTCTCCTTCGACGTGAATCCGACGTCACGTCAGATCCTCGAGGAACTCGCGCAGAAGCGGCTGCTGATCAATCTCGTCCACGCGGGGGCGCGCCTGCATCAGGCCGGATGTCTCGGCTGTATCGGCATGGGTCAGGCGCCGGCGACGGGACAGATCTCACTGCGGACAATGCCGCGCAACTTCCCCGGACGATCCGGCGTGAAGGAGGATCTCGTCTACCTGTGCTCGCCGGAGACCGCGGCCGCATCCGCGTTGACCGGGCGCATCACCGATCCGCGCGACTTGGACGGGATGGAATACCCGAAGGTGTCGGCGCCGACGAAGCGTGCGGTGAACACGGACATGCTCGTTGCGCCGCTGCCGCCCGAGGAAGCACGGAACGTGGTGCTCATCAAGGGACCGAACATCGTGTCGCTGCCGGAGCTGGATCCCCTCCCGGACGCTCTCGAGATTCCCGTGCTGCTCAAGGTCGGCGACAACGTCTCGACCGACGAGATCATGCCGGCCGGGCAGCGCGTGCTTCCCTTCCGTTCGAACGTGCCGGCGATCGCCGAGTTCGTGTACACGCAGATCGACGAGACGTACCCGGCGCGCGCCAAGGAAGCTGCGGCGGGGCACTGCGTTGTCGGCGGGAGCAACTACGGCCAGGGATCGAGTCGCGAGCACGCGGCGATCGCGCCGCGGTATCTGGGTCTGCGCGTCGTTGTCGCGAAGGACTACGCGCGCATCCATTGGCAGAACCTGCCGAACTTCGGCGTCCTACCCCTGTCGTTCGCCGATGTCGCGGACTACGACCGCGTCGAGCAGGGGGACGTCCTCGTATTCGATGGTCTGCGGCGGGCGATCGCGTCGGGCGATCGCGTCGTCGTCCGCAACACGACCAAAGGGGGCGAGCTCGTGCTGCGTCACGACCTGTCCGATCGTCAGGTCGAGATGATCCTCGACGGGGGATTGATCAACGTGATGCGGAAGGCCTCCACAGGCTGAAGCGCGCGTGGAGGTCGCGCCCGGCCTTGGCGAGGCTGACGTCGAGTCGCTGGATGATCTGGAGACCGCCGGCGCTGATGTGCGTGAGCACGCCGAGCGCGTTCGGTGCGTTCTGGTGTGTGGACGGCGCTTGCGGCAGATCGGTCACGAGCATTCCGCTGCCCGAGTCGCCGGGAATCGCGGCCCCCCAGCCGAGAACCGCGTTGTCATCGGAGAAGTCGATGCCGATCGACCGGCGCGACTGTGTGATCGGATTCCCGGGTTGGACGAGCTGGCCGTTGAGGCGCGTGCCGGCGCCGGCGCCGCCGATGCCCGAGCCCCAGCCCGTGTGTCGAGTCTCCCGCACAACCAAGTCGTGATCTCTGAAGATGCCCGCCGGTGCGCTCCAGCCACACATCGCGGGATTGGCGTGCTTCACGCCGTTGGCGTTGAGCTTGATCATTCCGAAGTCGGTGCCGCCGCCGCAGCCGCCGTTGGCGGCCCGTCCTTCACACCACGTGTAGACGACTTTGCCGATAGGTCCATCCACGCCGTGTGCGTACGTGTCCTGCCCGAGCGTCGGCACGCCGAACTCCTCGAGGGTGCAGTGGCCGGCGGTGGTGAGGTAGACGTCGGTTCCGTCTGTAACGAGAAACGCCATCGTGCAATAGATGACGTCGAACTCGCCGGACTTCACGATGAGCGCGCCGCCCGGACGAACCCCCTGACACGGCGCAAGCGCCGGGCCTTCGGTCGCGATGATCGGGCGGAACGCGCACGTGAGCTCTGTCGCGTCCGCTGAGGCGGGGGCGGGGACGAGCGCCAGGACGCCGACGACTGCGAAGACCCCCCAGACGCGTCTCATGCCCCGTCGCATGGTCGCACGGCGACCGACCCTTGACCATCGGTAAAGACGCGATATATCGTGACTTGGATCAGGGAGGGATACATGGGGAACTGGCGCGTAGAAGACGAGCTCCACACCGATCTCGAGGGCGTCCGGCGGGTCGTCGTCAAGATCGTTGCCGGTGACGTGACGGTCACTGCCGGCCCGACGTCGCACATCGATGTCAGAAGAGAGTCCGGGAGTGATGTCGACGTCCAGCTCATCGATGGCACGCTCAACGTGCTGCAGCCGGACTCGAACATGGCTCCGCTCGAGCGGTTCATCAAGTGGTTCACCGAGGGGCGGAGACACACATGCACGGTTGAGCTCACCGCTCCCGCGGATGCGTCCATCGACATCGTGACCGTGTCCGCGCCCGTGGTTGTATCCGGATTCAGGAACGGAACGCGTGTGAAGACCGTCTCCGGTGACGTCACGCTCAGCACCCTTGGCGATCGCGTCGACGTGAAGACCGTCTCGGGTGAGGTGCAGGCGAAGTCGATTAACGGAGACGTCGCGCTCAAATCGGTCTCCGGAGACTTGTCGATCGTGGACGGCGCGTGTCCGACGGTCGCCGCGAAGACTGTGTCCGGCGAAGTGCTGCTCGATCTGGACCTCGATCCCACCGGGACGTACGACGTCAAGACCGTTTCCGGCGCCGTCTCGGTGCGGACGAAATCTGAGCCGAACCTTTCGGTCGACGCCAAGACCGTTTCGGGGCGAGTGATCTCCGACGTCGGCGAGAACTGGGAACCCAGCGCCGGAAGTCGCAACTTCAGCGACACGATTGGCGACGGCGGCGCTCGTCTCCATGTGAAGACCGTGTCCGGCGACCTTCGCATCGTCGAGGGGCGTGCCGCCGCGTGAGCAAGCTGTTCGGTCACGGCGACCTTCGCTTGTGGCTGCTGAAGCTCCTCGACGAGGAGCCGCGCCACGGCTACGACATCATCGCCGGCCTCGAGGAGCAGTTCCTCGGGGTCTATGCGCCGTCGCCAGGAACCGTCTATCCGCGACTGCAGGCCCTCGAGCAGGAAGGCCTCATCGAGGTCGTCCGGGAAGAAGAAGGCCGCAAGGTGTACGGCCTGACCGATGACGGACGCGCGGAGCTGGCCGACCGAACATCGGAGATCAAGGAGCTGGGCGAGCGGCTTGCGCGATCCGCGCGCGAGATCGCTCGCGACATCCGCGAGGACGTCAAACAGTCCGTCCGCGATATCCGCCGCGAAATTCTCGAGGCGGCGCGGGATGTCCGCCGGGACGAGCGGAGAGCTACCCGGAACGCTCGGCAGCGTTACAAACACGCGCGCGACGCCGCGCGAGATGTCTCGTCGGAGGTAAAGTCGGTGATTCGCTCGCTGCAAGGCGATCTGGACGGCTTCGTCGCGGACGTCGTGTCTGCGGCCCGGGGGCGTAACCTCGACAAGGAACGACTGGCGTCGTTGCGCGATGCGATTCGCGAGGCACGGACGACGATCCTCGAGGCGCTCGAAGGCGACGAGAAGAAATGACCGATACGGCGTTCGCGCCGGTCACAGACGAAGACTTCATCAATTTCGTCGCGAGCCCCCAGCTGCGTCGAGATCCATACCCGTTCTACGCGCGGATGCGCGCGACGGCGCCCGTACACCGGCTCCCGATCGGACTCGTCTGGCTGGCGACGACCTACGACACGGTGTCCGAAGCGCTCCGCGATCCGCGGTTCTCCAACGACGAGCGGAATGCATCGATGTACAGCATCGGCAGCGGGTACGGCGAGACGCCCTTCGGGTCGATCGCCGAAGCGATGATGGTGTTCCGCGACGATCCGGACCACAAGCGGCTGCGCGACCTCGTCCAGAAGGCGTTCACCCGCCGCATCATCGAGAACCTGCGCGGCCGCATCGGCTCCCTCGTCGATGAACTGCTCACGCCGATCGTCGACAGGAGAGACGGCGAGCTCATGTCCGAGTTCGCCTATCCGCTGCCGGTGATCGTGATCTGTGAGCTCTTGGGGATCCCCGCCGAGGATCGCGAGAGATTCATGGAGTGGGAGAAGCACTTCGCGACGAGATTCGAGGTGCAGCAGCTCCGCACTCCTGAGATGGAAGAGCAGGGAAATGCGGCTACGGTCGCATTGCGCGACTACTTCGACGAGCTGATCGAGAGCAAACGCAAGCAGCCGTCTGAGGACCTGATCTCATCTCTGGCTGCCGTCGAGCATCAGGGCGACCGGTTGACGCATCACGAGCTTCTCTCGACGTGCATGCTGCTGCTGCTCGCCGGCCACGAGACGACGGCGAACCTGATCGGCAACGGCACATACGCCCTGATGCGTCATCGCGATCAGTGGGGCAGGCTCGTCGACGATCCGGGGCTCGCACGACTCGCCGTCGAAGAGCTCCTGCGCTTCGACTCTCCCGTGCAATTGATCCAGCGCATCGCGCTCGAAGAGGTTCGGCTCGGAGACGAAACGATCGAGAAGGGCGGCGTCGTCGGCGTGATGCTCGGTGCGGCCAATCGCGACGAGCGCCACTTCCCGGACCCCGATCGCCTCGACATCGGCCGCGGCGACGCCCCGCTGGTTGCGTTTGGGGCCGGCATTCACTTTTGCCTGGGCGCGCCGCTCGCGCGTCTCGAGGCACAGCTTGCCTTTCAAGCGCTGGCGAAACGTGCGCCGGCCCTCGCCCTGGGGGCCGAGCCCGAGTGGCGTCCGACGTTTGTGCTGCGCGGCCTGAGCAGACTTCCCGTCACGATCGACTGAGTGCGCTTCGGCGTAACGCTTCCAAACTTGGGCGTAGGAGACGATCCGTCGGTGATCGTCGATCTTGCCGTCGACGCGGAAAAGGCCGGTCGGGAAGGCGTGTTCGTCTGGGATACGCCGTATGCGTCGGATGTCGACGAACGCGCCCAGGAGACCTTCGACGCGTGGGCGTTGATGTCGGCGATCGCCGTGCGAACGGAGCGCGTGCAGATCGGCACGATGATCACGCCCCTTGCGTGGCGTCGTCCGTGGGAGATCGCGCGCCAGTCGACGACACTCGACCGGCTCTCGAAGGGGAGATTCATCCTGTGCGTCGGATTGGGCTGGGTTCCGGAGGCGGGCTCGGCGTTCAACGAGGAAACCGATCGCCGGACGCGGGCCCGGATGCTCGACGAGGGCCTCGACGTCCTCAAGGGACTGTGGAGCGGTGAGCGCTTTTCGTATGACGGCGAGCACTACACGCTCGACAACGTGCAATTCGTTCCTGCGCCGATGCGCAAGATTCCCATCTGGGTCGTCGGCGCGTGGCATCGTGACCCCACGGCGTGGCCCAAGATGAAGTCGCTTCGCCGGGCGCTCCGACACGACGGTGTCCTGCCCAACGTCTTCGATGCCGAAGGCAACACGCATGAAGGGCCGATGGACGACATCCGCCGGATGGCGGAGTGGATTCGCGCCGAACGCAATGAGCCGTTCGACATCGTGTGTGAGGGCGGCGGAGAGAAGGAGGACGTCAACACCGATGCCAACAGCGCTCGGGCGTGGAGGGACGCCGGTGCGACGTGGTGGCTGGAAGCGGTGTGGTGGTCGATGTACCGGCACCCGGGCAACCCGGAGCCGATGCGCGAACGCATCCGGCAAGGTCCGCCGAAGCCGTCCTAGCTAAGAGAGTCTCTCGCCGCGCTCGAGCATCTCGACGAACTGCTTGATCCGACGGGCCCGGGTCTCCTCCCGTTTGGCCGTTTGGATGCGATTGAGGATGGCGAAGCGGTTGGCGCCCGTGAGCGTCTCGAAGAACGTCCTCGCCTTGGCGTTGCGCTTGAGCGCCTTCTCGAAGTCCGGGTGCATCGCGGCGTTGCGGGGCGAGTCGTACGCGGCGTCCCAGCGCCCGTCGGCTTTGGCGCGCTCGACCTCGCGCAGGCCCGCCGGCTTCATCTTTCCTTCCTCGATCAGCCGCAGCGCGTTCTCGCGGTTGATCTTCGACCAGACGCTCTTGGCCCGACGACGCGTCCAGCGCTGGAGATGGTGTGTGTCGTCGAAGCCCTTGGCCTGGCCGTCGATCCATCCGTAGCAGAGCGCGACTTCGAGGGCTTCGTCGTAGGTGACGGTTGGGATGCCGGTCTTCTTCTTGGCGAACTTGATCCAGACACCGTCGGAGGTCGAGTGATTCGATCGAAGCCACTTCGCCCACTCGGCCTTCGACGCAAACGGGAGAACGGGAAGGTCCTTGTACGTCTCGGCCACGGCTAGCTGCCGCCGGCGGCGACCAGCTCGGCTTCGTCCTCGCGGCCGAGGCCGTCCTTGCGCGCTTCGATCTTCGCAACGTCGGTCTTCGGGACGACCGCAAAGAAATGCGGCGCTTCGATCGCCCAGTCGTTGAGGATCGTCCGTGCCTTCTTCGATTGCGTGTACCGCTCGTGGTTCGCGACGAACTCGCGCACGATCTCGAGCTGGTCGCGGTTGGCACGGTCGACGGTGACGAGCTCGACGTTCACGCGGTTGGGCAGTGTTCCCGTCGGGTCGTAGATGAAGGCCTGGCCCCCGGTCATCCCGGCGCCCACGTTCACGCCGACCTCGCCGAGGATGACGACCCATCCGCCGGTCATGTACTCGCAGGCGTGCATGCCCGTGCCTTCGACGACGGCGAGGGCACCAGAGTTCCGGACGGCAAAGCGCGCACCGGCTCGTCCGGCGCAGTAGAGCTCGCCGCCGGTTGCGCCGTACAACACGGTGTTGCCCATGAGCACCGGGTCGCCGGCGTCGTTGGGCGGCGGAACGATCACCACGCGTCCGCCGTTCATGCCCTTGCCCACGTAATCGTTGGCTTCGCCGACGAGCGTGAACTCGACACCGGCGGCCAGAAACGCGCCGAACGACTGTCCGGCCTGTCCGACGAACCGCACGCGCGCCTCACCGGGTGGCGTCTCCTCGCCGAAGTGATACGCGATCTCGCCGCCGAGCTCCGCTCCCACCGTGCGATCGGCGTTGCGAATGGGGTAGTGCAGGACGGCCCGTCCGCCGGTTCGGATCGCGAAGATCGCATCCTCCTTCACGCGGCGGCCGAGGTCGGAGCGCGCGCGCTGGATCTCGACGTGCTCGACGAAGCGGCGCGGCGCGTCCGCGCTCGTGCGTGTGTCGGCGAGGAGCCACTCGAGGTCGACGGAATCCGCACGCCCGTCGCCGGTGTGCCTGCGCTTCAGCAGCTCCGTGCGGCCGATGGCCTCGTCGAGCGAGCGCAGGCCGAGCGATGCGAGCAGACGCCGCACCTCTTCGGCGACGAAGAACATGTACGCCGCAACCATCTCGGGCGTTCCCTGGAACTTCGCGCGCAGATCCGGACGCTGCGTCGCGATCCCGACCGGACACGTGTCGCGGTGACACGTGCGCACCATGATGCAGCCCTCGGCCAGCAGCGCCGCCGTCCCGAACGAGTACTGGTCGGCGCCGAGGAGCGCCGCGACCATGACGTCTCGTCCCGTGCGAAAGCCACCGTCGACGCGAACCTTTACGCGCGAGCGAAGCCCTTCGGCAACGAGCGTCTGCTGGGTTTCCGCGAGGCCGATCTCCCATGGGAGTCCGGCGTTCTTGATCGACGACAAAGGGGACGCGCCGGTGCCGCCGTCCTGACCGGAGATCATGACGACCTCGGCCAGGCCCTTGGCGACGCCGGCGGCGATCTGACCGATGCCGGTCGTGGCGACGAGCTTCACGGACACGTCGGCGCGCGGGTTGACCTGCTTGAGATCGAAGATCAGCTGCGCAAGATCCTCGATCGAATAGATGTCGTGGTGCGGCGGCGGTGAGATGAGCGACACGCCGGGCTGCGTGTGCCGCAGCCGCGCGATCTCCGCCGACACCTTGTGGCCCGGGAGCTGGCCGCCCTCGCCGGGCTTGGATCCTTGCGCCATCTTGATCTGGAGCTCGTCGGCCCACGAGCCGTACTCGGGCGTCACACCAAAGCGGCCCGACGCCACCTGCTTGATCTTGCAGTTGCGGTCGCGCTTGGCTCCCTTGGTGCGATACCGGTACGGATCCTCTCCGCCTTCGCCGGTATTGGACGCGCCGCCGATCATGTTGAACGCCATCGCGAGCGTCTCGTGTGCCTCGCGGGAGATGGCCCCGTGCGAGATCGCACCGGTCGAGAACCGCTTCGTGATCTCAGACGCCGGCTCGACCTCCTCGAGCGGGATGGCGTCCCCTGCGGCGGCGAACTCGAACAAGTCGCGCGGCGTGGACGGCGGATGCTCGTTCACGAGGGCAGCGTACGTGTCGTAGCCCTCTTCGCTCTCCGACCGGAGCGCCTTCTGCAGAACGTGCGCGGCGCGCTCGAGGTCGGCCTGACGACGGTTCGTGCCGGATCCGACGGTGTTGTGGAGCGCATCGACGACGTCCGGATTGTTCACGTGGAACTCGCCGCCGTGCTTGAACTTGATGAAGCCGGTCGAGCCGAGGCGCGCACGCGGCTTGCCGTAGCCGTCGGCGTGACGGCGCAGCACGTCCTCACCGAGCTCCTGGAACCCGATGCCCCAGATCGTCGAGTACGTGCCGTCGAAGCACAGCTCGACGACGTCGCGCCCCAGACCGTACGCCTCGAAGATCTGGGCGCCCCGGTAGGAGTCGACAGTCGAGATGCCCATCTTCGACATGATCTTCAGGACGCCGTCCTCGATCGCGTAACGGTAGTTCTCAAGCGCCTCTTCGGGCTTCAGACCCTCGACCATGCCTTTGGACGCACGCTCGGCGAGGTGGGCAAGCGTCAGATACGGGCAGATGAGGTCGGCGCCGTAGCCGAGCAGGCACGCGAAGTGCGTCGTCTCCCTCGGCTCCCCGGAGTCGCACACGATCGACGCCTGTGTGCGCAGCCCGGCGCGTACGAGCCTGTGATGGACGGCGCCAACGGCGGCGAGGGATGGGATCGGTGCGCGGGCGGCGCCGGTTGCTCTGTCGGAGACGACCAAGATCGCGGCGCCGGCCGCGACGGCGGCTTCGGCGTCCTCGCCGAGCTTGCGCAGGGCCCCTTCGAGGCCGTCCGGGCCATCAGAGGCAGGGAAGGTCGCATCCAGCAGCGCCGCCGGCCACGGCGCGTCGACGAACAAGTCGTCGACGGCATCGGGGAACACGAAGAACGACTCGTACTCGAGAAGGTCGGCCGCTTCCGGACGCTCCTCCAGCAGCGGGGTGCGCGGCCCGACGAGGGCTCGCTTGGACATGACCAGCCGCTCGCGCAGGTGGTCGATCGGCGGATTGGTCACCTGCGCGAAGCGCTGTTTGAAGAAGTTGAAGAGCGGGCGAGTGAAGGGCGTCAGGAACGGCGCCTGCGTGTCGTCGCCCATCGACGACGTCGGTTCCTTGCGGTACTTCGCCATCGGCTCGACGATCACCGTGATCTCTTCCTTGGTGAGGCCGAAGGCCGTCTGGCGCGCGACGATGTCGTCGGGGACGTCGACGCCGGCGGCGCCGGCCGGACGCCTCGTCAGCCGGTCGGCCCACTCCGCATACGGCTTCAAGGAAGCGATGTGCCGTTTCACGGACGCGTCCTCTTGCACGGCGTCCGGCAGTGTGGGATCCACGCAAATGAGCTGCCCTTCGGCGAGCTTGCCGCGGCGCACCGAGCCGTGGTCCTCCAGATCCACGGTGCCGACTTCGGAGGAGACGACGACGAGGTCGTCCTCGCAGATCTGGAAGCGCAGGGGACGCAAACCATTTCGGTCGAGTGCAGCGCCGACGCGAATGCCGTCGGTGAAGATGATGCCGGCCGGACCGTCCCACGGCTCGACCAAGCACGAGTGGTACCGGTAGAAGCCGCGCAAGTCGGCCGAGATGTCGTCGCGCTCTTCCCAGAACGACGGGATCAGCATGTGCAGCGCGTGACGCACGTCGCGGCCACCCCGCACGAGGAGCTCGAGCGCATTGTCGAGCAAGCCGGAGTCTTGCAGGGTCATGTCGAGCACCGGACTCAACAGCTCGGGCGGCGCGAGTCCGTCGGCGCCGAGACGCGCCTCGCGGGCGCGCATCTGGTTGATGTTCCCCTGGATCGCGTTGATCTCGCCGTTGTGACAGAGGAAACGGAACGGCTGCGCACGCTCCCACGTCGGCCGCAGGTTGGTCGCGTACCGCTGGTGGAAGACTGTGAACGGCGCTTCGAAGTCGATGTTCGCCAGGTCGAGATAGAAGTTGGGCAATTGCGACGCGGCGACGAGCGCCTTGTACGCAACCGTTCGGAACGACCACGACGGGAAATGCACCTCGAGACCGCGCTCACGCGCGGCGGCCTCGGCCCGGCGCCGGGCACGGAAGCATTTGCGCTCGCGCTGCTCGGAGGAGGCTTCGTCGGTCGTGTGGAGCAGCTGAAGGATCTCCGGCTGGGCGGCTTGCGCGAACTCGCCGAGCGCGGCCGCGTCGAGCGGGACCTCGCGCCACTCGAGGTCGGAGAAGCCTTCACTGCGCGCGGCCTCCTCGACGATGGCCTTGATCTCAGGCGAGCGTGAAAAGAGCATCGCGACGCCGCGGTCGCCGAACAGCTTCGGCGGCAAGGGCGCGAGGACGCCGGCTCCGTCTCCGGTGAGGGCGTCGGCCGCGACCGCTCCGCGATGCTCGACGCGGCACAGGGCGCCCAGCGCGGCCTCCACGATTGCGCGCGACGGCCGGCCTTTGGCGTCGGCGACGAAGCCGATCCCGCAGGCGTCACGTTCGGCGCGTAGGTCGTGTTGATAGGTCAGGAAGAAGCCCCTCTCCGTAACGAAAACGGCGCCCGCGACCCCGGTTGGTGTTCCGGGCGCGGAGCGCCGTTGCTCCCGACTCAGGATACCCGGCCGTCGAGACCGTTGAAATCAGGGATTCAGGATGCGCCGGCAGGGCGCCCATGCGGCCGGCTCAGGCGCAGTTGACCTGCCACTGCTTGCGGGTCGTCTTGCCCGCTTTGTCCTCGGCGGAGACCTCGAACTCGTGGGCGCCCGGTGTGGTCGAGCGCTCGACGCCGCCCTCGTAGCGGGTCGAGGTCTGCGAGCCGCCGCCGACGACCTTCTTGTCGAGGTAGACGCCTACCCATTTCAGCTGGGTGCCGCTCGTCGTGATGACAAACGACACTTTTGCCTTGCGGTCGGTGCACGACGCCGATCCGGAGACCGACGGGCCGCCGGGAGCCGCCGCCGCCGGTTTTGGCGCCGCAGCCTGCGGCTTTGCCGTCGCGACGACCTTGCGCGGCGTTGAAGCGGGCGTCGGCACCGGCGTGGGTGACGGGGTCACGGTGACCTCGAGCTGGTAGGGCTCCACCTCCGTGTCCGCCGCCAGCGTCTCGGGCTTCTCGAAGGTCTGCCGCGCGCCGGCAAGTCCTCCGCCGACGAGGACGAGTCCGGTCAGCGACGCCAGCACCGGCCACAACCGTGGACGCGGTGGGCTGTCCAGCTCTTCGATGGGTCGCGGACGCCACGCCGCCCACGGGTCGTCCGGATCCGGCGATGCGACGAGGTCGTCGTGGGGGTCGGGTTCGGGCTTTCGGGTGAGTCGGGCGCCGAAGATCGCCATGGAGACGATCGCGACGCCCCCGGCAACGAGGGCAGCCCAGAGCATGGCGCCCTCACCCTACCACCACCTGCATCAATACGTGACGGCACTTCACAGAATCAACCGAAACACTACAGAGACGCCCACAAGTGCATCGCCGCGAGGCCGCGGTGCGGGCGCCAGGCTTCAGCTAACTGCGCAAGCTCGGCGGAGTCCAGGAACTCACCGGGACGTCCGAGGGCGGCCGCACCGGCCTTCCGCAATCCGAGATCGTCGGCCGGGAAGGCGTCGGCGTGCCCGGCGGCGCGCAGCGCGATGCAGTGCGCCGACCACTGACCGATGCCCGGCACCGCGGACAGGCGGTCCACGAGCGTGTCCAGGCTCGTGGACGGCTCGAGGGACAGCGCTTCGGATGCGTACACGGTCGCGAGGGCTTTGATCGTGGCCGCGCGCGTCGTCGGCATGCCCATCGAGGCGATGCGGTTCAGGCTTGCGTTGGCCAGACGCTCGGCCGGCGGAAAGGTGTGGGTGAGGCCGAGCTCGGTCAGGCCGGCGACGGGCTTGCCGAAGGTGCGCGTGATTCGTCCGAGGATCGTGCGCGCTGCTCGCAGCGAGATCTGTTGCGTCACGACGATACGGACGGCCGTCTCGAAGCGATCCCATGCGCCGGCGAGCCGCAAGCCTTTGTTCTGCTTGATAAGTGGGGCGAGAACCGGGTCCTTCCGCAGCGCCGGGATACGGTCGGCCGGTGGGTGATCGAGACCGAAGATCCTGCGGACGCGCGCGACGTCGTCGATGAGCGCATTGAAGGTCGGCAGGTGCGCGAGCACGAGGAGGTGCTTGCCGTCCCCCGCGTCGGACACTTCGATGGCGCCGGGATGGCCGTGCGTCGTGATCGTGCGCCGGTATGTCATGCCGTCGGCGGATTCGACGCCGGGCAATGCTCGGACGCCGAAGAACCGAAGCATCCCCTGAAAGCTGAACGGCGATTGGTAGGGCGCGCGCAGCGGAAGACCGCCGTCGGCCGTCAAGCGATCGCGCTCGCGGCGCTTGGAGCGGAGCTCGGTCGGCGTGAAGCGGAACGTGTCGGTCATCACCCGGTTCATTTGACGCACGCTGTTGAAGCCCGCGGCGTACGCGATGTCGGTGATCGACAAATCCGACTCGTCGAGGAGTCGGCGTGCGAAGTGGGCGCGCCGCGACCGTGCGACGAGTCCCGGCGTTGCCCCGACGTGCTCGAGGAACAGGCGGCGCAGCTGGCGGGCGCTCAAACCGACCCGGGAGCCGAGTTCTTCCTCCGTCGATTCGTCGAGGGCCCCCTCGTTGATGAGCAGCAGCGCGCTGTGCACCGGACTCGGCGTCCCGTTCATCTGCGCCGGCGGTATCCGGTCGGGGCGGCAGCGCAAGCACGGGCGGAACCCGGCTGCTTCGGCGGCGACGGGCGAAGCGTAGTCACGAACGTTCTCGGCCTTCGGTGATGCCGGACAGCCTTCGGCACGGCAATAGATCCCGGTCGTCACAACGGCCTGGATGGGTGTTTTCATGCCTGCAACCGTAGCGGCACCGCTCCAGAGGGACGGGACATATTCGGACATCTTCACGGATATGTCCGAATACGGCTAGCGGCTGTCGGGCCGGGCGACGATGCTGTCGCCATGAAAACCAATTACACGTGGACGCAGGAAACACCGTGGGGAGCACTGAAGATCTCGGCGACGTCCGACGGCGTTCACTCCGTGCGCTTGCGGAGCGGAACGTCGAGGCAGGCGCTTGATCCGACGGCACCCGGGGAGGTCGGCGAGTTCGCCCGCGCTTTCCGGCGCTTCTTCGCCGGAGAGACCGAAGCACTCGACGGCGTGAAGGTTGACCTCTCGAGTGTCGACAACGACTTCCAGCGCAAGGTGCTGACGACGCTGCGCACCCGCATCGGTCCGGGCAAGACGATCTCCTACGGCGAGCTCGCCGAAGCGGTCGGTCATCCCGGCGCGGCGCGTGCTGTGGGAACGGCGATGGCGCAGAATCCCGTGCCGATCGTCGTCCCGTGCCATCGTGTGCTCGCCGCGGGCGGAAAGCTCGGCGGCTACGGCGGAGGTCTCGAGATGAAGCGCGGACTCCTTCAGCTCGAAGGAGCGACCGAGGCTGGGGAGCTGTTCACTCGATCAGCGACGGCGTAAGCACCGGGAACGGGACATCGAGCACGTCGTCGATGTCGCGTTCGGGAATCGCTTCATCGGTTGCGCTCGCGTCTCGGATCCGGTCGAGCCGGAACACGCGCGCGCCGTTGCGCATCCGGCACCAGCCGATGAGGTACCAGCCAGACTGACTGGAGAACAGCCCGTGGGCTTCGACGACGCGCTTCGTCGGGTTGCCGAAGCGGTCCTCGTAGTCGAGCTCGAGCGCGACACGGCGCAGGATGCCTTCCTCGACGGCATGGACGACGTTGGATGGAGCGACATCTCGCTGTGCGACGCGAATGCGGTCGGCCAGCGCCTGCGCCTGCTCGGCATCGGTCGTCTGCATCACCGCCGCGAGCTTGAGCCTTGCCCGTCGCGCGGCGTCGGCGAACGGCATCGGCCCGGCCACGGCGAGAGCGGTTGCGAGCGAAACGGCTTCCTCGGCCGTCAGATTCAGCGGCGGCAGTGTGCGTCGGGGATCTAGTGCATACCCGCCGCGCGGCCCCCGTTGCGACCAGATCGGCACTCCGGCTTCTTGGAGCGCGAGGATGTCTCGCTCGATCGTGCGCGCACTGACCTCGAATCGATCCGCGAGCTCCTGCGCGCGAAGCTGGCGCGGGGAGCGAGCACGAAGCTCTTCGACGATCGCGTAGAGACGGTCGGTCCTATTCATGTTCTTCGGGGCGGCTCACGGCCGATCCTGCTGCTCAGAGCATGAATGCTAATCCCGACACCAGGGTGTCGGTTTAGCCCGCTCCCGTCGGCTAGGTCAGGTGGTAGGGGACCGACGTCACGATGACGTTGGGCTCCGGAAGGAACATCAGCTTGAGCTCGAATGCGTTCTGGTTGTGCAGCAGGCGCTGCCACCACTTCGGTACGACGAACTCCGCGAGGATGACGGTGACGATCGTGTTGCCGTCGTCGGTGATGGCTCGCACGTACTGCCGAATCGGATCGCCGAGGTCGCGATAGGGCGATTCCAGCATCTCGAGCGGCATGCCGGTATGCAGCGCTTCCCACTCCTCCATGTGCCGGTCGCTCGCCTCGGGATCGAGAACGATGTGCACTGCGCGCACCTCGTCGGCAGCCAGCGTCTTCGCGTATGCGACAGCCTGCAACGTCGCGTTGTGCGCCGCTGAGACGAGGACCACGACGACGTGGCGAACCGGCGTTCCGGAATCGAGTGCCGTCTGGGGAGAGTTCTCGAGATAGGGGACGTTCGTCACGACGATGTCGGGTGTGAAGAGCAGGGCGAGCTTGAGGAGCAGTCCCTGGCGCGTGCCGAACTTGAAGAATGTCCCTTGCTTCACGAGTTCGGAGACCGTGACCGTGATGAAATCCCCCCTCGGAATTCGGCCGCGCAATCCCTCGACGTACGTCCGCACCGAACTGGCGAGTGACCCTTTCGACGGGACGATCTCGAGCATGGGCGCGGTTCCCAGCACGCCGAGCTGCCTCGACCAAAGGGCTTCGATGCCCTTCGGGTCGCCTCGCTCGGCGAAGTGGACGGCATGGAAGTCTTCCGTACGGATCCGCTCCGCGTACCAGAAGGCTCGCGCCTCCTCCGCGCTCGGATGTCCGACCAAGAGCATGACGTGGTTGCCGGCGTATTCGTGCGGCCGCCGCTCGTGGAGCCGCAACTGCCGTCCGACCTCTTGGTAGTGGCGGTTGATCCGATTGAGCGTCCACACGAGGACCGGCGCGGCTGCGACGACGATGTACGCGCCGTGCGTGAACTTCGTGGCAAGCACGATGATCAGCACGCTAAATGTCGTGACCGCGCCGAGTCCGTTGACAAACGCTGAGCGTCGCCATTTCGGTTCGGTGCCGCGCCGGCTGCGCCAGTGTTGGACCATGCCGGTCTGCGAGAGCGTGAAGCTCGTGAAAACGCCGACGACGTAAAGGTTGATGATGCGGTTCAGCTCCGCTCCGTAGATCGCCACCATGACCGCGGCGAGAGCGCCGAGCGCCACGATCCCGTTGGAGAACGCGAGGCGGTCGCCTCGGTTCATGAATTGACGCGGCGCGTAGCGGTCCCGCGCGAGGAAATTCGCAAGTCTCGGAAAGTCCGAATAGCTGGTGTTGGCCGCCAGGAACAAGATCAGGAACGTTGCGATCTGGATGGCGATGAAGAGGGGCCCGTTCCCGAACACCGTGAGCGCGATGAGCGCCACGACGGTGCGGTGCGGGTGCTCGCTCGGCCCGGTGATGTGGTACAGGTGCGCGAGCACAGTCAAGCCGACGAACAAGAATCCGAGCAGGGCGCCCATCACGACGAGCGTGATGGCGGCATTGCGAGCCACCGGCTTCCGGAAGGCTTGCACGCCGTCGGAAACGGCTTCGACCCCGGTGAGGGCCGTGCTTCCGTGTGAGTACGCGCGAAGAAGGAGGAAGAGCGATACGCCGGTTGCGGCCGTGGACGGCGGCGGAAGGTCACCACGAAGACCGCCCGCGTATCGGACAAGGCCGACGATGACGAGGGTCATGATCAGTACGAGGTAGGCGTAGGTCGGCACGGCGAAGATGAAGCCGGCCTCTTTGACGCCGCGCAGATTGAGCATCGTAATCAGGAAGATCACTGCGACGGCCATCAACACCTTGTACGAGACGAGTTCCGGGAAGAGCGAGACGATCGCGTCGACGCCGGCTGTGATGCTCACGGCGACGGTGAGCACGTAATCGATCAGGAGCGACGACGCGGCGACGAGCCCCGGGTACTTACCGAGATTCTTCGAGGCGACGATGTACGCGCTGGCGCCGTCCGGATATGCGTGGATCGTTTGGCGGTACGAGAAGATCACGACCCCGAGGACGGCGGTGATCATGATCGACAAGGGAACCGAGTAGGCGAGCGCGGTCGTCCCGGCCGTGATGAGCACGACGAGCATCTCTTGCGTCGCGTATGCCGACGACGAGAGCGCGTCGGACGCGAAGACCGCGAGTGCGACGCGTTTGGTCAGGCGCTCGTGCTCGAGGCCGGCCGTCTCCTTAGGACGTCCGACGAGAAGGGACTTCAGGACTTCGGTCGGTCGCGCCATCGACGCAGCAGCGTACTCCCATACCGGCGGTCGTAGCTCGCTCTATTGTCGATGATTCCCGACATTGGGGTGTCGCGATGGGCACATACGGTCTGCCCTGATCGAGGAAAAGGAGCGGAGATGATTCGGCACGTTTCGGGCATTGCCGAGGTGGTCGATGACGTCGAGGCGGCCGCCAAGTTCTACGAAGACCTGGGTGTCACCGTGAGGCGCGAAGGCCCGGACTACGCAATTGCCGACGTCCCGGGGATCCTGCACTTTGGCATCTGGGCCCGGGCACACGCCGCCGAGTCGACCTTCGGCTCCCGTGACGCCGCCGGCCGCGTCCCGCTCGGGTTCTGCGTCGCGCTCGAGGTCGACGACATCGACGCGGCCGGCCGCAAGCTCGGGAAGGTCGTCCTGCGCGGCGCCCAGGACGAGCCGTGGGGACAGCGCACGCTGCGCTTTGCCTCGCCGAGCGGCACCGTCAGCGAGGTATGCGAGTCGCCCGCGTCGCGCGAGCTCGAAACGAACGTCACGCCGAAGGCGGCCGAGGCGGCGACCACGTGAGCGTCATCCGCGGCGGCATCATCTGCGAGAGCCTCAAGCCGGGCACGGTCATCGAGGGTTACAAGCTGCACGTCACTCGGTGGAGCCGATACGAAGTGACCGGTGCGACCCATTGGCAGCCGAACGTCTGGACGCTCATCGAGTTCGAAGCGTCGGAGGACGACTCGGACGCGCTCGCGCAGCGACTGAGCAAGGATCTGAAGGAGCCGGGGTGGTACGCGAACTGGAACTCGGCGACCGAAGCCACGGTCGTCTTCCCCGAGAAGATCTTCCGGTACAAGCGCGGGGACAAAGCCGCCAGAAAGAAGGTGCAGCGCTACGGCCTGAACTGTGGGGTGCCGGAGCCACAGCTCGACTGGGACGACTAGCCCGGCGCAGAATCGGTCGGTGAGCGGGGAGAGGCTGAGTCCTCTGGATGCGTCGTTCCTCCACGTCGAGGACGGCGTCAGTCACATGCACATCGCCTCGGTCGCGATCTTCGAGGGCCCGCAGCCGCCCTTCGAGGACGTCGTCTCGATGATTCGCGGCAAGCTGCCGCTCGTTCCTCGCTACCGGCAGGTCGTGAGGTTCGTGCCGCTCGATCTCGGCCGTCCGGTGTGGGTAGACGACCCGCACTTCAACATCGAGTACCACGTACGGCACACGGCGCTGCCGGCGCCCGGCGGCGAGAGCGAGCTCCGCAAGCTCGTCGGACGCGTCATGGCGCAGCAGCTCGACCGCCACAAGCCGCTGTGGGAGGTGTGGGTCGTCCAGGGCCTGGAGGACGGCCACTGGGCGATGATGAGCAAGACGCACCACTGCATGGTGGACGGCGTCTCCGGGACCGACTTGCTCGCGCTGACGCTCGACGTGCAGCCGGAAGGATCGGAGCCGGTGCCGGATACCTGGCGTCCCGAGCCGCAGCCGACGCAAGCAAACCTCGTCACGCAGGCGCTTGGCGAGCGTATGCGCAGCCCGTACGAGTTCGTGCGCAGCCTGCGCAGCGCGACCCGCGTTCCTCGCCAGTCGATATCAGCGTTGGGAGAAGTCGCGAAAGGCTTGCGCGCGATGGCCGGCCTCGTAGCGCCGACACCGGCGTCGAGTCTGAACGGCCCCATCGGTCCGCACCGGCGCTGGGACTGGGCGTCGACGACTGTCGACGAGATCAAGCAGGTACGCAAGGCCACCGGCGCGACCTTCAACGACGTCGTGCTCGCAGCCTGCACGAAGGGATTTCGCGATCTCCTACTGTCGCGCGGTGAGTCGGTCGACCGCGTGGTGCGCACGCTCGTGCCGGTTTCCGTCCGGCCGCGCGACGCGTCCGGGAAAGCCATCGGTGACGGCACGTTCGAGAACAAGGTGTCGGCGATGTTCGCCGAGCTCCCTGTCAGCATCGACGATCCCCTCGAGCGGCTGGCCGCCATCGCCAAGCAGATGACCGGGCTCAAGGATTCGAAGCAGGCCGTGGCCGGTGAGGCGCTCACGTCGTTGTCGGGCTTTGCTCCTCCGATGCTGCTCGCCCTCGGCACTCGCATCGCATCGCGGGCGCCGCAACGCAACATCAATACGGTCACGACGAACGTGCCCGGTCCGCAGGTGCCGCTGTACGCTGCCGGACGGCGCATGCTCAAGGCCTTCCCGTACGTGCCGCTCGCGGGGTCGGTGCGGATCGGCGTCGCGATCTTCTCCTACGACGGTCAGGTGAACTTCGGCGTCACCGGCGACTACGACACGGCCGCGGACATCGGCGTGCTGTGCCGCGGGATCGAAGACGGCATGGCGGAGCTGCTGAAGGCCGTGGATCAGTAAGCCGGCTCGGGCGAGCCGCCGTGCAGCGCACGCCCCGCCGTCGCGACGGCTTTCGAGACCAATTGCTCTGCTTCGTAGAGCTTGCGTGTGAGCGCGCGCTGCAACTTGCCCGACGGCGTCTTCGGCAGCGAGCCGGGAACGAGCAGGACGACGTGGTCGGCGGCCAGACGCATCACCTTGCGCACCTCGGTCGCGATCTGCTTCGCGAGCCTGGCGGCTTCTTCGCCGACCAATCGCGTCTCTGCGATCACGACGAGACCCTCGCGAGCCTTCTGCGCCTTCGCTTCGCTGCGGCGTGGCCGCACGATGCCGAAGGCAACGGCGTTTCCCTTGCGCACGCCGGGGACGCTGGCCGCCGCGCGCTCTGCGTCCTCGGGATACAGGTTCCGTCCGCCGACGATGATCATGTCCTTGACGCGACCGGTGACGTAGAGGCCGTCGGGACCAGATACGCCGAGATCGCCGGTGCGGATCCAGCCGTCGACGAGCACGCGCGCCGTCTCGCCGGGATCGTCCCAGTAGCCGAGCATCGCGAAGTCGCTGCGGATCCAGATCTCGCCGACTGTGCCGTCCGGCAGGCGATCGCCGGCGTCCGAGCAGATCGCGATCTCCACGCCCGGGATCGCGTTGCCCACCGAGACGAGCGGACGCGCGCCGGGCTTTGTGGGGTCGATGTCCTCGGCCATGCCTTCGCCGGCCAACCGCACGCCGTCGACCCACCACGGCGACGGCGGGTTGAGGGTCGGCGGCGACGACACGCCGAGGGTCGCTTCGGCGAGGCCGTACACGCCGAGCAAGGCTTCGCGACGGAATCCGCGCGGACCGGCGGCCGCGATGAAGCCGTCCATCGTCTCGTTGTCGACCGGTTCGGCCCCGTTGGCGGCGACGCGCAGCGCGGAAAGATCGATCTCGCCCTCGATGAGCTTCAGCGCACGCGCGGCGAGTCCGAACGCGAAGTTCGGCGCGGCCGTGACCGTTGCGCGGTAGTTCGAGAGGGCGTGGACCCACCGTTTCGGCGAGGCGATGAACGTCTCCGGCGGCAGCAAGTGCGTTGCCATATCCAGGACCAGCGGCCACAACGTGAGGCCGATCAGGCCGAAGTCGTGATACAGGGGGAGCCAGCTGACGCACACGTCGTCGGTGGACAGACCGACGTGGTCGCGCACGGAACGGCCGTTCTCGATCAACGTGCGGTGCGAGAGCGCAACGCCCTTCGGCCGTGCGGTCGAGCCCGACGTGAACTGGATGAGCGCGGGGGAGTCGGGATCGACGTCCGCCAAGGGGGCCGGGCTCCCGTCGCGAAGCCGGTCGATGCCGACGAAGCGCGGGGCGATGCCGTCGAGCGGTACGAGCGCACCGATCACGGGATCGGCTCCCAAGACCGAGATCTGCGCCTTGGCGGCGCGCGAGGAGATCTCGTCGACCAAGGCCTCCGGCGAAGTGATTCGCAGTGGGACGGCCAGCGGGACGGCCACGGCTCCGAGCGCCCAGCACCCGAAGATCGCCGCGACGAGATCCGGTGATGTCGAGCCGAGCAGCCCGACCCGGTCGCCGGGGGCCACGCCGATGTCGCGCCACGCGCCTGCGGCGCGGCGCGCGACATCGGCGAGGTCCCCAAAGGTCCACCGCGCGGTTTCGCCTTCCTCTCCGAGGAAGGCGATCCCGCGCCCACTGGTCTCGCGCAGCGCGAGTGCCTCGGGAATCGTCGCCGGCTCTCGGGTCATCTCGACAAGAGCTCCGTCGCGCGCGACTCGAGGCGGCGAGCCGGACGTCCGGCGCCGTAGTCCTGGGTGATGACGAAGGCGACGAGCGAGCCGACGGTAAAGACCACGTAGTCCACTGCGTGCGTGCTCGTGTTGTCGTCGGCGGTCGTGATGACCGCCTCGAGGCGCGCGGCGAACATCGAATCGCCGAGCGACGGGAGGTCTGCAACGGCGCCCGAGATGCGGAACGTCGTCCGGCCTCCGTCGTCCCGCTCCTGCGTCCACGACGTCTTGCGTGCCGCGTCTTCGTGCGCGGGCACGATCGCCTGCGCGGCGTCCTCGGACCGGACGAGGAGCAACGAGTTGGTGACGAAGCCCGTCCCGTCCTTCTGGGTGAAGGCCGACGTCGCTTCGGCGAGCAATGGACGGATGTTTGCAGCACCGACGCGACCGCCGATCTGGACGGTGTTCGGCCCCGGATTCTCCTTCGCCTGCCAACTGTCCCCGACGATCTTCTGGTCGAGGACTGCCGTCTTGAGGTCGTCGCGATCGAGATCGGGCGGCGGCGGCGCGGACGCCGTCTTTGCGCCGCCGCCGCACGACGTGACGACGACGAGAAGGGTGACCAGCAACGCCCGTGCGCGCATCCGATTCACGCTACCCGAGGCGGGGTTCGCGGAGAGCTAGTTCGCGTAGTACAGGTCGATCGGCGTGCCCTTGCGCACGGCGGCGCCGACCGTCGGGTTCTGCCCCTGCACCTGGCCCTGCGGCTTGCCGGAGCCCGGCACCGGGTACTCGTTGCGAACGACGAGGCCGACCGATTGTGCCTTGGCCTTCGCTGCGCCGAGCTCCATGCCGACGAGGTTCGGCATCGGGAACGGCTTCGGACCCTTGGAGACGAGCGCGGTGATCTGCGAGCCCTTGGGCGCCGTGGATCCTCTGGCCGGCTGCGTGCGGATGACGAGTCCCTCGTCGACGGTGTCGGAGAACACCTCCGAGGACGCGTACGTGAACCCGGCCGCTTCGAGTGCCGACTTCGCGCTCGCGCTCGACTTTCCGGTCACGTTGGGAACGGGAACCAGCGGCGGTCCCTTGCTGACGACGGCCTGGAAGTTCGTCCCGCGCTTGGCTTGCTGGCCGTCCGGGTCCCGAGAGATGACGGCGCCGGCGGGAATCGTCTCGTGGTGCTGCTCCGACGCCGCGGAGACCGAGAAGCCGGCGTCCTCCATCAGCCGTTTCGCCTCGTCGAGGGGCTTGCCGATCACGTCGGGAATCGAGAAGAGCTCGGGACCCTTCGACACGGACAGCTGAACGCGCGTTCCTTCGTTCACCGCCGAGCCGGAGCTCGGCGCGGTTCCGACGATCGTTCCCTTCGGGGCCACGTCGTGGAACACCTCGACGATGTCCGAGATCTCCAAGTGCTGACGGTCGAGTGTCGCTTGCGCCTCGACGAGGGTTTGACCGCGAAGGTCGGGAACGGTCTGGCCGTTGGGCAGTGCGATGTAGCCGATGATCGCCGCGACGGCGAGCAGCGCCGCGAGCATCGTGGCGACGCGGAAGCGTTTGCGGGACCGCACGACGAGACGCTCTTTGAACGGCAGGACGTCGGTGTGCGGCACACGCTCGGGTTGCGGTGCCACCTTGAGCGTCGGCGGCAGATGTGGCGGCGCGGGAACAAATGTCGTCGGTTGCGACGCCGTCTCGTTCGGCACGGGGGTGAACGGCGGCGGCGGCGGGAGCTGGTCGGTCGACATCAAGAACGTCGGAGAGCCGTCGTCGCCGAGTGCGCGCGCGAATTCCCCGGGCGTCTCGTAGCGCTCGCGTGGGTTCGCGGCGGTCGCCTTTGCGACGGCCGCGTCGACGGTCGGCGAGATTCCCGGCGACAGCACCGGATCGCGGAAGCGCGCAGCGGCGACTGCCTGCGGCGTGTCGCCGCGGAACGGCGGGCGTCCGGTGAGCATCTCGAAGGTCATCGCGCCGAGCGCGTAGACATCGGCGCGTCCGTCGACATCGGTTCCCGTGAGCTGCTCGGGCGCGACGTAGGCGATCGTGCCGATGGGGCGGTCGGTCGTCAGGCGCGTCGACTCCGGGCCGAGGGCCTTGGCGATGCCGAAGTCGGCGACCTTGACCTGACCGTCGGGCGTGACGAGCACGTTCTCGGGCTTCACGTCGCGGTGGACGATGCCCTTCATGTGCGCGTGGTCGAGTGCGGCGGCGACGCCTCGTGCGACGTGGCGCGCGGTCGGAGCGTCGAGCCGTCCGAAGCGCTCGAGGAGGTTGCGCAGGGTCGTCCCGTCGACGAGCTCCATAACGATGTACGGCTCGCCCTCGGGGGGTTCGGGGGGTGTCCCCCCGGGATGGGTGACGCCGCAGTCGTAGACGGTGACCACGTTCGGATGATTGAGGCGCGCGGCGTTCTGCGACTCCCTGCGGAAGCGCTCGGCGAAGGTCGGGTCGGTCGCGAGCGCGGCGTGCATGATCTTGATCGCGACGTCGCGACCGAGGATCAGGTCGCGGCCGCGGTAGACCGTGGCCATGCCGCCACGCTCGATCCGTGCCTCGATGCGGTAGCGGCCGGCGACGCCCGAACCAACGCGCGGGTCAACGGCAATCGACATGTCGCTCATAGGTACGCCCCGGCCATGCTAGCGAAAGGTGTTGCCAACGTCAGGTGTTGTTACATGTTGTTGCTGGTGAGGGGGTTGAGCGGGCCGCGCCGCTTGGGCTAGCGTTCCTCCTATGCCCGAGATCGCGCCGTACGGATCCTGGCGGTCGCCGATCACCGCGGCGGCGATAGCGCGCGGCGGGATCGGGCTCTCGGGGCTTCACCTCTCGGGACGCAACGTCTTCTGGTCGGAGCTGCGGCCGGCCGAAGGGGGCCGGACGGTCGTCCTTCGCAACGGCAAGGAGCTCACACCAAAGGAGTTCAACGCGCGCACGGCCGTCCACGAGTACGGCGGCGGCGCGTGGTGGGTGCACGGCGACACAGTGTTCTTCACCAACTGGACCGACCAGCGGCTGTACCGGCAGGACCCCGGGGCCCAACCGGTCGCGATCACGCCGGAGCCGCCGATCGCCCGCGGCCTGCGCTACGCCGACGGCGAGATGACATCGGACGGCTCGACGATCCTCTGCGTGCGCGAGCGGCACGTTGCGGAGCGCGAGGCCTTCAACGAGATCGTCGTCCTTCCGGCCGATGGGTCGTCCGAGCCGCGCATCGTCGTGGAGGGCAACGACTTCTATTCCTTCCCACGGCTGTCGCCGGACGGCTCCAAGCTCGCGTGGACGGAGTGGACGCATCCGAATCTTCCGTGGGACGGCTCGTTTCTCTACGTCGCCGACTACTCGGACGGCCGGATCGGCGAGCGCGTGCTCGTCGCCGGTGCCATGGACGAGTCGATCTTCCAGCCCGAGTGGAGCCCGGACGGTGTGCTGCATTTCGTTTCGGACAGGACCGGCTGGTGGAACCTGTACCGGCACGACGGAACGAAGACCCAGCCGGTTCTCGCAGCCGACGCCGACTTCGGCGTCGCGCAATGGGTCTTCGGGATGTCCACGTACGCGTTCCTGCCCGACGGCGATGTCGTGTGCGCAGTGGACCGCAACGCGCGACAGACCTTGAGCGTGCTGTCCAAGGGCACGTTGACCGATCTCGGCCTCCCGTTCGTCGGCGTCGGGGACCTCAGCGTTTCCGGAGACGACGCGTGGTTCATCGGCGCGACGGAGACCGAACCGCAGTCCGTCGTCCGGCTCGATCTGCACTCGAGGAGCTTCGAAGTGGTGAAACGCTCTCGTGACGACGCCGTCGACGAGCGGTATATCTCGCGCGCGGAGGCGATCGAGTTCCCCAGCAACGGCCGGACCGCGCACGCATTCTTCTACGCGCCTCGCAACGAGGACTTCGTGGGGGCCGAAGGCGAGAAGCCGCCGCTGCTCGTGTTCAGCCACGGCGGGCCGACTGCCGCCGTGCGCCCGGCGCTCAATCTGACCATTCAATTCTGGACATCGCGCGGCTTTGCCGTCGTCGACGTGAACTACGGCGGCAGCACGGGCTACGGCCGCGACTATCGGCGCTTGCTCAACGGGAACTGGGGCGTTGTCGACGTCGAGGACTCGGTGAACGCGGCGAAGTACCTCGTCGAGCGTGGCGACGTGGACCCCGAGCGTCTTGCGATCCGCGGCGGGAGCGCCGGTGGGTTCACGACGCTTGCCTGTCTCACGTTCACCGACGTCTTCAAGGCCGGTGCCAACTACTTCGGCGTCGCCGACTTCGAGACGTTCGTCGGCGATACGCACAAGTTCGAGTCGCGCTACCTGGACTCCCTCGTCGGACCGTATCCGGAGCGCAAGGACCTGTACTACGAGCGGTCGCCGGCGAACTTCGTCGATCGGATCAGCGTGCCGGTGATCACTCTCCAGGGTCTGGAGGACGCCATCGTGCCGCCTTCACAGTCGGAGCAGATCGTCAACGCATTGCGGAAGAAGAAGATCCCGTGTGCCTACGTCACCTACGAAGGCGAGCAGCACGGCTTCCGCAAGGCCGAGAACATGATTCACTCGCTCGAGTCCGAGCTGTACTTCTACGGACGGGTCTTCGGCTTCGATCCGGCCGACGAGATCGAGCCCGTCGAGATCGACAACCTCTAGAAGTCCTTCCGGCCGGCGAAGTGGTCGCCGACCTCGGGGCGCGTCAGCTGATAGACGCCGATCCGATGGCGGCCGGGCGTCTCGAACGTGCAGCACGGGCCGTGCGGGATCTCGAAGCGCTCGGCTGGCTCCCAGCCGCTGCTCTCGATCTCTTTCAAGGCCGCGTCGAAGTCCTCGGCCCGGTAGATGAGGAAGGGACGCTCACCCTCGAGGTGTCCGGCGAAAATCAAGAGGGGACCGTCGCCGAGCCGGACGGCGGCCACGCGCTCCTCTCCCGCCTCGATGGCGAAGACTTCCTCCGCGCCCAACACGTTCACGAAGTAGTCGCGATCGGCGGCCGGATCGTTCGACGGCGTGTAGACGAAGTCGAGGGAGCCGAACGTCATGTGATCTGCTCGAGCCACCGGAAGCCGGCGGAGTCGAAGGGCTCGCGCCGCTCCCGCATCGCGTCGAGCACCGACTGTGCGGTCGTGAGCGCGCGCTCGGCGACGTCGTCCGGATAGGCGAACGCCGCGCGATGCTCCTCGAACTCGTCCTCGTCGAGGAGCTCGATGCGGCCGTCCCGGAAGCGGGCCACGTCGAGGTCGAGGTCGATCGCGCGGCAGACCGTTTCGCTCGGCCACTCGGCCGGCGTCGTGATGTCGACGTAGACCTCGAGGTTCTGCGGCTCGCCTTGGCCCTGATAGGTCACCAGCCACCACTCGTTGTCGGGCACGAGGATCGCCATGGCGTGGTGCCAGGTGCCGGGACTCTTCGGTCCGATGAACGGCGTCCCCGGCGGACATCCGAGCCACGTGCCGTACTCATCGCGGCCGAGCAGGTCGGCGTCGAATTGGTAGTGCGGGTGCTCGACCCACTTCGGCAGCTCGCAATGCACTTTCATGCCGGCTCGAAGGTATGCAGCCAGACCATCTGGTCGGGCACGAACCCTTTGTGCGAATGGATCTCGGCCCAGACGCGCACGAAGTCTTCGGGCGACGACATGCCCTCCTGCGCCCAGTGCTCGTCGCGGACGACGGCAAGCGGCAGCTTCTCGACGGAGACGAGCCTGACCGTCCCGGCGCCTTGCGTATCGAGAAGGTCGCCGGGCTTGCCGAATCGCTTGGTTCGGGCCGTGCACGACTTCCGGCCGGCCCGGATTGCCTCGAGCATGTCGTCCCGGAAAGGCAGCGGCTTCATGTGGATGGCTACCGTATGAGGATGCAACCCCTGGCGACCAGGCTCGACACATCCTCCGACCAGTTCTGCCGCAACCGTGAGGAGATGCTCGAGCTCATCGAGCAGATGAACGACTTGCTCGCGCAGGCGCCGGAAGGCGGCGGACCCGAGGCGACCCAGCGCCTGCGCAAGCGCGGGAAGCTGCCCGTCCGCGAGCGCGTGTCGCTGCTCCTCGATCCCGACTCGCCGTTCCTCGAGATCGGCCCTCTGGCCGGGTACATGACGCAGTCGCCGGTCGGCGGCGGCATGCTCATCGGCATCGGCGTCGTCTCGAACGTCGAATGCTCGCTGATGTTCAACGACCCGACCGTGCTCGGCGGCGCCATCACGGGCGTCGTCATGAAGAAGATCACGCGAGCGCTGGAGGTCTCGAGGCAGAACCGGCTCCCGTTGATCATGGGCGTCGAATCGGCCGGCGCCGACCTGCGCGGCGGCGGGGGAGGCGGCGGCGATCCCGAAGCGGCGATGCGCCGCAACATGGGCCACTTTGCCGAATCCGGACGGCTCTTCCACGACATCACCGAGCTGTCGGCGATGCGCATCCCGACGATCTCGATCGTGTTCGGGAGCTCGACGGCCGGGGGCGCGTACCAGCCGGGCATGAGCGACTACAACATCTTCATCCGCGAGCGCTCCAAGGTATTCCTCGGCGGACCACCGCTCGTGAAGATGGCGACCGGCGAGGACTCGACGGACGAAGAGCTCGGCGGCGGCGAGCTGCACGCAACCAAGTCCGGCCTCGCCGACTATCTCGCCGACTCGGAGCACGAAGCGATCCGCATGGCACGCGACGTGGTCGCACACCTCAACTGGCGCAAGCTCGGCCCGGGTCCGTCGATGCCGGCCGACCCGCCCGTCTACGACGCGGAGGATCTGCTCGGCCTTGTATCGAAGGATCTGAAGACCCCGTTCGACGTCCGCGAAGTGATCGCTCGCATCGTGGACGGCTCGCGCTTCGAGGAGTTCAAACCGTTGTACGGCCCGACGATCGTGTGCGGCTGGGCGTCGATTCACGGTTTCCCGGTGGGGATCCTCGGCAACAACGGCGTGCTGTTCAGCGACTCGTCGCAGAAGGCCGCGCAGTTCATTCAGCTGTGCAACCAGATCGATGTCCCGCTGCTGTTCCTGCAGAACATCACCGGCTACATCGTCGGCAAGGACTTCGAGGAGGGCGGGATCATCAAGCACGGCTCGCAGATGATCAACGCCGTCTCGAATTCAAAAGTCCCCCATGTGACCGTCATCCTCGGTGCGAGCTACGGCGCGGGGAACTACGGCATGTCCGGACGCGCCTACGACACGCGCTTCGTCTTCATCTGGCCGACGGCGAAGATTGCCGTCATGGGACCGAAGCAGATGGCCGGCGTGATGTCGATCGTCCGGCGCGGTCAGGCAGAACGAAAAGGCGAGGAATTCGACGAGGAAGCTGATCGCCAGATCCGCGAGCTCGTCGAGGCGGGAGCCGAGGCGCAGTCCCTCGGCTTGTACGCGACCGGACGCTTGGCCGACGACGCGATGATCGATCCGCGCGAGACGCGCAACGCCGTCGGGATGGCGCTGTCGGCCGTCCACAACAACGAAGTGAAGGGCGCGGCCGGGTTCGGCGTCTTCCGTCTTTAGCAGGGGAACAAACCGCGGGCGAAGCCGGTTCAGGCGACAGGGAGAAAGGAGTCGCCATGTCCGACTGGAATACCAAGATCATCGACGAGTTCCACGAGAACGAAGGCAAGGTCGGCGGACCGTTCGAGGGGGCAACGCTTCTTCTGCTCCACAGCAAGGGGCGCAAGAGCGGCAAGCCGCGGGTGAATCCGCTCGCGTACCAGAGGCTGGACAACGGCTACGCGGTCTTCGGTTCGAAGGGAGGCGCACCGACGCATCCCGAGTGGTATCGGAACGTCCTGGCCCATCCAGACGTCGAGGTCGAGGTCGGAACCGTGACGCACAAGGTGAAGGCCAGGGAGGCCGTCGGCGAGGAGCGTGAGCGGATCTGGACGAAGCAGAAGCAGCTCATGCCCGGCTTCGCCGACTACGAGAAGAAGACGGATCGCCAGATTCCCGTCATCGTGCTCGAGCGCGCAGACTGAGTCCGTGCGTTACGCGGACGGGCCGACGGCGCAAGTCGAGATCCACATCGACGCGCCGCCGTCCCGTGTGTGGGAGCTCGTAACCGACATCAACCTGCCCGCGCGCTTCTCGTCGGAATTCCAAGGAGCCGAGTGGATCGAGCCGGCAACCCGGGCCGCGCTCGGCGCGACGTTCAAAGGGCGGAACAAGCACCCGGCCGTCGGGGAGTGGGAAACCACGTCGTACGTCGTCGGCTGTGATCCCGAACGGCTCTTCGCGTGGCAGATCGGTGAGGGTGAGGAGCCCGGCGCCCAATGGCGCTTCGAGCTCGTGCCGGACGGCGACGGCACGCTTCTCAAGCAATGGATGCGAATGGGTCCCGGCCGATCCGGGCTCAACGCGGCCATCGACGCGATGCCCGACAAAGAGGAACGCATCATCGAACGCCGCTGCGAGGAGCACCGCCGCAACATGACGGCGACGGTCGAAGGCATCAAAGCTCTGGCCGAACGCGCGTGACGCTGCGCGTCTCCACGTGGGCGTCGGCGTACGGCGCCGACGGCGTCGATTTCGCTCAGGAGGCCGAGCGGCTCGGCGTCCATTCGGTGTGGAGCGCAGAGGCGTGGGGCTACGACGCCCTCACACCGCTCGCGTTCCTCGCCGCGAAGACGTCGACGATCAAGCTCGGCTCGGGCATCGTGCAGCTCGGCGCCCGGACGCCCGCGAACCTCGCGATGGCCGCGATGTCGATGCAGGCGCTGTCCAACGGACGCTTTCTGCTCGGCGTCGGCACGTCCGGTCCGCAGGTGATGGAGGGCTGGCACGGCGTCCGGTTCCGCAAGCCCATTCAACGCACGCGCGAGACCATCGAGATCGTCAAGCGCATCGTGAGCGGCGAAAAGCTCGCCTACGACGGCGAGCTGTACACACTCCCGCTGCCCGACGGGCCCGGCCGCTCGATTCGCGTGTCGGCTCCGCCCGTCGAGATGCCCGTGTACGTTGCATCGCTCGGCCCGGCGAACCTGCGGCTGACCGGCGAGCTCGCCGACGGCTGGGTCGGGACGTCGTTCATGCCGGAGAGCGCCGACGTGTTCTTCGACGAGATCCGCGCGGGCGCCGAGGCGGCCGGACGGTCGCTCGACGGCTTCGACTACAACGTCGCGGTCGGCGTCGAGTTCACCGACGACGTCGACGAGACGGCCAAGCGCCACGCGCGCGGCTACGCGTTCATGTTCGGCGCGATGGGCTCCCGTAACCAGAACTTCTACAAGGACGCCTTCGAGCGCCAGGGCTTCGCGGACGACGCCCGCGCCGTCCAAGCGCTCTGGCTCGAGGGAAAGCGCGAGGAGGCGGCGGACCGCGTCCCGGTCGAGATCGCGTTGCGCACGAACCTCATCGGCACGAAGGACATGGTCCTCGAGCGGCTGCGCGTCTATCGCAACGCAGGTGTGACGACGCTTCGAGCCGGATTGCCCGGCCGCGACCTCGACGCGCGGCTGGGCGCGCTCGCACAGCTGATCGACCTCGTAGGCGAAGTCAACCGCGAGTAACGGCGTCGAGCCGGAAGTACGGGATCGGGCGCCCGGACCGCCGCACGTACTTCACCGCGTGCGGCCAGCGTTCGAACGCGTACTCCCGCGCTCGTTTGTACGCCTTTCCTTTGAGACGGTGTGCGACGACCGGAATGCGTTTTCGCCTGATCCATACGGCCGCGTTGGGGTCGGCGTTCAGATTCGCAATCCAGTCGACACGACTCATGCCCGCCGCGCCTCCGCCGATGAAGTAGGAATCGTCTTCTTTCCAATAGACGACGGGTGCCCAACGACGCTTCCCTGTTCGGCGGCCTGTCGTCTCGAGAAGCAGCACGGACCGCCGGACGAGCTTTCCGCCGCTCGTCCCGAGCCAACGCAGCGAAAGCGCTTCGAGACGATTGCCGATGCGGAAGTACCAGCGAAAGCGGTCGGCCCGGCTCACCAGGTGTCGATCATCGGGCGCTTCTTGCCCTCTCGCTTCAGCGGCGGCGGCGCGGAGCGCAATGCCGACATGATCCACGTGCGCGATTCGGCCGGGTCGATCACGTCGTCGAACTCGAAGTGCGTGGCGGCGTTGAGGGCCTTCCCGTGCTCGTAGGAGCGCGCGACCATCTCCTGGAAGACCTTCTCGCGCTCGTCGTCGTCCTCGATGGCTTCGAGCTCCTTGCGGAACCCGAGCTTCACCGCGCCCTCCAGGCCCATGCCCCCGAACTCACCCGTCGGCCACGCCACGAGGAACATCGGTGCCTTGAAGCTGCCGCCGGCCATCGCCTGGGCGCCCAGTCCGTATCCCTTGCGCAGCACGATCGTGAAGAACGGGACGGTGAGGCTCGCGCCGGTGACGAACATACGGGCGACGTGGCGGACGAGGGCCGTGCGCTCGACCTCCGTGCCGACCATGATCCCCGGCGTGTCGCACAGGAACAGCAACGGCACGTCGAAGGCGTCGCACAGCTGCATGAAGCGCGACGCCTTGTCCGAGCCGTCGGCGTCGATGGCGCCGGCGAGATGCACGGGATTGTTCGCGATCAGTCCGAGCGGTCGTCCCTCGACGCGGATCAACGCCGTCACCATGCCGAGCCCGAAGTCGCGCCGCAGCTCGAGAACCGAACCGGTGTCGGCGATCGTCTCGATGACGGTTCGGACGTCGTAGATGCGCATCCGGTTCTCCGGAATGAGCCCGCGCAGCTCGCGCTGATCGGCGCACGTCCATTCGGCGACCGATCCCTGGAAGTACGAGAGGAACTTCTTCGCCGCTGCAACGGCTTCGGCCTCGTCCTTCACGGCGATGTCGACGACGCCGTTCGGTACCTGCACGTCCATGGGCCCGACCTCGTCGGGTGAGACGATGCCGAGCCCTCCGCCCTCGATCATCGCCGGGCCGCCCATGCCGATGTTCGAATGGGCCGTGGCGATGACGACGTCACAGGTGCCGAGGATCGCGGCGTTGCCGGCGAAGCAGCGTCCGGAGTTGATGCCGACCCGCGGGACGAGGCCGCTGAGCCGTCCCCAGAGATTGAAGGCCATGACGTCCAGGCCCGACACGCCGGTTGCGTCGGTGTCCCCGGGGCGACCTCCGCCGCCCTCGGTAAAGAAGACGACCGGGAGCCGGTACCGCTCGGCGAGCTCGAACATGCGGTCCTTCTTGCGATGGTTCTGGAAGCCCTGCGTTCCGGCGAGAACGGTGTAGTCGTAGGACATCACGATGCAGCGCGACTGCTCATCGCCGAAGAGGTCGCCGTTCACGCGCCCGATGCCGCAGATCATGCCGTCGGCCGGCGTGTTCTCGATGAGGTCCTCGACCGAACGGCGGCGTCGCTGCGCGGCGACGGCGAGCGCGCCGTATTCGGCGAAGCTGCCGGGATCGCACAGGTCCTCGATGTTCTCGCGCGCCGTGCGTTGCTTCGTCTTTCGACGGCGCGCCACGGCTGCCGGACGACGTTCATCATGCCCGAGCGCGTGGCGTTCGATCGACTCGGCGAGGTCGGCTCGGATCTCGGCGGCCTTGCGCGTCCTCGACTTCGCCGACTTGACCACCTTCACGTCTTGCGGCTCGAGGACTGCGAGCGCGTCGCCTTCGTCGACGGTGTCACCTTCGGCGACCGAGATCTTCTTCACGACGCCGCTCTGACCGGACGTGACGACGTGCTCCATCTTCATCGATTCCAGGACCAACACTGCGTCGCCGCTCCCGACTTGCGCGCCGACCGACACCTCGATGCGGACGATCGTCCCCTGCATGGGAGCCGGGATCGTGACGCGCTTGGCCATCGCCGGGCGAGGCTATCACCGGCGCAACGTACGACTTCTCTAGGATTGGCGGCGTGATTCGCAAGCTCTTGATCGCCAACCGCGGTGAGATCGCGCGGCGTATTCGCCGGACGGCCACAGCGATGGGCATCAAGGCGATCGCCGTCTACACATCGGACGAGCGAACGGCCCCCTTCGTCGCCGAGTGCGACGAAGCGGTCCTGCTCGAAGGAGAGGGCCCGGCTCCCTACCTCGATATCGCCGGGCTGGTCGGCGCCGCGCGCCGTTCCGGCGCCGACGCCGTCCATCCCGGCTACGGGTTTCTGGCCGAGAACGCCGACTTCGCGAGGGCGATAACCAACGCGGGGCTGGGGTGGGTCGGCCCGCCGGCCGAGGCTATCGCGCGCATGGGCGACAAGCTCGAATCGAAACGAATCGCGATACAAGCGCGTGTGCCGACTCTCGAAGCCGAAGAAGGTGATGTCTCCCTGCCCGCGCTCGTAAAGGCGGCCTTCGGCGGCGGCGGCAAGGGCATGCGCGTCGTGCGCACGCGCGAGGAGCTCGACGACGCGGTCGCCGCCGCGCGCCGAGAGGCCGAACGGGCCTTCGGCGACGGGACGATCTTCATCGAGCCGTTCCTCGAGAAGGTGCGTCACATCGAGATCCAAGTGCTCGGCGACTCCCACGGGAACCTCATTCACCTCGGGGAGCGCGAGTGCTCGATCCAGCGACGGCACCAGAAGGTCGTGGAGGAGGCGCCGTCGGTCGCCGTCGACGCCGCCATGCGCGAGCGAATGGGAGAGGCAGCCGTGTCACTCGCGAAGGCGATCGGCTACCGCAACGCGGGAACCGTCGAGTTCCTGCTCGGCTCGGACGGCGACTTCTACTTCATGGAGATGAACACGCGGCTCCAGGTCGAGCACCCGGTGACCGAGGAGGCGTACGGCGTCGATCTCGTCCGCGAGCAATTGCTCGAGGCAGGCGGCGAGGAGATCACGGCAACGCAGACCGACCCGTCCGGACATGCCATCGAGGTCCGGCTCAACGCCGAGGACCCGGCCAACGATTTCCTTCCCGAGACGGGGACGCTCGTGGGCTGGGCAGAGGCACGAGCCGGCGTTCGCTACGACGTCGGCGTCGCGGATGGCTCGATCGTCACGACCGCATTCGACCCGCTCATCGGCAAGGTCATCGCGCACGCACCGACGAGAGCGGAAGCGGCGGCCAAGCTCGCGCTCGCGCTGGAGCAGACGACGATCCAGGGCGTGACGACCAACCGCGACGTGCTGGTCGAGATCTTGCGCGACGGCGAGTTCCTCTCGGGGAACACGACGACCGACTATCTGGAACGCGTTTCAGTTCCCGTCCGGCGCGAGCTGACCGAGCAGGAGATCTCGCTCGCGCTCGCATGCGTTGTCGTGGAGGCAGAGGAGGCGGCGAGAGCGTCGGCACGCGTGCTCGCGACGCTGCCGTCGGGCTGGCGCAACAGCCGCATGCCGGCGCAGCGGCGCATGTTCGAGATTGCCGGAGAGGAACGGACGGTCGAGTACACGGTCGACGGGGTCGTCACGTTCGGGGACGGGACGCAAGGACGACGCTTGCCGACTGGGCAAAACAACGTCGAGGCGACTTACGGAGCAGGTGTGGGTGTCGTCGGAAACGTCCGGCGCGACGGCGACAAGTACTGGGTGCACGGTCCGTGGGGCGACGTCGTCGTCCTGGAGAAGTCGCTGTTCCCGTCCAGTGAGATCGAGGAGGAAGCGGGCAGCCTGCACGCGCCGATGCCCGGCTCTGTGGTGTCGGTCGAGATCGCCGTCGGCGATGCCGTGCGCAAGGGCCAAACCTTGGTCGTTCTCGAGGCGATGAAGATGGAGCACCCGATCGGCTGTCCCGAAGACGGCGTCGTCAGCGAGATCAAGGTGTCCGCGGGCGATCAGGTCGAGCGCGGCGCGCTCCTCGTCGTCGTCGAGTCCTCGGAGTGACGCGCGGCATCGAGGTCGGCGAGGACGGCGTCGCCCGCTGCTCGTGGGCGATGAGTGATCCGGCGTACGTCGACTATCACGACAAGGAGTGGGGACGTCCCGCCTCCGACGACTCGCGTCTATTCGAGAAACTCGTCCTCGAAGGATTCCAGTCGGGACTGAGCTGGCTGACGATCCTGCGCAAGCGCGAGAACTTCCGGAACGCGTTCAAGGGTTTCGACATTGCGAAGATCGCGCGCTTCGGCTCCCGCGACGTCGATCGCTTGCTGAACGATGCCGGCATCGTGCGTCACCGCGGCAAGATCGAGGCCGCCATCAACAACGCCAAGCAGTACGGGTCACTGGCAGACGAGTTCGGAAGCCTGGCCGCCTACGTGTGGAGCTTCGAGCCGACTAATCGTCCGAGCAAGCTCGACTGGGCGACGCTCGCGAAGACGACGACGAGCCCGGAAGCGATCGCGATGAGTAAGGACCTCAAGAAGCGGGGATGGGCCTTCGTGGGCCCGACGACCGTGTACTCCTTTCTGGAAGCGATGGGGATCGTGAACGACCACCTCACGGGGTGCTTCGCGCGGGCCGAGGTCGAGGGCCTGCGCAAGGCATTCAAGCGGCCGCGAACCGGCAAGAAGTCGTGAGCGTTTCCCCGGGCAGACCTGGTACCTTTCGGCCGCAAGGAACATGCTGACGCGATACAGGGGTCGTACCTTGTTGGCGCTCGCCGCCCTCGTGGCGTCGGCGTTGCCGCTGGTCGATTACGGCAAAGCATCGGCCGTCCCGAATCCCGTCGCAACCGACGCCGCGACCTACGCGCTCTATGGACGCGCATTCCCGGACCCGCACGGCTGTCTTTCGGAGGACACCAACGGCGACGGGGCCAACGACGTCGTCGCACCTGCGTCTTCGCCGTGGGCAAAGGGCAACGTTTGCGTCGCACAGTTCCTCACGTACCAGGAGTTCGTCGAAGGCTCGAAGCTGCTCGAGAACCTGTTCCCTCGCTACTTCGATCTGATCCGGCTCGACGAGGCGTACGACAACCCGAACTATCGCTCGGCCGGGCTCGGGCGCATGGTCGCGACCGAGGACGGCAAGCTTCGATTGCTCGGCCGCGACCGTCGTCCGCTGTATCTGGTGAAGGTCACCGACAAGCGCTCGCCCATTCCGGAGAACATGCGCTACCACTTCATCTACGCAGGCTCGATCCACGGCATCGAGCGCGCGGGGGCAGAAGGTGCGATCCGCGCGGCCGAGGACCTCGTCACGTGGGCCGCGAACTACCCGGACAAGAAGATTGTCGAGACCGAAACCAATGAGCCGGTGCCGACGGCAGCGGACGTCCTTAAGAAGTCGGTTGTGTACTTCATGTATCCGAATCCGGACGGCTGGGCGCGCGGCTCGTTGGGTCCCGCCGAAACGTACGACGGCGGACTGAACGCGACCTACACGCCGAGTGTCTACTTCCACCGTTACAACGGCAACGGGATGGATCTCAACCGCGATTGGCCGACGGTGGGGTACACCTACCGTCCGTACACGCCCGGATCGAACCCGGAGATCAAGGCGTACTACGAAGTCCTGCGTAAGATTCGGTCGTCGATCTCGAAGAAGAACCCGGTCGGGCAGCGGTTCGCCGGCGGCATCGATCTGCACGGTCAGCTCGTGGCGAACGCCTTCTCGTACACGCTGATGGGATCGGGCGAGCGTGACTACCGCAAGAACTTCGCCACGGTCGACCAGGGACTGCGCACGTGGGCCGATCAGAGCGGACGTCTTGCGTGGTCACCGTACATCGGGACGCTGTTCGAGGTCGCCGACCAGTGGGGCACCGTCATCGACACGATCGGCTACCAAGTCACCGGATCGCTGGGTGACTGGTTCGAGTCGGAGACGGTCGGTCTCGGCGCCGTCGGCATCGACAACGAGATGTCGCTGTCGCATCTCGCGCCGAACACGGTGTTCGATCCGACGACCGAGCAGATGCACATCGACGGCAACAAGGGCTTGATCTACTCGCAGATCGCATCGGCGCTCACGGAGCGGCCGCACCGCTACGACCCGGTCGGCAAGGTCGGCTACATCTACAACCCGAAGCGCATTCGAGTGAGCGGGAGGGCGCGGCCGAGGTTCCCGGGTCTGCCCGCACAGGACGACATCGACGTCATCGCGCCGTGCCAATCGGCGACGCCCACGCTCGCACTGCTCTCGTGTGACGAGTCCGGCGTCACCTACGACGCGAGCGCGAACGCCGTCGAGTTCTTTGTGAAGGGTCCGAAGGAAGGATTCTTCAACGGCGGGATCACTGCGCAGATGACCAACGTCAATGCGCTCAGCATCTCGGCCGGCACGATCGCGAACATCGTGCTCGAGCGCTTCGACGACGACCACCCGGGCTCTCCCGATTCCGAGGACGCCCACTGGGAGACGGTGCAGACCTCCTTCACGCAGGCCGGGAATCCGGACGCATACCTCCCGGCGGGTCAGGACGTCACCGTGATCGATCCGATTCCC
>DASQWC010000186.1:0-2956 GCA_035640475.1 Actinomycetota bacterium | reverse complement strand
TCGGGCCGACGACCGCTGACGCGTTCGCCCGCTGGGCCGGGATCGCGCGGCGGTCGGCGGCCAATGCGTTCACCTCGCTCGAGGAATCGCTCCTGCCGGTCCGGTCACCGCTCGGCGACGAGTGGCTCCTCGCGGAGGACGAGCCGGCCATGCGCGCCGGCGAGACGGCCGCGGCGCCGGCGCGCCTGCTCCCGAGCGGCGATGCCTATTTCCTCCTCGACGGAGCGGAGCGGGAGCTTCTCGTGCCGCGGACGGATCAGCGGGAGCGGCTCTGGACGTCCCGCGTCTGGCCAGGCGCGTTGCTGGTCGAAGGCGAGATCCGCGGGACTTGGAGACGGGCACAGCACATCGTGCGGATCGACTCGTGGGCTCGCCTCTCGCGTACCCGACAAGAGGCGGTCGAGGCCGAGGCACGCGCCCTGCCGCTTCCGGTCGAACGGGAGATCGAGGTCGCGTGGAACACCTGAGCCGCGGTTAGGGCTCGCGGATCTTCCAGAAGCTGTCCTTGCGGACGATCTTTCCGTCGTCTCGGAACGTCCACAGGTCGCAGCCGCGCACGTCGATGCGCTCCCCGGTGACGGTCGTGCCCATGATCGTCCACTCGGACACTCCGCGGTTCCCGCACGCGAAATGATCGTCGTCTCGGTAGCTCACGTCGGGAATGCCCTCGAAGCGCGCCGCGAGCCCGCGACGGACCTCGTCCTTGCCGACGAACCGGCTGCCCCATCGGCCGGATCCGCGCGGGGACTCGAAGACGCAGTCCTCGGTGAAGTGCGCCATGATCGCGTCGAGGTCGTGAGCGTTGAAGGCATCGAGGACTCGTCTAAGCACCTCGAGCTTGTCGTCGACGGACATGAACTCCTCCTCTCGACTGCGACGGACCCGGCAGCAGATTCTGGCCGTGAGCGCCACTCGACGGCGAGGAATCGGTGAACGGTGTGCGGCGTATAACGGAGTCATGAAACAACGGTGCTTGCTGCTCGTGGCGATCACGAGCACAACCGCGACGCTCCTAATTCCGTCGGCCGAAGCGAAGTTCGGGCTCTCGATCACCATCGAACCGGCGCGCCCAACCGCGCGAAGTGGAGCGCGCGTGTTCGTGCGAACGGATGTCGACCTGCGGCGGGAGCACGGCATCCGGCTCTATGCGGTCGGGCCGTGGAGAACGAATTTCGGGCAGGCGTTCTTCGAGATTCGCCTCGTGCGGATCGCCCCACGCACGCTAACGAGAAGTGTCCGGTTCCCGTATGCCGGCCGATGGCATCTGAATGTGCCGCCACCCGGCGCGTCGCCGTCCGTCGATCTATGGGTGCGAGTGCGTCCGCCCGCGCGTTAGTCGCCGGTGAGGCGGCGACCGGCATCGGGGGTCGTGCCGGACGTAGTCATCGGTAAAGGCCTCAAACGTGAAGTCGGTATTGCCGCGACCCCAGACCTCCTCGTAGAAGCGGCGTACAAGCGCCTTGTTGTGTCCTCGACTGACATCGCGACCTCCCAACTGACCCACGCCGGACGTTGTCAATTCTGTCTCTCGATGCCATGATCCTCGGCAGTCACGCACTTGGGGGGAGACAAGGAGGCACTGCGGTGAAAGGCTTCTCCTAGTCCTGCTGGGTCTGTTGGCTCTCACGTTCGCCGCTCCGGCAGCCGCGGATCGGCCGACGGAGTTCCCGATACTTGACGTGTTCGCCGACGTGAATCCGTGTACCGGAAACGCGATGATCGTCACGTTCACCGGAACCGTGCTCGTCCACTCCCACGATTCCCGCACGGTCGCTATCGCTCACAGGACGATCACGACGAGTGATGGGTTCGTCGGCCACGGGACGGACTCTTTCGTCGAAAACGGCCAAGTCCTCAGGGCGAGGATCACCGACATCCTGGCGAACGACTCCGGCGACCGCTTCAGGGCACGAGGCGTCTTCGTCCTCGACCTCAAGACCGACACGGTGAGGGTTGACAGGTTCGAGCTGACCTGCCTCGGGCCGGCGTAACGGCACGTGAGTTAATCGGCGGTAAGACGCCGGAGCCCAGTGCGAACGGCGCCGGGCGCCTCGAACCAGACGAAGTGCCCGGCGCCGTCGACGACCTCGACCCAGGCGCCCGGGATTCGCTCGGCCGCGTCGGTCGAGGCGCCGAGCGGCATCGGGCTCCGTGAGCCGTGGACGAAGCCGACGGGGACGCGGATCTCCGGCAGCCCCGCCTCGAGCGCCGGCAGCTCCGCGAGGATCGACGGCACCATCTCGGCCGAGCGCTCGGTCGAGATTCGAAGCTCCGGCATCGGCGGCGCTAGCTCGGGGTCGGCGAAGTACGCGGGCCAGACGAGACGCATCCCCTCCAGCGCGAGCTCCTCGTCGATCTCGCCGGCCGTCGAAAGCTCGTCGAGCTCTCGCGCCCGCTCGCGCACTGACTCCGGCGTCCGCCGGAACATCTCCTCGTCGAACTCCGGCCAGCGTCCGTCGCCGACCGAGCCGAGCGGGTCGACGGCGAGCACCCCGAGGAGCCGCTCCGGCATCGCCTCCGCGACGTGGAGCGCGAGGTGCCCGCCCCATGAATGACCGACGACGTACGCCTTGTCCCAGCCGAGCGCGTCGAGGACGCGGCGGGCATCTTCGACGTCCTTGGCGACCGTGTACGGCCCTCCCACCGCCGACGGCTCCTGCCCACGCTGCTGGTACCAGGCGACGTCGTTCTCCTGCGCGAGCTCGTCGGCGAGATCGCGCAGGTACTCGAAACCGAGCCCCGGCCCTCCGTGCAACAGGAGAACAGGCGGACCGCTGCCGGCTCGGCGACCGGCGATCAGCGGCCCATCGTCCCCTGTGGCGAACTCAGTCCACGGCACCGGCAAGGATCGTCTCACGTCCCTGCCGGACTGAGGACCGCTCCGCTCGCGCCGCGATGTGCCGTGTGACGTACTCGGCATCGCGGCCTCCGTTCGGAAGCACGTCCGAGGTCAGTG
>DASQWC010000185.1:0-27982 GCA_035640475.1 Actinomycetota bacterium | reverse complement strand
CCCGCCACTCGCGTAATAGCCGTAGTAGCAGTGAATGAGGACGACGATGACGGCGAAGATCAGCGCCTTGATGAGGGAGTAGATCACGTCGGCCGCAGGAAGAAAGAGCGTGAAGTAGTGCGCGTACGTGCCGCCCGACAGACCGAGGTAGTTCACGACCATGAAGCGAGTTGCCAGGTACGAGGAGAACAGTGAAATGAGGTACAGGGGCATCACCGCGATGAACGCACCGATGAGCCGTGTCGACACGAGGTACGGCACCGGACGCACGGCCATAACCTCCGTCGCGTCGATCTCCTCAGAGATGCGCATGGCGCCGAGCTCTGCCGTGAACCCGGCTCCCACCTGAGCGGCGAGCGTGATCCCGGCGATGAGCGGAGTGATCTCGCGCGTGTTTGCGAAGGCCGAGACGAAACCGGTGAACGCCTCGGCGCCCACGAGCTGCAGACCCTTGAATCCCTCGAGGCCGACCTGCGTTCCGGTGAAGAAGGCCATGAAGAAGATGACGCCCGCCGTCCCGGCTCCCGCCACGAGCGCTCCGGCGCCGATCGTGATGTCGGAGATGTGGCGGAAGATCTCGCTTCGGCGCCGCAACGCGAACGGAATGTCGGCGAGGGCGCGCACGTAGAAGCTCAGGTGATCCCCGAGCACAGCAAGACCGCCGACGGCGCTGCTCCCGACCCGGCGCAAGATGCGCCCCGGCGCCGAAGCCCGATCCAGCGCGACGTCGGCCATCAGAACTTGGGCGGCACGAGCGCGAAGTAGATCGCGGTCATGACGAAGTTGGCGACAAAGATCAACAGGAACGAGACGACGACGGCTCGATTGACCGCTTCCCCGACACCCTTCGGTCCGGCCCGGCAGTACATGCCGAAGTAGGCGGCGACCATCGCCACGACGAGACCGAATACGCCGGCTTTCATCAATGCCACGTACAAGTCGGCCGGTTGCGCGAGCAGCGAGAACGACGCGAGGTATGCGCCGGGCGTTCCGCCTTGCACCAGCACGTTGAAGACGTATCCACCCGCGACTCCCGCGACCGACACGAACCCGTTCAGCAGGACGGCCACCCAGACGGCAGCCAGAATGCGCGGAACGATCAGGCGATGAATCGGATCGATCGCGAGCACTTCCATAGCCGCGATCTCATCGCGAATGCGTCGGGAGCCGAGGTCCGCCGTCATTGCCGAGCCGCCGGCCCCCGAGATCAACAGCGCCGTTGCGATCGGCGCCGCCTCGCGCACCACGGCGAGGACCATCGCCGCGCCGGTCTGCGATTGGGCCCCGAGCTGCCGGTTCACGTTGCCCACCTGGAGCGCGATCGTGGCACCGAAGGCAATCGAGACAAGGATCACGGGAACGATCGACACGCTCACGATGAACCACGAGACGTGGAGGAACTCTCGAAGCGGCCACGGGCGGCGGAAGAAGACGCGAAACGCGTCCAGCGTGAGCGAGAACATGTTGCCCGCCGGTATGAGGAGAACCTCGCGGAAGCGATTCACGAATGCCGGCGAGACCGCTGCGCGCTCCCGCGCGCTTTTCTCTTCGGGGGGGCGCGACGCCCCCCCGAACCCCCCTCGGCGCCTGCGGCGCCGGGCTTCGCTCCGTCGGCGCCTGCGGCGCCGGGCTTCGCGCCGTCGGCCGCATCCTTCTCCTCGGACATGCCGATCGGCCCTTCCGTCGAGCCGGTGAGGAACTGACGAACGACGCTCTCGCTCGAATTCAGCATTTCCTTGCGCGACGCGAATTTCACGAGATGGCGCGCGAAGATCAGTCCGATGTAGTCGGGAATCGTGCGCGCGGTGTCGATGTGGTGCGTGACGACGATGATCGTCGGGCCGAGTCGCTTCTTGAGGTCGACGGTCAGCAGATTGAGAAAGGCCGTGCGCACCGGATCGAGGCCGGAGTCGGGCTCGTCGAAGAGCAAGATTTCCGGCTCCAGGACCAGCGCGCGCGCGAGGCCGGCGCGCTTCTTCATGCCGCCCGAGATCTCGGCCGGATATTTCTTCTCGGCTCCCTGGAGCCCGACCAGCTCGAGCTTCTCCTGGACGAGACCGCGGATGCTGCCTTCCGAGAGATCCGTGTGCTCGCGCAACGGGAACGCGACGTTGTCCTCGATCGTCATCGAGCCGAACAGCGCGCCGTCCTGGAAGAGGACGCCGAACTTCTTGCGTACCTCGAAAAGCTCTTTCTCTTTCAGCGCCGGAATGTCCTTGTCGCCCACGTACACATGACCGGCCGTTGGGCGGAGCAGGCCGATGAAGTGCTTGAGGAGCACGCTTTTGCCGGTTCCGGACGGCCCGAGGATGACGCTGATCTCACCCTTCGGGATGTCGAACGTGATGTCTTCCCAGATCGTTTGCGAACCGAAACGCTTCGTCAGACCGACGATCGAGATCGCGGCGTCCGGCATAGGGTGGACATTCTAGGACCGTGCTTCGCTAGCTCGCAGCTAGCGCGATCAGCCGAGAAAGTCGTCCACGAGCTTTGCGAAGTCCTCGGTGCGCTCGTACGGGGCCATGTGACCGGCGTCCGGGATGTACTCGGCCTTTGCGTCCGCGATCCCGGCTACGAAGTCGTCGGCGTAGCGGCACGGCGTGAGCTTGTCCTTCTCGCCCCAGACGACCAGCGTCGGCGCCTTGATCCTGCGCAACCGGCGGCCGAGACCGCGGTCGGGAAGCGGCCACATGTACTTGCCGAGGGTGATCAGGCCGGGAAGGACACGGAGCAGCATCGCGGTCATCGGATCCGTATCGGACGGAAGGTCCTCGTGTCCTTCCGCCATCCGTGCCATGGCGGCGGCGACGTCGGCCGAGTTCGGATCGCCCCACAGCAACTCCTGGATGCCGAAGGGAAACGCAGTGAACATGTCGACGACCGGATAGTCGTCGTTCCACAGCCCGATGGGCGCAGCGAGGACGAGCTTGCTCACGCGATCGGGAACATGCGCGGCAAGCTCGGCCGCCACCATCCCGCCGAAGGAGTGACCGACGACCGACACACCGGTCAGTCCCAGCCGGTCGAACAGCTCGTCGTGGTACAGCGCCAGGTCGTGGACATCGCGCAGCTCGTTGAGATCCTCAGGATCGACGAATCCCGGGTGCACCGGTGCAAAGACGTGACGCGACGCGCCCAATGCCTCGGCGACGGGGTCAGTGGATGTCATACCGCCGCCGGAATGCAGGAACACGACCGGCTCGCCGTCGCCGAACTCGTAGATCTTCGTGGTGATCGGCGGATCCCAGAGCGTGACCTCCTTGGTCATTGCGCCTCCGCTTCGCTGCGGCGTGGGGGCACCACCGGTGAGGGCGCCGGCCAGTACTCGTCCTCCCAATCGGAGAACAGGCCCGAGAGCTTCGGCATCACCTCGCGCGCAAAGAGCTCACTGTTGTAGCGCACGGTCTCCTGCGCCATGTTCCCGAAGTGCAGCAGCAGCATGAGGTGTCCGACGCGCAGCGAGTCGGCCACCTCCTGCAGCTGATCGATCACGGTCTCTGGGCTTCCCGCGACGACGTAGCCACGATCGAGGATGTCCTTCCACGTCAGGTCCGGTGACAGCGCCGCCGCGCCGGCAACCTGTGAACGGATGCGCCTGCGCACGGTCTCCATGGACGAATAGCCGGGCGGGCTCACGAAGCCCGGATACAAGTGCAGACACTTGTTGTAGAAGTACAGCGCCGCCGGCGCGTAGAGCTTCTCGGCCTCCGCGTCGTCCTTCGCGACGCCGACGAACTGCAAGAACCCGGCGCTGTACGGGTTGGGCTCGGCTCCCAGATCCGAGACGGTGTCCCAGTACCCCTTCATGACGTCCTTGCCCGACTGGTAGCCGAAGTAGGACAGGTACGAGTAGTTGAAGTGGTTGCGGACACAGAACTCCCAGGTCTCAACCGACCCGCCGCCCGGGATCCATACCGGCGGACGCGGCTGCTGAATGGGACGCGGCCACACGTTGACGTACCGCAGCTGCGTGTACTTGCCGTTGAACGCAAACGGCTCGCGCTCCTTCCACGCGCGCACGATGAGCTCCACGCCCTCGCGGTACTTCTCGCGAAGGACGGCCGGCGGCGTCCCGTAGCAAAAGTTCGAGTCCATCGGCGTACCGACCGGGAAGCCGGCCACGAGTCGTCCGCCCGACAGGACGTCGAGCATCGCGAACTCCTCGGCGACACGCGTGGGCGGGTTGTAGAGCGCGACGGAGTTACCCATCACGATGACCTTCGCCTGCTTGGACTCGCGCGCCATGATCGAGCCCATCAGATTCGGCGACGGCATGAGCCCGTACGCGTTCTGGTGGTGCTCGTTCACGCAGATGCCGTCGAACCCGAGCTCGTCTGCGTACATGAGCTCGTCGAGATAGGTGTGATAGACCTCGTGGCCCTTGACCGGGTCGTAGTAATCGACCGGGACGTCCACCCAAACCGACCGGACCTGCTGCCTGAAGTCGTCGGGCAGATACGGATAGGGCATCAGGTGGAAGAAGTGGAACTTCATTCGCTCAGCCTCCCCCGCTAACGCGAACTCGCCACCCGCACTGTCTCATACGGCGGCGGCGCTACGCCTCCCGTGGCTCGACCGCCTCCGGGTCGATGCCGGCGGCCTCGATCGCGTCTCGAGCCTTCTCCGGCTTCATCTCTCCGGCGAGCGCCAGCGCATGCAGTGACGAGGCGGTGATGTGTCCGGCGTCGATCTCGAAGTGTCGGCGGAGGTCCTTACGCGTGTCGGACCGTCCGAACCCGTCGGTACCGAGCGACACGAACGGCTCGCGCACCCAGCGTGAGATCTGATCGGGAACCGACTTCATGAAGTCGCTGACGGCGACCACCGGACCCTCCGCCTCGTCGAGCGCTTCGCTCACGTAGGGCACGCGCGGACGATCGGCCGGGTGCAGCCGGTTCCACCGCTCGCAGGCAAGTGCTTCGTTGCGCAGCTGCTGGTAGCTCGTCGCGCTCCAAACGTCGGCGGCGACCCCGAAGTCCTCCTTCAGCTTGCTCTGGGCCTCGAGCGCCGTCTTGACGGAAGGTCCCGAAGCAAGCAGCTGAACGCGAGGCCCGTTGCGCGCCTGCGCGCGCTTGAAGCGGTACACGCCCTTGACGATGCCGTCGGTGACGCCGCGAGGAATCTTCGGCTGCACGTAGTTCTCGTTGTAGAGCGTCACGTAGTAGAAGACGTCCTCGCCGTCCTCGTACATGCGACGAAGCCCATCGCGGAGCACCGTCGCGAGCTCGTAGGCATACGCGGGGTCGTACGCGCGAATGTTCGGGACCGTCGACGCGAGCAACAAGCTATGGCCGTCCTGGTGTTGCAGTCCTTCGCCGAGCAACGTCGTGCGTCCGGCCGTCGCACCGAGAAGGAACCCACGTCCGCGTGCGTCGCCGAACGCCCAGATGAGATCACCGACGCGCTGGAAGCCGAACATCGAATAGAAGATGAAGAACGGGATGGTGAGCTCCCCGTGTGTCGCGTACGCCGTCCCGGCCGCCGAGAACGCTGCCATCGAACCGGCTTCCGTGATGCCCTCTTCGAGAACTTGGCCGTCGGTGGCCTCGAGGTACGGAAGTAGCGTCTCGACGTCGACGGGCTCGTAGCGCTGGCCGAGCGGGTTGTAGATCTTCAGCTGCTTGAAGAGCGACTCCATTCCGAACGTGCGCGCTTCGTCGGGAATGATCGGGACGATCCGCTTGCCGATGCTCTCGTCACGCAAGAGCACGCGAAGCATCCGCACGAACGCTTGCGTCGTGGACGCCTCGACCTTGCGCTCCTCGGTTCCGGCCCAAAACTCGTCGAAGGCCTCCTTGGCTGGGAGCTTCGGCGCGTCGAAGGAAACTCGCCGCTCCGGGAGCAATCCACCGAGCTCGCTGCGCCGCCACAGCATGTACTCGATCGTCGACGTGTGCCGCGGCGGCCGGTAGTACGGCGGCAGCTCGGAGTCGAGCTCGCGATCCGACAGGGGCAGGCCGAGCCGGTCGCGGAACCCCTGCAGGTCGGTCACGGTCATCTTCTTCGCTTGGTGCGTGACGTTGCGTGCCTCGATCGACTCACCGAGAGCCCAGCCCTTCACCGTCTTGGCAAGGATGACGACCGGCGCCCCTTCGAGCTCGGTGGCGGCCCAGTACGCGGCGTAGAGCTTCCGATAGTCGTGGCCGCCCCGCCTGAGCCGCTGGAGGTCTGCGTCGGACAAGTTCTCGACGAGCTTGCGCAGGCGCGGGTCCGGACCGAAGAAGTGTTCGCGAATGTAGCCGCCGTCCGAAACGGCGTAGCGCTGGAACTCACCGTCGGTCGTTGTGTTCATCTTGTCGACAAGGACGCCGTCGACGTCGCGCGCGAGCAGCGAGTCCCATTCGCGGCCCCACACGACCTTGATGACGTGCCACCCGGCGCCCCGGAAGAGCGACTCGAGCTCCTGAATGACCTTTCCGTTGCCGCGCACCGGGCCGTCGAGCCGCTGCAGGTTGCAGTTCACGACGAAGACGAGGTTGTCCAGACCCTCGCGCGCGGCGAGGCCCAGCCCCGCCGTCGACTCCGGCTCGTCCATCTCGCCGTCGCCGATAAACGCCCACACGCGCTGCTGCGACGTGTCCTTGATGCCGCGCGCGTGCAGATAGCGGTTGAAGCGCGCTTGATAGACGGCGTTGATGGGGCCGAGGCCCATCGATACCGTCGGGAACTCCCAGTACGCCGGCATGAGCCGCGCGTGCGGGTACGACGAGAGGCCGAGCCCGCCGACTTCGCGGCGGAAACGGTCCATCCGGTCCTCGTCGAACCGATACTCGAGGTACGAGCGCGCGTAGATCCCCGGCGTCGCGTGGCCCTGGTAGAAGATCTGGTCGCCGCCGCCCGGATGATCCTTCCCCCGGAAGAAATGGTTGAACGCAACTTCGTAGAGGCTCGCGGCCGATGCGTACGTCGACAGGTGTCCGCCGAGTCCCGGCGAGCGGATGTTTGCGCGCAGCACCATGACGGCCGCGTTCCAGCGGATAAGCCGCCGGATGCGCGCTTCCATCTCCTCGTCGCCGGGGAACGGTGGCTCGTCCTCGGGCGCGATTGTGTTGACGTAGTTGGTCGACACCATCGGCGGGACGCCGATCTGCAGCCGGCGAGCTTCGGCCAGCAAACGGCGAAGGACGTAGCTCGCCCGAGCCGGACCCTTCGTCCCGGCCATCTGACGAAGCGATTCGAGCCATTCCTGCGTCTCGCCGGGATCGACGTCAGGGATCTGTTCTTGGAAATCGCCCGTCGTCATAGCTCAACGCTAACGCCGCAGCCTTGCAGCCGGGTCAACGCTCGAGATGAGCGGCGAGATACACGACGGGGTGGACGGCCTCACGGCCGGTGAGATCGCCGATTTGGTGGCGGCACGACGTTCCCGTGGCGACGACGTCCGCATCTGCGGCGCCGCGAACGGCCGGAGCAAGCACGCGTTCTCCCATGGCCACCGACAGCGCATACCGATCCGCTCGATACCCAAATGCGCCGGCCATTCCACAACACCCGGAGTCCGGAATCTGGATGTCGGCGCCGGGAACCAGACGCAGCGCGCGTTCCGTGCCCTCGGTTCCCCACAGAGCGCGCTGGTGGCAGTGCGGATGGAACACAACTCGGCCCCCATCGCGAAAGCGCAACCCGTCCATGTCGGCGACGTGCTCCTCGAGGAGCCGACACCGCGAGGCGACGTCCGACACGTCGCCGATGAGGTGCGGCCAGTCGTCGATCACGGCCGACATGCACGACGGCTCGGCGAACAGAATCGGTCCGGACGTCCGGCGCAGCGCCGCGGCGCCGTTGCGCGCCGCTCGTCGCGCGCGCGTGATGTATCCCTCCGAGAGCATGACCCGACCGCAGCATCCGACCGGAACGAGCGACAGCCCGGGAATCAGGCTGCCGGCAGCCTCACCGATTTCGGGGTCCTGGTACGTGGTGAAGCAGTCGGGGTAGAGCACCGTCCCGTCCGTCGACGTCGGCATCCGGACGGTCAGCGGCCGTCGCGCGATGCGCGGCAGGGTGCGCTCCGCCGCGATCCCGAGCCGCTTCTTCATGAACTTTGACCCAAGCGCCGCGTTCGCGTACGGACGCATCACCGATCCCGCACGGAGGAGCTCTCGCAGATTGACGATGGTGCGCTGGAGCGCGCTCGGACCCTCGGCCATGCGCATCCGATCGGTCCACCACACCTTCGCGCGACCGATGTCGATCCTGGCCGGACACTCGGTCTTGCAGGCCTTGCATCCGACGCACGTATCCATGACCTCGCGGGCCTCGTCGGCGGAAAGCTCATCGAGCGACATCTCTCCGGCGACGACCGCGCGGAGCAAGTTCGCTCGTGCGCGCGTCGAGTGCTCCTCGAGCCCGGTCGCAGCCGCCGGAGGACACATGACGCCGACGCGCTTCCGGCAGAAGCCGCTGCCGTAGCACCGCTCGGCGAAGGGCTCGAATCCGCCGTAGTCGGAGAACCCGATATCGGATGTCACCGGTGTGCGCACATACGAAGCGCCGAAGCGCATGTGCTCGGTCGTTCTCGGTCCGTCGATAACCTTCCCGGGGTTCAGGAGATTGGCCGGGTCGAACGCTGCCTTGATCGCGCGCAGCTCCTGGTACAGCTCGGGCCCGAACAAACGCTCGTTCCAATGCGTACGCGCCAAGCCCTCGCCGTGCTCGCCCGAGTGATCGCCGCCCCAGTCGCGGACGAGGTCGGTGACGGCGGCCATCAGTCCTTCGAGCCGTTCCAGATCGCGAGCGTCGGACAGATCCAGGAACGGCCGGACGTGAACGAGCCCGGTCGCGGCATGTCCGTACCAGACGACGGTCATCTCGTGGCGGGCAAACAATTCGTCGAGCGCGCGGATATACGGCGGGAGCTTGTCGACGGCGACGACGGTGTCCTCGACGAAGGCCTGCGGCAGATTCGGTCCCCCCGCGACATTAGAAAGGGCACCGATGCCGGCCTCGCGGACGGCCCACATGCGCAGCTGCGCCGACGGATCCACGAACTTGTCCCGCGTCCGCACGCCGCCGCTGTCGTCGAGCGCACGATCCATCCGTACGAATCCGTCCTGCGCTTCGGCATCCGACCATCCGTGGTATTCGACAAAGAGGAGCGCGCCGGCGTCCGGATCGATGTCGGACACGGCGCGCGCGTGGAACGTGTCGCCGCGGGCGATGTCGATCATGGACTTCGAGACGACCTCGACGGCGCACGGACCGGTCTGCACCAAGCTGGGGACGGCCGCGATCGCCGCATGCAGATCGTCGAAGGCAACGACGGCGAGGGCGCGATGGGACGGCAAACGATCGAGCGATACCTCGATCGATGTCAGTAACGCGAGTGTCCCTTCTGATCCGGCCATGAGCTTCGCACCGTGCGGGTCCGAGGAGCACAGATGCTCGAGCTGATAGCCGCCGCCGCGCCGCGCGAGCGTCGAGAACGCCGGGCCCAACAGCGGCGTTGCTCGTTCGCGCACGGCTTCAAGCTGCTTCGCGACATCGGGCGGGAACCCGCCGAGCCCGGCCCCCAGCCGCGCAGTGCGCCCGTCGGCGAGGACGACGTCGACGGCCTCGACGTGGTCGACAGTCGCTCCGTACACGATGGAATGGGTCCCTCCGGAATTCGTTGCCGTCATTCCGCCGACGGTGCACTGGCGTTTGGTCGCCGGGTCCGGGCCGAAGTGCAGCCCGTCCCGGGCTGCACGTTCGTTGAGCTCCCACCAACGCGCGCCGGGTTGCACACGTGCAACCCGGCGCTCGGCATCGATGGATTCGATCGCGTCGAGGTGTGAGCAGTCGATCTGCAATCCCTCGCCGACGCACTGGCCGGTGAACGACGTCCCGGCCCCCCGGGGCGTGATCGAGATGCCGATCTCGCGGCACACATCGACGGCGACGTTGATGTCGTCGGTGTGCTCGGGACGAAGAACCGCGATCGGCAAGATGCGGTACGGCGACGCGTCGGTTGAGTACAGCTCGCGCGTCACGCGGTCGACGCGAACGGAACCTCGGGTCTTCCCCTCGAATGCGCGCGCGACGTCTGCTGGCGCGACCGTCACATCAACGTGCCGTTGCGGGCCGTTGGATCGGGGGGCCCGCTCGCTTCGCGCACCGTCTGCCTACGCGCTCGACGCTCACGCGGAGGACTGCGGCGCTACGCTCGCTACGCTCCCCGACCCCCCCGCGTGGCTCATCCATGTCTCGTACATGTGAGCGTAGCGCCCGCCCAACGCGACAAGCTCTTCGTGTGAACCGATCTCCACGATGCCGCCGTCTTCGACGACCGCGAGGCGTTGCGCGCGCATGGCCGTCGACAGACGGTGCGCGATGATGATGGCCGTCCGGCCTTCGAGCAGGACGTCGAGCGCGCGCTCGATCTTCGACTCGGTGAGCAGATCGAGGCTGGAGGTCGCCTCGTCGAGGATCAGCACACGCGGGCGCGCGAGAAACGCTCGCGCCAGCGCCAGGAGCTGCCGCTCCCCCGACGAGAGCGAGATCCCGCGCTCGTGGCACGGCGTATCGAGGCCGTCCGGAAGGCGCTCGACGAGATCGATGATTCCGACGGCGCGGCAGGCCTCGAGCACTTCCTCTTCGCTGGCGTCGGGACGAGCAAACGTGATGTTGTCGCGAATCGATCCGGCAAATAGAAACGGCTCCTGAGGAACGTTGCCGATCTGCTTGCGCAGCGACGTCTGCCGGACCGTGCGGATGTCGTGGCCGTCGACGAGCACGCGCCCGGAGGTGGGGTCGTAAAAGCGTGCGATCAGCTTCACGATCGTCGACTTTCCGGCCCCCGTCGGCCCGACGAGCGCGAAGGTCTCACCCGGGGCGATCGTCAGATCGACGTCGCGCAGCACTGGACGCGCGGCGTCGTAGCCGAACGACACGTGGTCGAGCTCGATGCCGCCCTCGACCGGAGGAAGCTCGACGGCATTCGGATCTTCGGCCGGGGACGGCGGTTCGGCGAACACGTCTCGAAGCTTCGTGATGGCGGCGCGGCCTTGCTGGTAGGTGTTGTAGAGGTTCACGAGCTGCTGGATCGGCGCGAAGAACGTCGCAACGTACAAGACGAACGCGACCAGCTCGCCGATCGTCAGCGTGCCGGCTTGGAGCATCCGCGCGCCGACGAGAATGATCACGGCCTGACCGAGCAGGCCGATCGCATCCGTCCCCGGACCGTAAAGCGCGTTCGCCTTGGCCGTGTAGTAGTTCGCGTCGCGGTGCGCACCGACGATGTTTCGGTGACGGATGATGTTGTGTCGCTGGCGGTTGTGCGCCTGGACGACGCGCACGCCCGACAGCGACTCCTGCAAGTCCGCCAGCACGTCAGCGATCCGTTCGCGTACGGCGAGGAAGCCGCGGTCGGAGACGTTCCGGAACCACAGCGTCGCAACCGTCATCAGCGGGACGACGAACCCGACCGTCACGATCGCGAGCCGGACGTTCATCGTGAACAGGACGGCGGAGACCACCAAAAGGGTCAGCGCTTGCACGACCAGGTTCACGAGGCCCTCGTTGAACAGCTGCTGAAGCGCCTCGATGTCGCTCGTCATCCGCGTCATGAGCCGTCCGGCCTTTTCTCGCGTGAAGTAATCGGTGCCGAGACGCTGGAGGTGCGTGAAGACGCGTACGCGCATGGCGAACATCAACCGCTCGCCGACGCGGCCCGTCCAGCGCATCCGGATGCTGCCGGCGACCGCCGTCAGGACGACCGCACCGAGGTAAACAGCGGCGAAGAACAAGAGCGCGCGGAAATCGCGCGCGACGATTCCGCGGTCGATGCCGCGCTGCGTGAGGAGCGGGCCGGCCTGTCCCGCGACGGTCTCGACGACGACGAACAGGAACGACCCGGCCAGCCACCACTTGTGCGGGGCGAGGAAGCGCCGGAGCGTGAACGGCCGTGTGTCGGGCGGGATGCGATCGAACGTGACCTGCTCCGGCGGGTGTTCCGGCTCCGTCTCCAGGATCTTGTCGGCGAGCTCCTGGAGCTCCTGCGGGATGCCCGCGAACGGCAGCCCGGACTGCGCGGCCGCGCGCGGGCCGCCGGCGAACATCGGACCGCCGCCCGGCGTGCCGAAGACGCCTCCGCCGCCGCCGCCGTGCATTCCCATAACTACACGTCCCCGCCCATTAGGACAGTGCCCCGCGAAGCTCGGCGGAGTCTTCATCGAGGTGCGCGAGCACCTCTGCATACTTCGGCTCGGTCCGCATGAGCTCGGCGTGCGTGCCGGAGGCGACGATGCGGCCGCGCTCCATGAGGACGACGCGGTCGGCGAGGTTGATCGTCGACAGCCGATGGGCGATGACGAGCGTCGTCCGGCCTTCCATGACGCTGTGCAGTGAGGAATGGATCTCCTGTTCGATACGAACGTCGACCGAGCTCGTTGCGTCGTCGAGCACGAGGATCGTCGGATCGGTGACGAGCAGACGCGCGATCGAGACTCGCTGGCGCTGTCCGCCGGACAGGTCGTACCCACGCTCGCCGATCACCGACTCGTATCCCTCGGGCATGGCCTTGATGAAGTCGTCCGCTCCGGCCGCAGCCGCCGCGCCGACGACCGCGTCCATGGGTGCGTCGGGACGTCCGTACGCGATGTTGTCGCGGATGGTGTCTGAGAACAGAAAAGCGTCGTCGGAAACGACGCCGATATGCGAGCGCAGACTCTCGACGGTGAGGCCGCGAATGTCCTTTCCGTCGACGATCACCGCCCCGTCGCTCACGTCGTAGAAGCGCATGAGCAAGCGCGCAACGGTCGACTTACCACAGCCTGTTCGTCCAACGAGCGCAACCGTCTCGCCCGGCTCGACGCGAAGTGAGAATTCGTCCAGGATCTTCGGCCCGTAGCCGTAGGCGAACGTCACGTTGCGGAATTCGACGACACCGCGCGGGTCGACGAGGTCCACGGCACCGGGAGCGTCGGCGATCTCGGGCTGCGAGTCGAGAATCTCGTAGATGCGCTGGGCCGACGCTCGCGCCCGTTCGTTCAGCATCAGCATGAAGCCGAGGATCCGGAACGGCGCCGTGAGCAGAACGATGTATCCCATGAACAGGAAGATCGCGCCGAGGTCGAGCCGTCCGGTCTGCACGAGCCGGCCGCCGTAGAACAGCACGAAGACCATCGAGAGCCGCGGCAAATTCTCGAGCAGCGGTGAGAAGCTCGCACGAACGTCCGCCTGCTTCACGTTCGCCCACTGGACACGGCGCGCGGCGCCCGCGAGATCTTTGATTTCGAGGATCTCCGCGGCAAAGGACTTCACGATCCGGACGCCGGTGATGTTCTCCTCGACGATCGTCGCGACATCGGCCATGCGGGCCTGCACGATCCACGAGATCGGGAACATCAACCGCCGCATGCGCACGGAGACGAAGAACACGGCGGGCATCGGCGCGAGCGCGGCGAGCGTGAGGAGCGGATGCACGGTGACCATGAAGCCGAGCGCAAGAAAGAACGTCATCAATTGAATGGCCATCGTCGGCGCAAACGCGAGGAACATCTGGACGGACCGAATGTCCGAGTTCCCGCGCGAGATCAGTTGTCCGGTCTGGACGCGGTCGTAGAAGGCGAACGACAGCCGTGTGAGGTGCTCGTAGATGATCGATCGCAGGTCGTACTCGATGCCGTAGGCGGAACGGAACATCTGCGAGCGCGAGATGTAGCCGAAGACGAATCGGCCGACGGCGATCAGCGCGAGCAGCGCGACGATCGGATACACGGCGCGGACCCGGCCCGCGCTCAAGTGGTTCACGGCGTTCCGCACGACGATCGGCCCGACCAATCCGAGGAAGACGGTCACGAGCGTCGTCGTCCATGCTGTGAAGAAGGACCGTTTGTGGCTCCAGACGATCGGCGCCATCCGGCGAACCCAGCCGCGCGACCGGTCGGGCCCGATCCACGCCTTGGGGGCCGGGTAGCGGGCCTCGACGCCGACCGGAGAATAGACACGCTCGCTGCGAGGGCTCTGCGTCTTCATCACGAAACACCTCGGACCGTGCGCGCGCGGAAGGCGTCGAGCGCGCGGCCCCATGCATCCAGCCCCTTGTAGGCGCGTCGCCGGTCGGGCTCACCGATCTCGGACGCCAGGTTCTCGAGACGGGCCTCGATGGCTCGGTCGGCATCGCCGAGCATCACCTTCCCGGCCGGTGTGAGCACGTGCATGACCCGGCGCCTGTCGCCTTCGACACCTTGACGCGTCACAAGGCCCCGTTCGACGAGTCCGTCCGCGAGCGCCGTGACGCTCGGCCGGCTGACGATCAGCCGCTCGGCAAGCGTGGAGGCCTGGGACGGCCCGTCGGAGAGGTTGCCGAGCAGCCGGTACTGGGCAAGGGAGAGATCGAGCTCGGTCAGCGCTCGCTCGACCACCTTGGCCAGACGCGCGGCCACACGGCCGCAGCGCTGCGCGGATGGTTCGTGGGTCACATAGTTAGATTATCAAACTAAACCACGCCGTGCCGGCTGCGGGCCGCCCCTCGACCGGGAGCAGATACTCGTACGCCCACGAGGACACGGTCCCGCCCTCGGTCTGGACCTCGATGGGTACTCGCCGGTACTCGGTTCCCTCGTCCTCGAGGTCGTCGAGGATTCGGAAAGCCTCGTCGAGACGCTCGCGATCGAGCCACAGGACGAATCCTTCGATGAGACCGTCCTCGTCGAACCGTGCCGCCGGAACGCCCGCGTCGTAGAGCCGGCCGCGACTGCGGCCGGGGATCACTTTTGTGACGAACGGCTCGGCGACGTGGTGCAACGAGAACCCGGGCTTCAGCAGTCCGTAGACAAAGAGCGCATTCACCGGAGTGCTGCGCGCAGCTGTTCGACGGCACCGATGGGATCGGCGGCTTCGGTGATCGCCCGGACGACCACGATGCGTCGCGCGCCGGCCTCGACGATCCCCCCGACGTTGCGGGGGTTGATCCCGCCGATCGCGAACCACGGAAAACCGACGGTCTCGGCGGCCGTGCCGAGCAGGTCGAGGCCCACGCCGGGCCTCCCCGGGGCCGTCGGCGTCTCGTACACGGGCCCCACCGCGATGTAATCGGCGACCCCGTCGCCGTGCTCCTGGCGTGCCCGCTCGATGTCGTCGATGGAATGAGTCGACCGACCAATGACGACGTCCGGGCCGACGATGTCGCGCGCGACGGCCGGCGGGACGTCGTCCTGGCCGAGATGAACTCCGTCGGCGCCGAGCGCGAGCGCGATATCGGGACGGTCGTTCACGACGAAGAGCACGTTGGCTCGTTCGCACTCGCCGCGGAACTGATCGCCGATCTCGATGATCTCGGCGGCGTCGGCGTCTTTCATACGGAGCTGGACGACATCGACGCCGGCTTCGATCACCGACTGCAGGAGATCAAGCGGTAGCTCCCCGGGAGCAACGAGGTACAGCTTGGCCCGATCGAGCGCCCCTTTGCGTTCTGAAACCTTCATCCGCCTTGCACGGGTCTGACAATCTCCAGGACGTCACCGGGAGCCAACCGAACATGGACGAATCGATCTCGCTCAACCGCCTCGCCGTTGTGTTCGACGACGATCTGACGCGGGCCGAGGCCGAGAGACTCGACGAGCGTCGCGACCGTTGCGCCGTCCGCAACATCGCGAGGCTTTCCGTTGACCGTGACGTTCATCTCAAGCGACCGTAACACTGCATCAATGAGCGAGCGTTTGCGCGTACGCGAAGCTGCACGGCAGCACATATCGATTGTCGCCTTCGGCGTTGCATACCTCGTCGGATTCCTGGCGTACGGATTGCTGGCGGGCAGCCGGCTCACGATCGCCTACGCGGTGACGATCGTCGTCGTCGGCCTGGTCGTTGCCCGCGCGCATGCCACCGTTGGCTTCTCACGGGGCCTGCTCTGGTCGCTCGCCGCGTGGGGGTTTCTCCACATGGCGGGCGGCTTGATCGAGTTCACCGAAGCGGTGCTCTACAACGTCTCATGGGGAGTCCCTGTGCTCCGCTACGACCGTCTTGTCCACGCGTTCGGCTTCGGGGCGACCACGGCGTTGTGCTGGCAGGTCCTTCGTCGACGCGCTGGGATTCCGACGGTGACGACCGCCATCGCAGTGATCGTCTGGCTCGGCGGTATGGGCTTCGGTGCGATCAACGAGGTCGTCGAGTTCATCATCAGCCGACTGACCCAGACGAATGTCGGCGGGTTCGTCAACACGGGCTACGACTTGATCTTCAACGCGCTCGGCACGGCGTCGGTCGCAATTTGGCTCCGTGTGAACCGAACGACTTAGGCTCCCGTCGTGCCGTGTCTTCTGTTGGTGGGCGGGCTGGGGCTGCCCCGGGTCTCATCGTCCTGCTCGTGCTCTTCACCGACTACATCGGACGAGCTTTCGACAGCTTCCTGTGGCCCCTCCTCGGGTTCTTCTTCCTTCCGACGACGACACTGGCCTGGGCGTGGGCCCACAACACACGGGGCTCGGTGGGAGGCGTCCATCTCGTGATCGTCGTCCTCGCCGCGGCCCTCGACCTCGGCTTCATCGGCAGCGGCCGATCCTGGTTCATTCGCCGCCGGTCTTGAGCAAACCCCGCCTCGGCTGTATGCACTAGGTCACAGACGCCGTCTCCATCGCCCCCTAGGGTGAGCCAGAGGCAACAGGGGGCAGCGATGAGATTTGTCTGGGGCTACTTCGGGATCGCAGTGGCGCTGTCCGTCGCGTTCTCCCTGCTGCTGGGTCGTATCACGGCCGGCGAAGGGATAAGGACTGCCTACCTCGTCGCCGCTGCGAGCGTCCTGGCTCTGGCGTGGCCGCTGACCCTGCCGATGGTTGCCTTCGGCTCGGTGGCCGCCACCCAGCTGATCCGCACGGCGCTCCGAAAAAAAGCGGCGGCCGCCGGGCGCGCCGCGCTCGTGTCGCCGCTCGGCGCTAAGGTCTAGCTCCTTCCCACCCGACTTCCCCACGACGGGGAGGTCGCCATGGCCCGATCCGGACACTGCCGCATGTGCGGAGCGACGATTCGTCCGCGCGCTAAGGACATGAGCGTTGCGGCCGCGTCACGCCTGCACTACTGGAAGCACCATCCCGATGTGATGCTGGCCGGCCAGGCGAAGCGGAATTGGAGAGCGAAGCAGGCTAAGAAGAAAGCGCCGAGATGAGCTCTCGTTGGCGCCCTTCGTCGCCCAGCGGCGTGGCGAACAGGTTGTAGAAGTAGATGCGGTCGGCCCGGCCCGCATAGCGCCGCTTGATCTCGTCGACGGCGTCGTCGGTTTTTCCGGTGACGGCGAACGTGGCGACCATCTCGTCGGTGATCTCGTCGGGCATCGACGCCATGTCGCCCTTGGCCATCTTCTCGTGGAGCTTCGGCGGCGTGTCGTCCCAGCCGTGGGTCTCGAAGATCTTCGCGTAGGTTCTCGTCGACCCGTAGAAGGCGACCTGCTGCTTCACGAATGCGGCCGCCGTCTGCACCTGCTCGTCGGTGTCGCCGACGGCAAGGAACACGGGCGAGATGACGGTGATGTCCTCGCGCTTCCGTCCCGACTTCGCCAGGCCCTTCTCGATGTTGGGCATGAGGTGCTCATCGATGTACTTCGGTGAGTGCAGCGGATGGATCAGGATGCCGTCGGCAACGAGACCGACGCTCTGGGCGTTGTACGAATTGATCGCCGCGATGAACACCTTCGGCGCGTCGTAGGAGATCGGTCCGGGCGTGAAGAACGGGTTATTGACAGTCGACTGGTAGAACTTCCCGCGGTACTGCGCGGGACGACGCTCCTGCCACGCCGACCACAGCTCCTTGCACATTTCGACGTACTCACGAAAGCGGGGTCCCGGCGAGTCCCAGGTCATCCCGAACCGCCGCGTGATGTGCCCCTTCACCTGGGTGCCGAGGCCAAGCGCGAACCTTCCCTTGGACGCCTGTTGGAGATTCCACGCAGCGACGGCCGTCATGTACGGCGAACGTGCGAAGGCGATCGCGAGGTTGTTCGACAGCATCGGCTTTGTCGTCTCAACGGCCGGGAAGGCCAGGTCGAGCAGCGGGTCGTTCGTCGTCTCGACTGTGTACAGGCCGTCATAGCCCATCGCCTCGAAGCTCTTCGCCGCCGCGCGGGCCGCTTCGATGCCCGGCGGGAGGACCGTGTCGACCTTGAACCCCATCAGCTCTCCAACGGCCGGACGACGCTGTCGTAGATGCGCTGGAGCTCGTCGCCCCAATCCACCGGCGGGACGGCCGGCAGCACGACGAACTTGGTAGCGCCCTGCGTCACGAGCGATTCGAGCCGCGCCCGCAGCTCGCCGTCGTCGCCGGGAACGATGACATCGCTCGGATCGACGTCGGGACGCCGGGCCGCGATGACCGAAAGGATCGTCTCGGCGACATCCTCTCGCCCCTGCGGGATGTACGGAACGAGCGCACCGTAGTGGTCCTCTTCGATCTCCCGGTTGTGCTTCGCGGCCGTCTCTTTGATCAAGTCGACTTTGGGCTTGTACTCGGCGGAGGTGATGAAGGACGGGAGCCAGCCGGTCCCGAGGCGTCCCACTCGCCTGCAGGCGGCTTCGGAGTGTCCACCGAACCAGACGTCGGGATGCGGTTGCTGAACAGGTTTCGGCAGGAGCGTGAGATTCGTGACGGAATAGAAGCGCCCCGTGAAGGTGACGTCGTCCTCGGTCCATAAGCGCACCATCAACTCGACCGCTTCGTCCGTGCGCGCCGCCCGCTCGGACCGGGCGACACCGAACAGCTCGTGCTCCGAGGGCAGCGGGGAGCCCAGACCGAAGACCGGGATGATTCGTCCGTCGGAGAGCACGTCGAGCGAAGCGAGCTCCTTCGCGAGGAGCACGGGATTCCGTCCGGGAAGCACGAGCACGCTCGTCCCGTACTTCAGACGCTTGGACCGGCCGACGGCGGCTCCCATCGCGGCCAGCGGATCAAGGACGTCGCCGCCCACGCGTTCGGAGAACCACAGCGAGTCCCATCCGATCGACTCGCAGGAGTCGATGATGTTCCAGAAGCCCTCGCCGCCGAGCCCCGCCGACGCGCCGATGCCCGGTCCGATGCCGACCTTGACCTTCATGGATTCATCCTGACGGCTCGGCCGCGTCCGGCGCTACGCGTTCGAGCGAACGAGATCGGTGATCAGGTGGACGGCCGCCAGCGCGGCAACGCCGATCAACGCACCCCACACCGCGACGGCGAGCAGGAGGAACATCCACGTGGCGAGCGGATTGCCGCCTTCGGTGACGCCGAAAGCGAGCCGCTCCGCCGGAGCGAACAGAACGAGGAGTCTGCTCAGTCCGCTGATCGCGACCGAGAAGAAGTGCAATGACGCGTGAACAATGAGCGCGACGGCAGTCCCCGTCCACGCGACCTCCGAGTAGGTCAGCCGCTCGCCGCCGGCCGCGCGCCACTGCTCGAGCACCGTCGGCTGCACCGTGAGGCCGCTCGAAGGGCTCGCCATCAGCTTGAGCCTACCCCGGCGTCAGCCGATCAAATCCCCGCGAAGCACGGTGACGGCCTGCCCACCGATGTGGACGCGATCGCCGTCCAGACGAGCGAACACGACGCCGCCTCGCGCAGAGCACTGGTAGGCACGGAACTGGGTGCGGTCGGTCTTGCGCGACCAAAAGTCGGCGAGCGCGCAATGCGCAGATCCGGTCACAGGGTCTTCGTCGATCCCGGCCTGGGGGGCAAAGAATCGTGAGACGAAATCGAACCCACCGGTCGTCGCCGGTGCGGTGATGCACGTCCAGCCGTCAGGAATCAGCTTGAGCCGCGCGAAGTCGGGCGACGCCTCGCGAACCTCTTCCTCCGAGCCGAGCTCCACCAAGTACCCGACGAGCCCGTGCCAGACCGACTTCGGCTCCACGCCGACGGCTTCGATCAGACCGGCCGGCGGTTGGACCTGTTCCACCGGGCGGGAAGGAAAGTCCATCTCGAGCCGATCCGTGCGCTGGTGACAAACGAGCGCACCGCTGCGTGTGTGGAACGTGATCGGCTCGTCTGCCGGAACCTCGCTTTCCTCCCACAGCACGTGGGCCGACGCAAGCGTCGCATGCCCGCACAGATCGACCTCGACGGCCGGCGTGAACCAGCGGAGGCCGAAGCCACCGTCCGCGCGCTCGACGAATGCCGTCTCCGACAGGTTCATCTCGAGCGCGACGTCCTGCATCCAGGCCGCATCGCGCGGCTCGTCGAGCAAACACACCGCCGCGGGGTTGCCCGCGAACGGCTTACCGGTGAAGGAATCGACCTGCCGTAACCGCACTAGATGTCGAGCGCCGCTTGTGGCTTCGGCGCCTTCTTGCGTTGCGACTGCTTGCGCTCTTCGATGGCCGGGTGTTCGACTATCGCGACTACACGGGAAGCCATGAACCGCGCCGTCCGGACCTCTTGTCCCGTGCGCGTGACCTCCGAGACGTGGACGTTCCCGCGCACGGTCGCGACCTCGACGCGTCGGCCGTCTCTGGAAGCCACGACCTCGAACGCGCGGACCCCATCACCCACGTCGATGAGGATCTCGACACGATCGCCTCTCACTCCTTCAGTGTAGGGATGGATACGGACTCGCTACGAGGAGGGAAGGCATGCACATCGGCGTCGTTCTGCCTCAGGTCGGAGCCGACTGGGACCTTTGTCTGGCAAGCGCACGTCACGCCGAGGAACACGGAGCCGACTCGGTGTGGGTGATCGATCACGTGCTCGGGTTCCCGCCGGCGAGAGGGATCCTGGAGGCCTGGTCGCTCATGTCCGCGCTCGCGGCGACGACCGATCGTGTCCAGATCGGCGCGCAGGTCCTGTGTCAGTCGTTCCGCAACCCGGCGATGCTGGCGAAGATCGCGGCAACAACCGATCGGATCTCCGGCGGACGGCTGCGCATGCTCGTCGGCGCCGGATGGTTCCAGCAGGAGTACGAGCAGTTCGGCTGGGAGTTTCCGTCGCCCGGCGTTCGCATCGAGCAGCTCCGCGACACCGTGCACATCCTGAAGGGGTTGCTCGGCCCGCACGAAGCCTTCACGTACGAAGGCAAGCACTACTCGGTTCGTGATGCGGTGAATATGCCGCTGCCGGTTCAGCAGCCGTTGCCGATCGAGCTGGGAGGCGGCGGTGACCGGTTGCTCCGAACCGTCGCGACGCTGGCGGACGGCTGGAACTGTCCGGGAGCGGCGCTCGGCTACCTGGACAACAGGCTCGAATTCCTCAAGAGCGCTTGCGACAAAGCCGGTCGCGACCCCAGCGACCTCAGGCTCTCGTGTCAGATCGTGTGCGCCGTCGGCGACGAGGAGGCCGCGCAGCATCCCGGGCTCGCGATGTTCAATCCACCGCTCGGTCTGGTGGGCACTGTCGATCAAGCGACGGCACGAGCCAGAGAGCTCATCGACAAGGGCGTCACCGACTTCAACTGCGTGATCCCGCCCGGGAGCAAGGGCCGCGCATGCTTGGAGCGGCTACTCAACGAGGTGAGACCAGCACTCGGTTAGCAATTGCGCGCTCCCGCGCGCTCCCAGTTAGATCGGGGGCGCTCACGCGCGCTTCGCGCGCTGCGCCCCCCGAACCCCCCGCGGATGCAGTTGCGAGATTGCGCGGTTACGTGGAACGCACGAGTTCAGCGCGAACTGCAACGCGCTTGTTGTGCGTGTGGTTGGTCCACGAGTACACACCGCCGCACGAGATCAACGTCACCGACGGCACGTTCGTGTACCCCATGATCTTCTCAGCCAGCGGCGTGTCGAAGTCGAACAGGCACATCCACGTCACGCGGAACTCCCACTGCTTGCCGTCGAGCTCGACGATGACCGAGTCCCCCGGGCCGAGCTTCTGGATGTTGCCGAATGAGCCCGTCACTTTGTTCCAGCGGATGTGTCCCGCCAGCACACCGTTGTTCGTGTCGCCGGGGAACTGCCCCTGATCGAGCCACGCGACTTGATGCGCGTTGCGCGGGACGACCATCTCACCGTTCATGTCGATCCCGACCTTCATGATCGGGGCGGATACGCCGAGCTTCGGCAGCCGGACCGTCCCACCCGTGGCCCACGGACCGGCGTCGGGCGACGACCGCCAGCGCAGGCCGCCCGGATTGGTCATCTGCGGGCACTCCTCGTTGGGCCTCGACGTCGCCCCACCCGTCGCCGGCGCCTCACGCTGTGTGGGCTGCGAGAACTTGACCTGCACCGGTTCGGCGACGATGCGCTTGCTCACCCGCAGGCTCGTCGGCTGCGCCGTGCCGATCACGATGAGGAGTGTCGCGAGCATGATGGCGAAGACGGCCGTCACGAACGGGACGAAGTCTTCACTCCCGCGCAGCTGGTGAGCTGCGCGGCGGGTAAGCCGCATCGCCTTTGAGAGCACCATGATGGTTAACGACTATGAGCGCCGTTGGTAACGACGCACTATGTAAGGGATCCAGAGTGACGCTTCGGTGACCGCGTGTCGAACGGACTAAAAGCCCTGCGTGACCAGGTCGTATCGTGCCGGCGCTGCCCCCGGCTCGTCGCCTGGCGGGAACAGGTCGCGCGCGAGAAGCGCTCCTCGTTCGCCGACGACACCTACTGGGGCCGGCCGCTCCCCGGATTCGGGGACCCAAGGGCGCGCATCGTTGTTCTGGGGCTCGCGCCGGCCGCGCACGGCGGCAATCGGACCGGCCGGATTTTCACCGGCGACCGGTCCGGCGACTGGCTCTTCCGCGCGCTCCACCGCGCCGGCATCGCCAATCAGCCGACCTCGACCCACCGCGGCGACGGCCTCGAGCTCCGGGACGCGTACGTCACCGCCGCCGTGCGGTGCGCGCCGCCGGCGAACAAGCCGACGCCGTCCGAACGCGACAATTGCCTCCCGTACTTCAGGCGGGAGCTCGTCCTGCTGAGCCGTGCCCGCGTCGTCGTCTGCCTCGGTTCGTTCGCTTGGGATGCGGCGCTCCGCACACTCGCCGGTCTCGGACACCTCGTGTCGCCGAAGCCCAAGTTCGGCCACGGTCGCGAAGCGCTCGTCGGCACGTACGCACTGGTCGGCTCGTACCACCCGAGTCAGCAGAACACGTTCACGGGAAAGCTCACGGAAACGATGCTCGATGACGTATTCGCAAGGGCGCTCGCCGCAGCCGAACGCGTATCCTGACCTCATACCAGTAACAGGGGGCGCCTGACGGCGCATCCTGCTCGAGGAGGCATCAATGGACTTCAAGGACTCATCCGAAGACGCCGCCTGGCGCGCCGACGTCAGGAAGTGGCTCGACGCGAATGCCGAACGGCGGCCCGAAGGCGAGGAGACCGTCCCCGACCTGCTCGGCGAAGAGTCCGAGGACCCCGACCAGCTCATCCAGAAGGCAAAGGATTGGCAGCGCACGCTCTATGAAGCCGGCTACGCCGCGATCACGTGGCCGAAGCAGTACGGCGGGCAGGATGCCTCACCGATGCAGGCGTTCATCTTCGGCCAGGAGATGGCGCAGTTCGACGTCCCGATGGGCGTGTACACGATCGGTCTGGGAATGATCGGCCCCACGATCATGTCCCACGGCAGCGAGGAGCAGAAAGAGCGCTTCCTCCCGAAGATGCTGGAAGGCTCGGAGATCTGGTGCCAGCTCTGGTCGGAGCCCAATGCGGGTTCCGACGTGGCGTCCCTCGAAACGCGGGCCGAGCGAGACGAGGCATCCGGTGACTGGGTCCTCAACGGCCAGAAGGTGTGGACGACGGGCGCCCAGCACTCGAAGTGGGGCTTGATCATCGCGCGCACCGATCCGGACGCGCCCAAGCACCAAGGCATCACGTGCTTCATCGTCGACATGGAAGCGAAAGGCGTCGAGGTGCGGCCGCTGCGTCAGATCAACGGAGCAACCGGGTTCAACGAGGTGTTCTTTACCGACGTCCACGTTCCGGACGACCAGCGCGTCGGCGACGTCAACGACGGCTGGCGCGTCGCCATGACGACGCTCATGAACGAGCGGTATGCGATCGGTGTCGGCGGATCGAGCGGCGGCACGCTCACGCCGGTGTTCCGGCTGGCGAAAAAGACTCCCACCAACGGCGGAACCGCGTTCGACGACCCGGCCGTCCGGCAGGAGCTCGCCAAGGCCTACATTCACGGCAGGCTGCTCGCCCTCACGGGCTACCGCAGCATGACGAAGATCGCCAGGGGCGGAATACCGGGCCCCGAAGGCTCGGCGATGAAGCTCGTCGGCACACGGCTTGCGTCCGAAGTGGCCGATGCGGCGTCCCGGATTCTCGGATTGCGCAGCGTGTTGCTCGGCGACGAAGCGCCGGACGACGGCGCGTGGGCCAACGCCTTCCTCACGGCTCCCGGCATCCACATCGCCGGCGGGACCGACGAGATCATGAAGAACATCATCGGCGAGCGCGTTCTCGGCCTGCCGAAGGAGCCGCGTCTCGACAAGGACGTCCCGTTCCGCGAGATGCGGTCAAGAGCTCGCCAGATGGCGTGACACTTCCTTCCTACGACGAGCTGCTCGATCGCGACGGTCAGCCGTCCGGCTCGTCGTGGGGTTTGTGGGGTGCCGGCGACGTCTTCGGCTGCCTGAACCTCCTGACGCCCGAGCGCACGAAGCGCGGTGCAACGTGCGTGCGCAAAGGCTCGGTCTTTGCGCTGAACCTCGATATGTCGTTGCCCGACCCGCCGATGTTCGGCCGCGCCGCCTACGAGCACGAAGTCGTCTGGCTCCAGAACGAAGCCGGACACGACGAGCACATCAGCGGCTGGAACACGCAATCCTCTTCGCAGTGGGACGGCTTCCGACACATCAAGCATCCGGTTCACGGCTTCTACAACGGCATCGCCGACGAGGATCACGGCATGCACCATTGGGCCCGCCGCGGCATCGCCGGCCGGGGCGTTCTCGCCGACGTTGCTCGGTGGCGTGAGTCAGAAGGACGCCCGCTGCAAGCGAATGCCTCGGATCCCATCGAAGCCGACGACATCCGCGGAACCCTCGCCGCGCAGGGAACGAACGTCGAGGAGGGCGACGTCTTGCTCGTCCGCACGGGCTGGCTGTCGTGGTACCGCTCGCTCGACGAAGCCGGACGAGTCGCCTACAACGAGAGCGGCCACCCGTGCGTCGGGTTGCGGCCGGGCGAGGATAACTGGCGCCTGCTCTGGGATCTGCACATCGCCGCGATCGGAGCAGACAACCCGCCCGTCGAGGTGTGGCCGCCGGCGGCGTTCGCGGCTCCCGAGCAGCTCCAAGAGCTCCTCGCGACGCCGGAGCGACTCGACGAGATCTTCATGCACATTCGGCTTCTGCCCTTGCTCGGGTTGCCGCTCGGAGAGTTCTTCGATCTCGACGCGCTCGCCGAGGACTGCGCAGCGGACGGCGTCTACGAGTTCTTCTTCACCTCCGCGCCGCTGAACCTTCCGGCCGGAGTTGCGTCGCCGCCGAACGCGCTGGCAATCAAGTAGCTACGGCGCGCCGCCGCGGTGCCCCGCGGGCACGCGCATGTCGAGGTGGGCCGTCTGATGGGCGCGCGAGTTGAGCCCGGCCAGCGTGAGGCTCAGCAGGACGACGAACACGGCCTTGATCATGAACTTCGCACCGAACGCTTCCGCCGCGGGGCTCTGCACGCCGTCGTCCCTCCTGTCCTTTCCAAACAACGACGACGCAGCGGCGCGGGAAACGCCGCCCCTGTGGCGCGTCTCGGGAGTACGACGCCGTCCCGGCCCGGATCTGTACAAAAAGCCCAAATCACCCGACGCATCGCCGGGGGCCGGTAGAGTGGCTCCGTGACCACAGCCCTCGCCGAGTCCCAGACCATTCGCGTCTCCGCGGCGGTTCCCCATGCCTCGGGTCTCGGCGGACGCGCTCGGATCGCTCTCGTCGGAGCCGCGATCGTGCTGCTGGCAGCGGTTGCCGGCGCCCTGCGCGCGCAGACCTCTCCGGATGAGGTCCCGCAGCTGCAGCCCGTCGAGTTCACAAAGCTGTCCGGGACGGCGCCGCTCAAGTCGGTATCGACCGACGTCGTGGCGCCGGCCGCGGAAGCACCCCGCACTCGCCCGGCCCAGGTCGCACCTCAGCAAGTCGCGCCGCAACAGGAGCCGGCGGCGGCCCCGGCGGGCGGCGGAGATACAACCGTCGTGGCCGACAACGGGTCGTCGAGCACACAGACCGGCAGCGGCGGGTCGAGTGTCAACAACACCGCGACAGTCAGGGCCGACGCCGGCGAGTCCGACGACGGCGACGAAGGCCCGTAACACGCCGAGGCCTCCCGGCGGTCGGTAACGGCGCACTAGACTCAGCGCCGTGCGTACCGAGCTCGCCTTCGGAGCCGAGTCGATCTCCGTCGAGCTTCCCGACGACACCGTTACACCCGACACCGGCATTTCGGTCCCCCTGCCGAAGGCCGACGACCTGGCTGCCGAATACCTGCGAGCGTGCACCGATCCGCTCGACGCGCCGCCGTTGCGCGACCACGTTCGCGCGGGGGCCAAAGTCACGATCGCATTCGACGATCCGACGGTCGGACAGTACGGACCGGTGTGGTCCACTGCGATTCCGATCATCCTGTCCGAGCTCGAAGCCGGCGGCGTGAAGCGTTCGGATATCCGGCTCATCTGCGCGAACGCGTTGCACCGCAAGTTCACGCACGCGGAGCTTGCGAGGCTGATCGGTGACGATCTCGTCACGGAGTTCGGCGACCGCCTCTCCTGCCACGATGCCGAGGACTGGGATAACCTCGCCGATCTCGGGACGACCGAACACGGCTATCACGTCGACCTGAACAAGGCTGTCGTCGACGACGACTTGCTCGTCTACTTGAACTGCTCGACGGTCCGTGGGTTCTCGGGCGGATGGAAATCGATCTGCGTCGGTCTGTCGACGTTCCGCTCCATCAGCGCACACCACAACCCCGATGACATGTCGATGTCGTTCGACCGCAACCGGATGCACCAGATGCTGGACGAGATGGGAGCGCGTGTGACGCAGGAGCTCGGCCCCCGGCGCATCTTCAAGCTCGAGACGATCCAAGCCAATCCGTTCGTCGTATCCGAAGTGCTCGGCGGAACCGTCGACGCGACGCGCGCGCGCGCCGTCGAGATCATGCGCGCGCACCAGTCGAACCGCCGCGACCTCGTGCAGGAGAAGGTTGACGTCGTTGTGTACGGCATCCCCGACTGGAGTCCGTACGGCGCGTTCTCGTCGATGAACCCGATCCTCACGCTCATCTCGACGGGACTCGGCTACATGGGCGGTGTGATCGAAGCGTTCGGAAAGCCGGGGTGCACTGTCGTCCTCGCGACGCCGTGCCGCAACCAGTGGAACCGGCAGCATCACGCGTCGTATCCGGAGGTCTGGGAGCGCGTGCTACCAGAGACGAAGGACCCCTACGAGGCGCGCACGCGCTTCGAGCAAGACTTCGCGACCCGGGCCGAGTACATCGACGCCTACCGCAACAACAACGCCTTTCACGGCGTGCACGGGATCATGGCGATCTTCCCGCTCAAGCGCCTGAAGCACGCCGGGCGCGTCTTTGTCGCCGGAGCCGATGATCCATCGCTCATCCGTCATGTCGGCTTCGAGCCGTTCGATTCGGTGGAAGCGGCCGTGGCCGAGGCGAAGCAGATCCACGGTGCGGACGCTACGGTCGCCGCGGTTCGTTACCCGCCGGCGACGAGCCGGCAATAGTTTCCGTTCTACGCGGCCCGCGGCCGAAAGCGCGCCTTGAGTCGCAGTGCCGGGCGCTCGACGACGACGAACGATAGGCCCGCGAGCGCAAACGCGACGCCAAACATGACGACGAGCTCGCCGAGCGACGTGATCCCGTCCGACGCAAACAACGCGAATACGGGGACGTGGAACAAGTACAGGCCATAGGAAATCCGCCCGATCCCGACGAGGACGCGATCGCGCAAGATCGTGTTCACCGGCGACTTCGGCTGAGCCACCACGTGTCCGAGGAACAACGAGACACCCGCGACGGCGAAGCACACAACTCGTGGGATCGAGCTGAAGATCCCGCTCCAGAAGTGAAACGCGCAAAGTCCAGCAACCACCAGACCAGCCCCCACCAACGGCGTTATTGGTCGCCGAAGAATCTTAAGAAGCCGGTCGGACCCTGCG
>DASQWC010000184.1:0-11193 GCA_035640475.1 Actinomycetota bacterium | reverse complement strand
ACCCACAGGTACATGGTGGCGGCCGGCGCGGTCGCCTCCAGTCCTGCCTCGCGCAAGGATGCGACCAGCACGTCCCGCCGCTGGCGGAACGCCGCCACGTTCCCGGGCACCCATTCGTCGTAGCTCGCGAGCGCGGCTGCGGCCGCGGCCTGCACCGGCAGGAACTGGCCGGTATCGACGAAAGCCTTGACGCGGGCGAGCGCCGCAATGGCAGCGGCATTGCCCGCGGCCCAGCCGATGCGCCAGCCGGTCATGTTGTACGTCTTCGAGAACGAGTGGATCTCGACCGCGACGTCCTTCGCGCCGTCGACCTGAAGCACGCTCGGCGCGGTGTAGCCGTCGAACGTCACTTCCGAATACGCAGCGTCGTGCGCGATGAGCACGTCGTGACGTCGTCCGAAGTCGACGGCCTCCTCGAAGAACGAAAGATCACACGTCGCGCCCGTCGGATTCGACGGGTAGTCGAGGAACATCAGCTTCGTCCGTTGCGCGACGCCGTCCGGGACCTCGCTCAGCCTCGGCAGGAACCCGTCGTCGGGTGAGAGCAGGAGCGAGACCGGTTCACCGCCGGCGAGCCTGATCGACGTGTCGTAGGGCGGATATCCGGGGTCGGCGCACAGCGCCACATCGCCGTCGTCGATCATCGCCCACGGCAGATGGACGATCCCTTCCTTGGATCCCCAAATCGGCAGGACCTCCGTCGCCGGATCGAGGGACACGCCGAAGCGCCGTTGCATCCACGCCGCGATCGCATCGCGCAGCGCCGGCAGTCCCGAATACGAGGGGTAGTTGTGCGTTGTCGGGTCGTCCGCCGCGACTTTGAGCGCCTGGACGATGTGGGGTGGTGTCGGGAAGTCCGGGTCGCCTATGCCGAAGGAGATGACATCCGCGCCTTCGGCACGCTTGGCCGCCACTCGCTTGTCGAGCTCGGCGAACAAGTACGGGGGAAGACCCGTGATGCGCCGCGCCGCGCGGAACGTGCTCACGTTGCCTCCGCGACCAGCTCGACGTGAGCGCCGAGGCCGCGCGCGACGAGCCAGCGGCGATCGATCGTCCCGGCGAAGATCTCCTCGGCCGGACCGGTGAGCCACACGTGCGAGCCCTCGTCGATCTCGAGCTCCAGCTCGCCGCCGAGCTCCTCGACGACGACGTGATCACCGGTGCGCTGCAGCGCCGCCGACGCGAACGCGACGGCGCACGCTCCCGACCCGCACGCCATCGTCTCCCCGACGCCGCGCTCCCAGGTGCGCACGCGCAGCTTGACCGGCGTCTCCACATCGACGAACTCGACGTTCACGCGGGCGGGAAAATCCGGGTGGTGCTCGATCCGGGGGCCGAGGTCCTGCACGAGGTCGCGATCCAGCGGCCGTCCCAGATCGGAGACGAAGATCACGAAATGCGGGTTGCCGATGCCGACCGCGCTCCCGACGATCTCCATCCCGTCGAGATCGATCGCGGCGCGCAGCGACGGGCCGCTTCCCCTCATCGGCACGTCCTCGCGCAGCATGCTCGCACGGCCCATATCGATCGAGATGCGCGAGCCGTCGAGGATCGCTCGGACGACGCCGCCGCCCGTCAGGATCCGGTGCTCGCCGTCCTGAATGCGACGCTCGGATCGCTCGAGCGCCACGAGGCAGCGCAGGCCGTTGCCGGAAACCTCGGCCGGCAGGCCGTCGGCATTGTAGAGATCGAAACGGTACGCAGCGCCGGCCGCGGCCGCCTCGGGATCCGCCGGCCCGCCGATGATGCGAACGACGCCGTCGGCCCCAACACCGGTATGACGGTCGCACAGCGCGACGACGAGGTCCGCCGGAAGGGACTCCGCCGGGCCGAGTCGCGCATCGAGGTCGGGCAGCATGATGAAGTCGTTGCCCGCGCCGTGATACTTCCGGAAATGCATGGTCCGCTTAGGGTAACGGTGAGCGAAGCCAAGCGGTGCGGCGAACCTCGTTCGTCTCCGGATGACGCGAGTCGATGATGCCGTCCGGACGATAGCCGCAGTCCTCGAGCTCCTTCGCGGGGTCCGGGCCCTTGGGCATGCGCGCACCGCGCAGGACGACCCGGCCCCCGGGGACGAGGAAGTCGCGCAACACACGCTCGATGTGCTCGCGCCGCTTGAACGTCGGCATGTAATCGAGCGCCGTGTGGACGACGTCGAACCGACGCGGGGGCGTCCACCGCATCACGTTCGCGTCGTAGATCCGGTCGGCCCACTGCGGCAGGCGCCGGCGTGCGAGTGAAGCCAGACGCCACGAGATGTCGACGCCGTAGGGCTCAACCCGCACGCCTCGTTCGGCTCCCCAGCGGTGGAAGCTCTCCATGAGGTATCCGTTGGCACAACCCACGTCGAGGACGGCGTCGCCGTCTTGGACGACGTCCAGTGCAAGCTCCCTGCCCCAGCGCCACTCGGCGTCGTCGCCGCCTTTTCCCGACTGACGCCACGGCTCCTCGTGCGACAGGTACGCGTCGGCGAGCGGCTCCTCGATTCGTGCATACCACTCGTCTTCGGTGATCTGCCCTGCCTCGACGTCGGCGTTGGCATCCTCGATCTCGGCCGTGACGTCCCCGAGCTCCGGACGCGGCAGGCCGAGCTCGCGGCACGCCCACGGCAGCGCAATCCGCAGCTGTCGCAACTGGAACCGTCGAACCGTGGGCGCCCCTTCGGGGGCCGGCAGGTGTGCGTAGCTCGCGAAGAATGCCGCGACTCCGGCTGCGTACTCGCCGAGACCCGGCGCGACCTCCTCCGGCAACGGCCCGCCCTCCAGCCGGAGCGCCGGCAGCCAGCACGCGAGGTCGAGGTTGCGCGGACCGAGCGAAGCCCAGTTCCAGTCAACGAGGACGATCCGATCTCCAGCGAAACACATGTTGTCGCTGCGCACATCCAAGTGAAGGAGCTCAGAGCCCTCCAGTGGTGCTCTGCGAGCCGCGTCGGCCAACACATCGAGACTCGCATCGAGCCAGTCGCGTGACGCGATCCCCAGCGACAGAAAACCGTCCGGATCCTCACGAATTCGCTCCCATCCCGAGAACATCTCGAGGAAGCGGCGCGCATCCTGCATGTGTTCCGGTGGAGGCGTCGACCACACTCGCTCGAGCGTTGCGATGACTCGCTCGACGTCGCTCGGCTCCCACGGTGGAGGCCACCGGCCCTTGCTCAGGTCCTCCAGGACGAGAAGGGGTCTCGCACCGTCTTCCCACGCATAGATCTCGCAGCGGTAGTCGGCCTTGATTGCCGACATGTTCGTGTACTCGTCGCGGAGACGTGTTGCGAGGTCGTCGGTCGGCGCCATCTTTGCAAAGACACGGCGTCCGTCTTCCAGATCGAGCGACCAGCGCTCGGCGATCGAGTAGCCGCCGTGAGCGTGCTGCCAGCCCACCGGCCGCGAGTCGAGCAGGCGTTCGACACGCTCGAGGAGGTCGCCGGGTGGCTTCATGAATCGATTCCCTCGGTGTAGATGCGCCGGACGACGTCCTCGATTGCCGGATCCTCGAGCGCCAGGTCCCGGATCTGTGCGCGCGCGGCGACCGTTGCGATGAGATCCGACGCCGTTACCTCGTCGCGCCGGAACGTCAGCCATTGGCGCGGACCGTCGACTTTCGTTACGCGGGCGCCGGCGACATCTAGAGGCGGTCCCGGCTCGACGAGATCGACGACGAGCACGGTCTCGGCTCCGAAACGGCGCTTCACCGTGTCGAGGTCGCCGTCGTAGATCACGTGACCGTGGTCGATGATCAGCATCCGTCTGCACAGCCGTTCGATGTCGTCCATGTCGTGGGTCGTCAGCAGCACCGTCGTGCCCCTGTCGCGGTTCCGCTCGGCGAGGAATTCGCGAATGCTTGCCTTTGCGACGACGTCGAGCCCGATCGTCGGCTCGTCCAGGAACAGGATCTCCGGATCGTGCAACAGCGCCGCCGCGAGGTCTCCGCGCATGCGCTGCCCGAGCGAGAGCTGCCGGACCGGCGTGTCGAGAAACGGTCCGAGCTCGAGGATGCTCGTGAAAGCATCGAGGTTCTTCGCGTATCGATCCTCCGGAACGCGGTAGATGTGCCGAAGCAGCTCGAAAGAATCGCGCAGCGGCAGGTCCCACCACAGCTGCGTGCGCTGGCCGAAGACGACGCCGATTCGTTTCGCCAGCTCGACGCGCTGCCGCGACGGCTCCAGCCCGAGCACACGGATGCGCCCCGATGACGGGACGAGGATGCCCGTGAGCATCTTCACGGTCGTGGACTTGCCGGCGCCGTTTGGGCCGACGTACCCGACCATCTCCCCCGCGCCGACGGACAACGACACGCCGTCGACGGCGTGGACCTCCATTCGCTTGCGTTTCAAGCGATCCAGACCACGGGCGTCCGGCTGGGGACGCCGGACGACGAACGTCTTCCGAATGTCGCCCAGCTCGACGACTTGCGCCTCCGCTCCGCTCCGGCGTGGACTCAACTTCCCGTGCTCCGGTAATGGCGCACGGCGACGCGCCAGACCATGCCGGCCACGATCGAGACGACGATCGCCGCGACGGGCGAAAGGAACGGGAACCACGACGGCGCTTCGGTCACGTCGCGTCGACCGAGAACGTAGAGCGAGGGATAGTAGTTCACGAAGGCCAGCGGGATGCCGAAGGTGAGCACCCGGCGCAACCAGCGCCCGAAGATGTGTATCGGGTAGTTGGTCACGTAGTTGCCACCGTAGGTGAACGTGTTGGCGACTTCTCTGCCGTCGGTCGTCCAGAACGCGATCGAATTCGTAGCCACCCAAACGGCGCCGAAGATGACGACGGCGCTCAAGATCATCGAAGCCAGAACGAGGACCCGAGTCGGAGTCCAGTCGATCGACACCTGCGCGAGCGCGTACGCAAGCACGAGCGCCCCCTGCACCATTCCACCGACGTGGCGGACGTCGAGGTCGCCGGTGAGGATCTGGCCGAGAGAACCGAGGGGACGCGTCAACACCTGATCGAATGTGCCGAGCCGAATGTGCGTCGGCAGCTGATCCATGTTCGTCATCAGTACGTCCACGCCACGAAACGGCATGTACGACGTCCCGTACAGAAACGCGATCTCGCCGAGCGACCAGCCGGCGAGCTGTGAGAAGTGCGTGAAGAGGATGAGGATCATCACGAAGTCCATGAAGGCGAAGAGGAACGTTCCGCACACCTGGAGGCCGAGAGAGAGCCGGTACTGGGCCTGGGCACGCACACGGGAAGCGCCGATACGCCGGTAGATCCCGAGCGTGCTACCCACCCTGCACCACCAGCTTTCGTGTTGCCGCAGCGAGCAGGAGGCGGCCCATGCCGAGGAGAATCACAACCCACGCAAACTGGAATCCGAGCGCGGCAACGACATCGGCCCCCGTCACGCGCTCCAGGAACACATCGGCCGGCACCGCGATCATCGCGGCGAACGGCAGCTTCAGGACGATCTCGCGGATCCCGTCGGGGAAGAACGCGAGCGGAACCAGGAATCCGGACAGGAGCGTCCAGCTTGCCTGGGCGATGGTGAGGACGCCGCGGATCTCCAGGAGCCAGAACGCCGACAGGTTCACCATGAACCGCAGCGCGAAGCTCACGCTCACCGCGAGCACAAAGCTGACGGCGAACGCGAGCCACGTGTATGGCTCGGTCGGGAGACGCAGCGAGAACGCGAGCGCGCCGATCACGAAGGGCCCGATACCGCGCAGCGTCGCGTGATAAAAGGCGCGACCCAAGTCTTGGGAGAGCCAGTAGAACTGGTAGTCGATCGGACGATACAGATCGGTCGCGACCTGGCCGGTGCGAACCGTTTCCGCCAGCTCCATCCAGCCCCAGACGTAGAGCGGCATGATCATTCCCTGGACGACGAAGTTGTAGGTCAGGACGTCGCGCAGGTCGAAGCCGCCGATGTGCGGCACCATGCGGAACACCGCTATGTAGACATACGCGGTGAAGAAGCCGAACGCGGTGTTCGTAAAGACACCCGCGAGCGTCGCTCCTCGATATGTCGCGTACCGCCGAAACCCGCGCACGGCGACTTCCAGCCACAAGCGCATGCCGCGTCCCCTGCCCAAGGAAGGACGTGGAGTATAGCCGTCCGGCCTCTTGAGACTTTGTTGAGACTTTTGTTGACAACCGTTACTGCTGTGACGAATGAGGGCAGAGTTGTTATCGTGAATCCCTCAGTACTGGGGGTCGACGTGGCGATCGCGCGGGATCTGTGGGGACATGTGCAGCGCCAGCTGATGGAGACCCCGCCCAACGTCAGACTCGTGTCGGTTCCCCAGCCCACGGTTCACGTTGGCGAAGGCGACTCCGGCTGGCACCTGGACAAGCTGCGCAACCGCGCCGCGGAGCTCTTCGATGCCTGGGTGGACGCCGTCGACGCCGGCAAGACACGGAAGGCCGACCGCTTGCGCCAGGCATGGGTACACACCGCTCACCTCGACCGGCTCGCGTACGCGCGCGAGACCGCCCGGGAACGCGGTCTCCGGCTCGACCCCATGGGTCGCGGCCCCCTCGTCGACGTCCCGACCGTCCACTACCGGGACCGGCTCCCCTGGGCGCTCACCCCCCTCGGTCATTACGACTTCGACAAACTCCCGACCCGGGCCGCGTCGGTCGTTGAGACGTGGAACGGGTCGGGCTGGGTGTTCGACCGCCTGTACCTGGCCGACGAGCCGGTGTGTTCGGGGCACTTCCCCGTGCACTCGCTCATCGGCGCCGTCTCGCCGGACGGCCGCTCGGCCGAGTGGTTCACACTCGACCGCTGGGCGAGCTAGCTCTCGAATCGCTCGACGACCTGCTCGCGAGCCTCATCCCAGCCCGTCTGGGTCACATCGATCCACGCAATGCGCGGGTCGGAACGGAACCACGAGAGCTGACGGCGCACGAAGGCTTTCGCGTTCCTAACGAACTCGGCCCTTGCCTGCTCGAGCGACGCGTCGCCGCGGATAAACGGGAGGATCTCCTTCACCCCGATGGCTTGTTCGGACGTCTTCGACAGCGTGGCTTCGCGGACTTCGTCTACGAGTCCCGCCTCTAGTTGACGGATCACACGCTCGGCGACGCGCGCGTCGAGCTCCTCTCGCGGCCGGGTCAGACCCACGGCCGTGAGCTCGTAGGGGCTCTCCGCGCGCTCCCACTCACCGCGCAATTCACTGGGCGGACGTCCGGTGAGCTCGAGGATCTCCACGGCCCGGACGACTCGTCGCACGTTGCGAGGATCGAGCCGCTCGGCGCTCGCCGGATCCGCTTCCGCAAGGCGTGCGAATAGCTCCGCCGGGTCTTGACGCTCGAGACGCCGGCGGACCTCCGCAGACGTCGGAGCAAACGACAGGTCGTCCACGACGCCCCGGAAGTACAGACCCGATCCGCCGACAAGCATGGGAACCGCACCTCGCGCAGTGATGTCGGCGATCGCCTCGCGCGCGAGCGTGCGGTATTCGACGACCGTGAACTCGGCACTCGAGTGTGCGACGTCAACGAGATGATGCGGGACCGACGACCGTTCGATCGCCGACGGCTTGTCGGCAACGATGTCCAGACCGCGGTACACGGCGACCGAGTCGCACGAGACGATCTCGATGGATGCATCGAGGCGTTGTGCAACCTCGACCGCCATCCTCGTCTTCCCCACCGCCGTCGGGCCGACGATGGCGAGCAGCTTCACCGATCGAACAGGCGGCGGAATCCTCTGGGAGCCCGTGCTTGGGCAGCTGCGACGACCTCGCGCGGTTCCCGATCACCCTCGAGGACACTCACCTCCGCGACGAGATATCCGATACCGAACGGGTACTCGTATGAGAGCACGCGTCCCTTCGTCGGGCGGCCGTCGAAGGCGCCGCCCAGCACCAGAAGCGGAGCAAAGCCGCACTCCGAAGCCTCGCGCGGCAGTTGCGGATGGAGGTCGAGCAGCTCACGCAACCTCCCGCTCATGAACGCGTCCCGGATCGCACCATCGAACTCGGCTCCCGTCTTCGAATAGCCGTGCGGCGCGTCGGGTGTGACCCGGTGCGACAAGTTCGAAGAGGCCACGATGACCGTCTCCCCGCCGACCTGCTCGGCCGCCTTGGCGATCGCCGTCCCGAACAGCCAGTGCTCGTCCCAGCCCAGCATCGATATCGACACGGGAACGACCTTCACCTCGTCGGTCCGAAGGAGAAACAGCGACGGCACGGTTACGCCCCGGTCCAGCTGCCAGTCGCGCAACAGCCGCCCGATCGGGAGCTCCATCCGCATGGCGACGTCGACGATGGATTCGGCCAGCTCCGTCGAGACGTCGAGCGACAGCGTGACGTCCGGCGCCTGAAAACGCTCCATCGACCCGGTCAGACGGCTGCCCTCCCACACGCCGAAGGCCTCCGGGAGGAACGGGCTGTGCGGCGAGACGATCACGCAGTTCTTCACGCGCCGCTCCTCGCCGATGATGATGCCGAGCTCGATCATCGACTCGCGGGTTCGTGAGCACAGCTGCGACTTCTCGCGGCCGACCTCGGGAACGAGATTCGGGGAGTGAGGCACGACGCAGCCGTACGACAGCCCCACGGTGCCTCCTGGCGGATGGAATGAGCTTCTCCTACAGAATAGGGGGTGCCCAACATCGAAAGCGCATCCATCTCGGGCGTTTTGCTCGTCCATCTCGAGCCGCGTGCCGACGAACGCGGGCGCCTGATCGAGACGTTCAGGCAAGAGTGGTTCCCCGGGACATCTCCGATGCTGCAGGGCGTACGCTCCGATTCCCACCGCGGCGTCGTTCGCGCATTGCATTACCACCGTCACCAAGCCGACTACTGGCACGTCCCGCGCGGCCGAATCTTCGTCGCCCTGTTCGACCTCCGGCGCTCATCTCCGACGAGGCACACATCGCTCACCGTCGAGATCGGCGAGGGTGCCGAGATCGGGGTCTACATACCGCCGGGCATCGCACATGGATTCCAGGCGGTCACCGACGCCACACTGACGTACCTCGTCGATCGGTACTACGACGCATCCGACGAGCACGGCCTCGCCTGGGACGACCCGACGGCGGCGATCGAGTGGCCCATCCCCGAGGCCATCCTTTCGGACCGCGACCGAGCCAATCCCAAACTCGACGAGATCCCAGACGACGCCGTCCCCGCTTAGTCGGCAGTCAGCTTCATCGTGTACAGCTCTTCGGAGCCATCGACGAGCGTCGCGGCGAGGTGTCCCTCGGCGAGAAGCCGCTGCCACTGGGCGCCCATCCAATCCTCGGCTGCTTGTTGCGAATCGAACTCCTCGGATCGCCCGCTGATCGACTTCGGCGTGTCGCGAAAGATCCAGGCGAAGCTCACAGGCGCACGCCGAGCAGGTAGTGCGACCGGGCACCGGTGATCCGGGCCCGGGCGAGGTCTCCGGGACGAATGCCGTTCCCCGGGAAGTGGACGAGCTTGTTGGTGCGAGTGCGTCCGGTCGATCGTTCGACGTCCTTTCGCGACTCGGCGCGCTCCACCGTCAGCTCCACCTCGCGACCGATCAGCGCGAGATTTCGTTCCGCAGAGATGGATTCCTGGACGGCGACGAGGCGGTCGAACCGCCGCCGGACGACCGCCTTCTCGACCTGATCGCTCATTCCTGCCGCAGCCGTTCCCGGCCGCCGCGAGTACTGGAACATGAAGGCCGCGTCGTAGCGCACCTCTTCGACGAGCGACAGCGTGTCATCGAATTCGGACTCGGACTCTCCGGGAAAGCCGACGATGATGTCCGTCGTGATCGACAGCCCCGAGATGTACTCGCGGGCCATCGCAACCTTGTCGAGGTACGAAGTGCGCGAGTATGCGCGCTTCATGCGTTTGAGAACCGAGTCGGAGCCGGATTGCACTGGAAAGTGCAAGTGTTCGCACACCGACGCGCACTCGGCCATCGCGCGTGCCGTGTCTTCCCTGAAGTCCTTCGGGTGCGGCGACGTGTATCTGATGCGCCGTATGCCGTCGACGTCGTCCAGCGCGTAGAGAAGATCGGCAAAGATCGGACGCCCGGTGAGATCCCGTCCGTAGGAGTTCACGTTCTGACCGAGCAGCGAGATCTCGGTGATGCCCTCGGCGGCAAGACGACGGACCTCGCCCACGATCTCGCCGAGCGGCCGCGACACCTCACGGCCGCGGACGGCCGGGACGATGCAGAACGTGCACGCGTTGTTGCATCCGTACTGGATCGCAACCCATGCATGAAAAGCCGACTCGCGCCTCGCCGGCAGTGCCGAGGGGTGCACCGTGAATTGCTCCGCAAACTCGACGATCGGGACGCCCGCCTCCTCGACGGCCGCAACGAGCCGCGGCAGTGCGTCGATGTTCCGCGTTCCGAAGACGACGTCGACCCACGGAGCCCTCCGGCGGACGGCGTCGCGGTCCTTCTCTGCCTGGCAGCCGCCGACGGCGATACGAAGTCCCGTACGCTCCTTGATCGGCTTGAGGTGGCCGAGATGCCCGTACAGCTTGTTGTCGGCGTTCTCGCGGATCGCGCACGTGTTGAGGATCGCGATGTCGGCTTCTTCAGCCGTCGCGACGCGTCCGTAGCCTGCGAGCTCCATCAGCCCAGCCATGCGTTCGGAATCGTGCTCGTTCATCTGACAGCCGTGCGTCTCGAGGTAGAAGGTCTTCACGAAACCCTCTCGGCCAGGTCGAGAATGATCTCCCACTCCTTCTCGCTCACCGCTTGCACGGAGAGACGGGAGAACTTCACGAGCTGCATGTCTTGGAGGCCCGGAGTCTGGCGGATCTCCGAAAGCGGAACGAGGCGCGGGAACTTCCGCACGAACTTCATGTCGGTCATGAACCACCGCGGGCGCTGATGCGACGCCCGCGGATCGAAATACTTCGACGCCGGATCGAACTGGGTGAAGTCCGGATAGGCCTCTCGAACTACTTCGCAGATGCCAACGACGCCCGGCGGATCCGCACTCGAGTGGTAGAAGAAGCCGAGCTCGCCGAACCTCATCTCCATGAGATGATTCCGCGCCGGCCAAGCACGGACGCCGTCCCAGTGCTCGACCCCCAAGCGAGCAAGGTCGTCGATCGAAAACGTGGTGGGTTCGCTCTTCAGCAACCAGTGCCGCACGGACACAATGCTAAGGGCGCCTGGAGCGGCTGAGTCTTGCGCGCTCCCGCGCGCTCCCAGTTGATCGGGGGCGCTCACGCGGCCTTCGGCCGCTGCGCCCCCCGAACCCCCAGCGGGACCAGTTGCGTAAATCCGTTGGAGAAAGCGAAGG
>DASQWC010000183.1:0-20995 GCA_035640475.1 Actinomycetota bacterium | reverse complement strand
GAGGACCCGATCACCGGCCTCAAGGGGTACATCACATACGTCAATCGCCAGGGCGGGATCAACGGGCTGAAAATCCGTGCCTACATCGAGGACGACCGCTACACGACGCAGGGGGGTCGCCAGGTCGCCGACCGCCTGACCAAGGAGATCAAGCCCTTCATCATCGAGGGCACGCTGGGGATCGACCAGATCCACAAGGTTGCTGTGGCCGCAAAAGCGACGGGAACTCCCTACATGGCCGGCGGCGGTCCCGAGCCTGAGTTCCAGCAGATCACCGACATGTACCAGATCATCTCGAACTACGACCAGTACTCCGACATGGTCGTCGGATTTATTTGCAAGTACGGCGCGAAGTACGTGGGCGGGTCCAAGCCGGCCGACATCAGGCTCGGGACGACGACGCTCAACTCGGACTACATCCTTCCCGTCGAGAAGCGGCTGGTCGACAAGCTGACCAAGCGCAAGTGCGTGCGTACCCCGGTCGACTCGAGGGCCCGCGGCACGATCAACAAGCCGACCGAGCAGTCGACGTACAGCGGTCAGATGATCGACCTGCGCGCCTCGTATGGGAACCAGGGTGCGAACCTCGTCATCCCGTTGCAGGACCCGGTGTCGACATCGAGGCAGGTTCTCGAGTGGCGCAGCTCCGGCTACACGCCGAAGTGGACCATCGCGAATTTCGCGCACGACTCGGACACGGCACTCACGTTGTTCCAAGGCGCGTGGACGGGCATGCGCGTGATGTCCGGCGCGTGCTACTACCACCCGCAGGGCGGCGGGAAGCCGTACGACGCGAACCTCTGCGCGAAGATGGGCGAAGCGCACACCCAGTGGGTGAAGCTCGGCCCGGTGACGTACGACGAGAACGCCGGTGGATCGGCGGGCGGGCGCGGGAGCTACACGTACGATGAGTCGTCCTGGGGAACCGACGGTAGCGGCGGCGCCGCCGGCTATCAGCTGGTGTACTTCTGGCACGGGGCGCTCAAGTCCATTGGGTCGGATCCGACGCGCGAGAAATTCTTGGGCGCACTCAATGCATACGACGTCTACTCGAACCTGATCACCGGGCCGATCTCATTCAAGGGATCGTCGAACCCGATGATCGGCGCGACGAAGTTCGTCCTGCTCGAAGGTATGGACAACCTGAAGTACCGCCAGGTAACGGAGATCACCCCCGGGCTCGTCGACCACTTCTGATCGTTGGCGACGACGAAGCCACGCCGGCGTTCGAAGCCGCGCGCCGGACGGCGCAGCGACCGCCTTCCGTCACGTCCCAGTGCACCGAGTGTGCTCGAGACGGTCAACGTCTCGGTCACGTTCGGCGGCCTCCAGGCGCTCGATGACGTGTCGCTCGAGGTTCGCCGGGGTGAGATCGTCGGCCTCATCGGTCCGAACGGCGCCGGGAAGACGACGCTCTTCGAGTGCATCTCCGGGTTCCAGCCGCACCAGCGGGGCAGGATCCTCTACGAGGAGGAGACCGATCTCGCCGAGGTCGCTCCCGAGCGCCGCGCGTGGATCGGCATCGGGCGCACGCTGCAGAACGTCCGGTTGTTCCCGTATTTGAACGTCGTCGACAACATTCGCATCGCGCTGCACCGCCATATGCGCCGCTCGAGCCTCGAGCACGCGTTCCAGCTCCCGCCCGCCGCCGAGGAGGAGCGGTCCATCCTCGAGCGGGCCGAGGAGATCATCGAGCTCTTCGGCATGCAAGCCTTTGCCGACAAGTACGCCTCGGAGCTTTCCTACGGAACGCTGCGGCTCCTCGAGCTCGCTTGCATGATCGCGCTCGATCCGAAGCTCCTCATGCTGGACGAGCCGTCGTCCGGAATCAGCCAGAAGGAGACGGAAGCACTCGCTCCGCTGCTGCGCCGCATCAAGGCACAGACGGGCGCGACGATCCTGATGATCGAGCACGATATGCCGCTGATCATGGGTCTGGCCGACTGGATCTACGTGCTGGATGCCGGACGCGTGATCTGCCAGGGCACGCCGGCGTACGTGCAGCGCGACGAGCGCGTCATCGAGGCCTACCTCGGCACCCCGGCGGAGCGGCGGCAGGTGCGCCGCGCTCGCGGGAAGGGCGACGGGAAGAGCAAAGCGGAGACGGTCCTCGAGATCAGCGGTCTCGACGTCCATTACGACAAGGTGCAAGTGCTCTACGGCGTCGATTTCGAAGTGAAGAAGGGCGAGCGCGTTGCACTGCTCGGCACCAACGGCGCCGGGAAGTCGACAGTCCTGAAGACTGCATCGGGCATCGTTGCGCCGACCGCCGGACGCATTCACTGGAAGGGCGACGACATCACCGACGTCCCGGCCGAGGATCGGGTGCGCATGGGGATTGCCCAGGTCCCCGGGGGCCGGGGTCTGTTCCCGACGCTGACCGTCGGTGAGAACCTCCGGATGGGCGGTTACATCTATTCCTCGGACGCCGAGGTCGAGGAACAGGCCGAGCGCGTCATGACGTACTTCCCGTGGATCGACGACCGCCAGTCGCAGCTCGCCGGAACGCTGTCCGGCGGCGAGCAGCAACAGCTCGCGACGGCACGGGCGCTCATGCTGCGGCCGGAGCTCCTGATGATCGACGAGCTGTCGCTCGGTTTGGCGCCGGTGATCATCGAACGCCTGATGGAGTCACTGATGAAGCTCCACTCCGACCAGGGTCTGACCATCGTCATCGTCGAGCAGCAGGCGAGCTTCGCGCTCGGCTACACCGACCGCGCGTACTTCCTCGAAAAGGGTGAGGTCAGGTTCGAGGGCCCGTCGGCGAATCTTCTCGGCCGCACCGACCTCTTGCGCTCGGTGTTCCTCGCGGGAGCGGCACAGAGCGTATGACCGAGTTCCTGTCGTTCCTCGTTCTCGGCGTCATCCAGGGCATGACCTATTCCGTCGTCGCCCTCGGCATGGTCCTGATCTACAAGGGCACCCGTGTCCTCAACTTCGCGCAGCCGTTCATGGGCTTGTTCGGCGCGTACCTCTGCTGGTACCTCACCGGGAACCCGCAGGCGGCTGCCGCGGGTGGGATCGGTCAGGGGCTCGCCACCGGGCCGGGATTCTTGCGCTGGCTCGAGTATCCGTCGTTGCTGTTCCTGTTCGACGTTGGATCAAAGCCGCGCTTCCTCATCGCGGCGTTCTGGTCGCTCGTCCTCATCGCGGTCATCGGACAGCGTCTGCGCAACGACATCATGCGGCACCTGGAAAAGGCGCCGCCGCTCGTCGGCCTCGTCGCCACCATCGCCCTGCTGCAAGGCTTCCTCGGCTTCACGCAGATCTTGTTCGCCCGGACCGAAGCGCAAGCGACGATCGGGAAGTCGCTGCCGGTCCTGCTCCCCGCGTCGATCCACTTCAACATCGGTGTGTTCCGCGTCACCTCCGCGTACGTGCTGATCCTCATCGTCGTTCCGGTGATCGCGGGGATTGCCGCACTGTTCTTCAAGTACACGAAGTTCGGCGTCGCCATCCGCGCGACCGCCGAGAACAGGGAGGCGGCCCAGCTGCTCGGCATCTCGGCCGACCGCGTGTCGAACTTCACCTGGCTCATGGGCGGCTTCCTCGCCGGACTGGCCGCGCTGCTGATCGTCCCGGCGACAGGCTCCCTCGACGTGTCGACGCTGTCCTTCCCGTTGCTCGTGCGTGCTCTCGCGGCGGCGCTCGTCGGGGGGCTGACGAGCCTGCCGGGCGCGTTCGTCGGCGGCATCGTGGTCGGCGTCGCCGAGTTCCTCACCCGCTGGCAGACGGCAACGCTCGGCGTCCCTGAAGTCGTCTTCTTCATCATCGTGATCGCCGTGCTCGCATTTCGCCCGGGCGGCATCTTCGGCCTGCCGGAGCGAGTGCAGGAGATCGTCGCGCTGGCACCGTCGATCAGGGACCTGCCGCAGCGGCTCCGACGTCACCGGCTCTCGACGTGGGCGCGTGCGACCGCTGTTGCGACCGGCGTCATGCTCATCGCGGCAATCAGTCTTGCCACGGGTCCGTTCACCAACGGCGTGATGACCGACGTCGCGGTGATGGCGATCATCGGCGTCAGCCTGACGGTGCTCATCGGCTACGCGGGCCAGATCTCCCTCGGCCACTACGCGCTCGCCGGCGTCGGTGCGTTCGCCGCCGGGAACCTGTACGACCTCGGGCCGATCCCGTTCCCGGCCGTGTTCCCGATCGTGATCCTCGTCGGCATGGCAGTGGCGCTGGTCATCGGGTTGCCGGCGCTTCGCATCCGGGGCCCATACCTCGCCGTCGTCACCCTGGCCTTTGCCCTCGCGTGCAGCCAGTGGATCTTCAACTGGAAGGTCGTCGCACGCGGGACGACCGGGGTGACGTTCACCGCGCGCAAGTTCGGGTTCCTCAACCTCGCGTCGAACACGAACCGGCCGCTGTTCCTGTTCGCGCTCGGCCTGTTCCTCGTCTGCGCCTGGGTCGCGTACAACTTCAAGATGTCGCGGACCGGGCGCGGTTTCTTCTCGCTGCGCGAGAACGAGAAAGCCGCGGCCACGTTTGGCGTCGAGCTCACGCGTTACCGTTTGCTCGCATTCATGCTGTCGGGCGGTATGGCCGCGCTGGCCGGCTCAGTGCTCGGCCTTCGCTCGGGGAGCTTCGCGGCGATCGACTTCCCGGTCGTCACGTCTATCCTGCTGGTCGCGATGGTCATCATCGGCGGGCTGGGCTCGATCTCTGGCGCGGCCCTCGGTGCGGCGCTGCTCTTCGGCGTCCGCCCGTTGCTCTCCGAAGCGTTCGGCGACGCGGCATGGGTTCCCTACGCTGTGACGTTCGGCGCGGGATTTGCACTGATCCTCGTCATCACGCGCGCGCGAGGAGGTCTTGCCGGGTTGCTGTATCTCCCGCGCGATCCGGTGGTCGAGGGGATGCTCGCTTACGAGCGCGACATGCTGGAGGGCACGCCCGATCGCGCCGCCGACGTCGTTGTCGGCGCCGACGGCGCAACGACACGCAAGCGCGACGGCGAGCGCGCACGGCCGCGACGGCGACGCACACGCGTCTAGCGTGATCGAGGCCAGGGGCCTCTCGAAGAGCTTCGGTGGCCGTGCGGCCATCGACGACGTCTCCTTTCGCGTCGAGGTCGGGGAGATCGTCGGCTTCCTCGGCCCGAACGGCGCCGGAAAGTCGACGACGATGCGCATCCTGCTCGGCACGCTGCGCGCCGACGCCGGCGAAGCGACGGTCGACGGCCCGACCGGCTATCTCCCGGAGTCCTTCGCCGCGTACGACGCGCTCTCCGTGCGCTCGTACTTGCGTTTCATCGCGAAGCTGAAGAACGTCCGGGACGACCAAGCGGTCGACCGCGCGATGGATCGCTCGGGCGTCGCTGATCTCGCCTCGCGTCCGGTCGAGCGTCTCTCGAAGGGTCAGCGCCAGCGTGTCGGGATGGCCCAGGCACTTCTCGGCTCCCCGCGCGCCTACATCCTCGACGAGCCGACGATCGGGCTCGACCCCGCGCAGATCGTCGAGGCCCGTCGCGTGATCGCCGGCCTGCGCGAAGGTGCCGCCGTGCTCTTGTCGACGCACGTCCTTTCCGAGGCGGCCGAGGTGTGCGACCGCGTCGTCGTGATCGTGCGCGGCAGGGTCGTCTCCGAGGAACGCCCGGGCTCGACGCCGGATCTCGAGGACCGGTTCATGCGGCTCGTCGGCGAGGCCGAGCTCGAGCAATGACGTTCGCCGTCTTTCGCAAGGAGCTGAAGGTTCTGTGGGCCTCGCCCTTGCCCTACGTGCTCGCCGCCGTCTTTCACGCGACGTTCGGAGTGCTTGCGTGGGGCCAGATCGCCGGAAGAGGGCAAGCCGTCTTCCAGCCGGCCGTCCCGATCGCAGGCTTTCTCCTGCTCCTCGTCGCGCCGATTGTCGCGTCGCGCACATTCGCCGAAGAGATCCGGACGGGAACGCTCGAGCTGTTGCTGGCGATTCCCGTGCGGGGCGTCGCGCTCGTTGCCGGGAAGTATCTCGCCGTTCTCGTCACTCTCGCCGCGCTCGTTGCTCCGATCGCGGTCCTCGCGTTCCTCGTCTCCGTATACGGCGATCCCGATCCGGGTCCGATCGGCAGCGGCTTCGTCGGCCTGCTCCTCCTGTGCGCGGCCGTCGGCGCCGTTTCGGTCTTCGTGTCGGCTCTCACGCGCAGTCAGCCGCTGGCCGCGGTGGGGTCGCTGTTTGCCGTCCTCGTGCTGTGGTTCGCACACACGGGTTCGGAAGCGCTCACCGTCGGCGGATTCTTCGGCGCCCTTTCGATCTCCGAACGGCTTCGTAGCTTCGCCGGCGGACTCATCGACCTCGCCGACCTGACCTTCTTTCTGTCCATCACCGTCGTCGCGCTCGCAGCGACGCTCGCTGCCGTCGAATCGCGGAGATGGCGATGACGCCGCGACGCGCCTTTGTCTGGATGGCGGCATTCGTCGTCGTGGTGCTTGCGGTCAACGTCGGTATCGGGCGCGCGCACATCGGGTGGGATCTCACGGCGGAAGGCTCCGCGTCACTCTCGTCCGAGACACGTCGTGTCCTGCGCGACGTGAGCCGTCGTATCGAGATCACCGCTTTCTTCCCGCGCGAAGCACCCGGACGCGTCGAAGCGGCGACACTGTTGTCCCGCTACCGGCGGGCGAACCGGCGCATCACGTTCCGCGTCCTCGACCCGCAGCTCGCGCCGGGAGAAGCTCAGCGGCTCGGCGTCTCCGAGATCGGCTCGGCGGCCGTCCAGGACGTGGCCGACCCCAAGCGGATCGAAACGGCGCAATACACGATCGAGATCGACATCACGTCGGCTCTTGCGCGCCTCGTGCGCGGAGTCGATGCCACCGTATGCTTCGCAGCCGGCCACGGGGAACGCGAACCCGAGGCCTCCGAGGGGACCGGGTATTCGCGAGCTGCGGCGCTGCTGACGAGCAACGGCTATCGCACAAGAACCGTGAACCTTCTTGCGGGTCGCGGCATCGGGCGGTGCGACGCGGTCATCTTCGCGGCGCCGACGACTCGTCCGGCAACGTCGGTCGTTCGGACCATACGCTCGTATCTGGCCGGCGGCGGAAAGCTCTTCGCGCTCGCCGACCCGGATGCGAACACCAACCTGACGCCGTTGACCGAGCCGTGGGGGATTCGCTTCGAGCGCGGCGTGATCCTCGAGGGCGACTCCGCGTCACATCTGCCGACCGACGTCACGACGCCGATCGTCAGCCGCTACGCGGGGGGCAGCGCACCGGTGCGAGGTCTCGGCCCGACCTTCTTTCCGGGCGCCATGGGCGTCGACACGCGCGACACCGGCAACCCAGGACTGACCGTGACCGGCATCGCCTTCACGAGCCCGCTGGGTTATCTGGATCGCGCGGACGTGACGGAGTTCGATCCGAAGGTGGATCGCGAAGGACCGATCGCGATCGGCGCGGCTGCCGACGACAGCGAGGTGAAGCGACCGGGAACCGCGCGCGCGAGCATCCGCCGCACTCGAATCCTCGCGTTCGGCGATGTGGACTTCGCCTCGAATGCGTATATTTCCGACGCGGCAAACGCTCGTTTGTGGGTGCAAGGCATCGATTGGCTTACCCAGCCCGAGGATCTCGTGACGGCCGTCCCGTCGTTTCCGAAGATTCGGGAGCTGAACCTGACGGCCGCCAGGAGCCGGTACTTGCTGCTGGTCACGGCCGGGCTCCTCCCCGGGCTGTTCCTGATCGCCGGCGGCTTCGTGTGGGCGCTGCGCCGCGGGCGCTAGCTGGGATCCGTCGTCAGCGCAGCCGCCAGGTGATGCGGCCCCGCTCGAGATCGTACGGCGAGAGCTCGATGCGGACGCGGTCACCGGGCATGATCCGAACGTAGTTCTTCCGCATCCGTCCCGAGATATGACCGAGGACCTCGTGTCCGTTGTCGAGCTTGATCTTGAACATCACGTTCGGCAGCGACTCGAGCACGACGCCTTCCGCCTCGATCGCATTCGGGTTGGCCTGAGGAATGTTCGGCTCGGCGAGCGGATTGCGCCGGGGACGCCCTCCGCCCGGCGGGTTGTACCTGCGTTGTTTCTTCTTTGCCATCAGGTACGCATGCTACCCAATGATCCGCGCGTCCTCGGCGCAGATCTCCGGCGCGGCACGTGCCAGCCGCCCGCCGCACAGGTCGAGTCCGAGCCGATCATCGACGGCAGCGGTCAAGGGTGCGGCTGCGTCGACGATCCGCGGGGCGAGCAGGGAATCGTTGACCAGGCGGCGAAGGCCGCTCGGCGCGACCGTGCGAATGAAGAGCACGCCGACGAGGACGACGACGGCGCCGAGCACGGCGGCAAAGGCCGCGCCCAGGACACGATTCGCGGTGAACAGACCGGGCTTGTACATCGCCCGCGCCAGCTTCGAGCCGACGATCGCCGTCAGCGCGATGAGCGGGACGAAGATCGTCAGTCCGCCCGCCGCGTTGGCTGCGTGTGGTGACATTCCGAAGATGTCGTAGGCCACGGCCGGGATCTCGTGGAACCGCACGGCCGCGACGACCGACGCGACGAAGCCGACCAGATCGATCGCATAGAACACGAAGCCGCGCTTGAATCCGGAGCGCGCCATACCGGCGACGAACAGCACGATGCCGAGGTCTACCAGAAGGCTCAGGACTCGACGACGTCGCCCTGGAGACGGTCGACCTGCACGCCCATCTCGGTCATCCACGCGATGCCCTGATCGAGCGCTTCCTCGGTTCCCTCCACCTCGAGGATGATCCAGCCGACCTTGTCTTCGACGTTGGCGCGCCGGACGTTCGTGATGATGTCGTACTGCCGCCCGAGCCTCCAGATGATCGGCTCCTGGATGAGCTGCTCGGGGAACGTGAGATGCAAGCGGAGTTTGGGCATCAGCGCTCCAGGATGGGCAGTCGGACGCCCCCGGTTCGGTAGCCGCGCGGATCGATCACGACATCACGGTATCCGGCGGCCCGGACGGCGCTGACGACTCGTTCGCGCAGCGGCCCGTCGTCGAGCCGTCCGAGCTCATCGCTGCCGACCTCGACCCGTGCGTCGTCGTCGTGATGCCGCACGCGCACGAGCGAGAACCCAAGGTCTCTGATCGCAGCCTCGGCACGCTCGACGCGTTGCAGCGCTTCGAGGGTGACGCGTGTTCCGTGCGGAATGCGTGACGACAGGCAGGCGGCCTGCGGCTTGTTCCAGACGGGCAGCCCCGTACTGCGTGCGAGCGACCGGACGTCGGCCTTGGAAAGCCCCGCTTCCAGAAGCGGCTGGCGCGCGCCGCGGCGTCGTGCGCTCTCCAGGCCCGGCCGAACGTCGCCGAGGTCGTCGGTGACGGTGCCGAGACACACGTGCGCGAAGCCGCGTGCGTGCGCGAGCGGGAAGAGCCGATCGAACAAGGCCTCTTTGCAGTGGAAGCATCGGTCGGGGGCGTTGCGCAGGTATGCATCACGCTCGAACTCGTCGGTGCGGACGACCTCGACGGGGAACCCTGCTTTCTCGGCAACACGCAGCGCCTCGTCGAGCTCGGCTCGGGGGAGCGAGGCCGAGTCGGCCGTCACGGCCAGCGACTGGGAGCCGAGCACTTCGTTCGCCGCCCAGGCGAGATAGGTGGAGTCGACGCCGCCCGAGTACGCGACGACCGCCGAACCGACCTCTCGGAGAACCGTCTCCAGACTTGCGGGAACCGACTCGGGCTTCACGCCCGACAGTCTGTCATGGTTGACGTGGAATTCTCATCGCTGCCGGCACACCGGAGGTCGGGTTGACGCGCCGTCTGTTCTTTGCCGTCGTGAGTCTTGCCGTCCTCTTGGTCGGAACGCCCGCCTCCGCCCAGACGGGCGTCGGGAGCGCCAACATGCGGCACGTCGCGCACCTCGCCTACGAGAAGCGATGGCAACAAAAGACGTCGTTCGGGACCGACATCGAGTTTGCGCGCCTCGGGGGCCGGTCCTACGCACTGGCCGGTACCTATCGCAACGGGTTGCAGATCATCGACATCACCAACCCGAGGCGGCCGAGCATCACAGGCGTCTACGACTGCGGCATCGCTCAGGGCGACGTCCAGGTGTTCCACCGCGGATCGCGCACCTTCGTGACGTACACGGCCGACGGCAGCGCGACAAACACGTTCCCGGACTCTCGTTGCTATCGGGATGCCGGAATCCGCCGCAAGGCGTACGGGACGTTCATCGTCGACGTCACAAACCCGCGCCGTCCTGCCACGGCCGGATTCGTTGAGGTCACGCAGGGATCGCACAACCAATCCGTACATCCCGGGGGCCGCTACATGTACAACTCCAACTCGGATCGCGCGTACCCCTCGGCCATCGAGATCATCGATCTCTCGAGCATCCGGCATCCCGTGATCCTCAAGGAGTTGCCGCTCTCCACGGGGGTCGAGTCCCACGACATCACCTTCAGCACAGACGGGAAACGAGCCTACGCCGCGGCGTTGACCCACACGCTGATCCTCGACACGACGGATCCGGCAGATCCGAAGATCATCGGACGCATCATCGATCCGGCGGTCAACATTCATCACCAGGCCGACCCGATCACGTTGGACGACCCGGTGCTCGGTGAAAGCACGTTTCTCGTGGTGACCGACGAGACCAACGGGGCCGCCGGCAACGGCTTCTGTCCGGGCGGTGGGCTGCATGTCTACGACGTCACCGGTGAGCTCGAGCGAACGCCGGTCAAGGTCGGCTTCTGGGCGATTCCCGAGGTCCGCCCGGCGCTCTCCAAAGCTCTCCGGTGTACATCGCACGTCTTGCGCTTCTATCCCGAGCGGAAGCTCATGACGATCGCCTGGTACAGCGCCGGCGTGCGGGTCGTCGACGTGTCGGGACTCGCCGGTGTTTCCGCCGGTGCTCTTGCCCAAGCAGGCAATGTGGGACCCGGCATGCGCGAGATCGGCTACTACGCGCTGCCCGACTCCGACACGTGGAGCGCGAAGACCAATCGCGTCGAAGCGGACGGCTCCTTCTATCTCTACGGGAACGACGTCGAGCGTGGTCTGGACGTCTACCGCTTCGACGCGTCGATGCCCGTTTCTCCGTTCCCGGGGACGTGGCTCACGCCGTCGCAGGCTGCTGGACGAGCGACGGCGATTGACCCGACGTTCGCTCCGGCCTGCGTGCTCTTTAGCCGGTAGCCGCGGAGCGCGCGGCCGACTCGACCACGCTCACCCACGCCTCCTCACACTCGTCGCAGTCGCTCCCGCGAGGGTGCAAGAACCTCGTGAGGTCGTCGCGAAGCTCGGCGACGACGGTATCAACGACGTCGCGCGAACGGACGAGGATCGCGTCCGCGTTGCCGACCTTGCCCTCACGCTGGAGGCCTCTCTGCCGCAGCCACTCGCCGGCCATGTTGAATCCCTGGCAACAGCTGTCGTTCTCGCCGTAGAAGACCTTCTTCGGACGGCCGTCCACGAGGACCGTGATGTAGTTCGACTGCCAATAGGGGACGCCGGCCGTCAGCTCCGCGTAGTGAATCGTTGTGTTCGAGTCGTGGTCGACGCCGAGCAGCAGGACCCAGCCGTCGAGATCGTGCACGCGCGCGACGCCGCTGTCTTTCGCGTGCGGCGGAAGGACGAACGGTGCAGAAGTGATGAACTCGGCCTGCGGCCCGATCGCGGCGAATGCAAACGGATGGTCGCCGCGCAGTACCCCGGGTCGTTGCCAGAAGACCTCTGAGACGATCCCGAGATGATCGCGCGTTGACGTCGACGATGTATCGAACAGCGCCTCGTCGTCGGCGGTCCACGACGGCATCGTGACCGTTCCCTCCGGGCCGACGGCCTCGATCAGCGCATCGATCAGCTCGTCCGGACCGCCGTCGAGCGGACCGACTTTGCTGAACGACGTGTGCACGAGGAGGACGATCGCGGGTTGCACGCCGAGCGACCGGAGCTGTGAGACGAGCTGCGTCACACGACGAGGTCTTCGAGCGCCTCGAGCGACACGAACGGATTGACCTTCTTCTCGAACCCGATCGTGGTAGCCGGGCCGTGCCCGGGCAGGATCGTCGTCTCGTCGGGCAGGACCCAGATCTTCTCCTTCACCGACGCGATGAGCTGTCGGAAGTCGGCGCGCGGCAGGTCGGTGCGGCCGATGGAACCCATGAAGATGAGGTCGCCGCCGATAACGAGCGGCTCTTCCTGCCCGAGGATCTCGAAGCACACATGCCCCGGGGAGTGTCCCGGCGTGTGCAGGACGCGGAACCGGATCCCGGCGAGCTCGAGCTCGTCGCCGTCGTTCAGAAGCGTTGCGTTCTCCGGGACGCCGACCGCCGGCAAACCGAAGAGCGGACGCTCGTACAGCCACAGGTCGTCCGGGTGCAGCCACACGGGCGCACCCGTCGACGCAATCGCCTCGTTCAGACCGCCGATGTGATCGATGTGCCCGTGGGTGATGAGGATCGCTTCGATCCGGGCGCCGAGCTTTTCGGCCGCCTCCATGACGCGCTCGTGCTCGCCGCCCGGGTCGATCAGGACGGCCGGCCCGCCGCCTTCCGGGCACAGGATCGAGCAGTTCTGCGCGAACTGCGTGACGGTCACGACTTCGATGTGCAGATCCACGCCCCTATCTAACCAGGCTCACGGAGCGAGGAACGGCGCCGGCGACTCGTCCGGTGGAAGCCCGACGGCCGGCAAGACGTGCTCGCGCATGACGCGGTCGGTCACGCTCGGCCCGAAGTCGTCGTAGTTGCCGGCGAGAATCACGACGACGACGTCGCGCTCGGGGATCACGGCTGCTCGCTGGCCGCCGTTGCCCATCGCCGCAGCCACGCGTCCTCGGCCAGACAGCCAGAAGAAGAAGCCGTAGGCTCCCGCGCCGTGAGTGACGTGCGGCCTCAGAGACTCCGACAGCCACGTGTCGGGCGCGACCACGCGGCCGCCGTGGACTCCGCCGGTCAGGTACAGCTGCGCGATCTTCGCCAGGTCGGGAGCGCGCAGCCTGAGCCCGGATGCGCACATCGGCCGGCCGTGCGGAGCTCGCGCCCACATGAAGTCGGTGATTCCGAGCGGTTCGAACAACACGTCGCGCGCGTAGGCGTCGATCTGTCGTCGGGTGCCGTCGCTGATGAGCTTGCCGACGAGCTCTGTGGCGCCGCCGCTGTACGTGAAACGTTCGCCGGGCGGGGCGACGACCGGTCTGGACAAGACGAACCTGTAGGGGTCGTCCGACCGAACCATCTGGATCTCGCTGTTGCGTGGGTCGAGGTAGGAGATCGACTCGTCCCACTCGACACCCATGGTCATCGTCAGCAAGTGCCGGACGAGAAGCCGTTTGCGCTCCGCCGTCCGGAGATCCGCGTAGTCGGGGAACGACTCGATGACGGGCGCATCGGGCGAGGGCACCGCACCGTCGGCCAGCGCGATCCCGTAGAGGAGTGACGTGACGCTCTTTGTCACCGACCGGACGTCGTGCAGGGCGCCGGGAGTGTACGCGGAAGCTCCCGACTTCCCGGTCACCAAGTCGACGATGTTCTGGTCGGGTCCGGAGAAGTGCGCCTCGAAGACCGGCTCGCCGTGCTGCACGACGAGCACGGCGTGAAGGTTTCGTAGCTCTCCGGTGTGAACGCGGTCGGCGAGTCCGCTGAGAGCGCCGAGATCGACCGACAACTACTCGATGATTGCGATCAGCGCGCCGGTCTCGATCGTCTTTCCCGCCTCGACGTGCAGCTCCTGAATCGTTCCCTCGCGCGGGGAGATGATGTGGTTCTCCATCTTCATCGCCTCGAGCGTGCAGATGAGGTCGCCGGCCTCGACGTCCTGGCCCTGCTCGACGAGGACCTTCAAGATCGTTCCCTGCATGGGAGCCCGGACCTCGTCGTGCGCGCCGGCAGCCGCGTGATGCGACGTGCTCCGCTCGAGCGGACGAAACGCACGCTTCCCGTCGCGTTCCCACATCGTGACGTCGTAGCGCCGTCCGGAGATCTCGACCGCGACCGATCGCTTGACGTCCGTTGCCGTTGCCGTCGGCGCCGCCGTCGCCCGTGCCTGCGCCGGTTCGAGCTTCTCCAGCAGCTCGGGAAGGACCGAAAGAAACTCGTCCTCGACGAAGCGCGTGTACACCTCGCCCTTGGCGAATGTCTCGTTCGAGAGGAACGCACGATGAAACGGGATCGTCGTCGCGATGCCCTCGACGGCGAAGTCGGCGAGCGCTTGGAGCATTCGTTTCCGTGCTTGCTCCCGGTCGGTCCCGAAGCAGACGAGCTTCGCGATGAGCGAGTCGTAGTCCTGCGGGACGACGCGGCCGGCGCCGAAGCCTTCGTCCACACGCGTCCAGGGTCCCTTCGGGCCGTCCCACGCGTCGATCCGCCCGGGCGACGGTAGGAAGCCTTTGGCCGGATCCTCCGCGTTGATGCGGCACTCGATCGCGTGGCCGCGCAACGGCAGCTCTTCGTAACCGAGGGCCTGTCCGTCGGCGATGCGCAGCTGCTCGGCGACGAGATCGATGCCGCACACGAGCTCGGTGACCGGATGCTCGACCTGCAAGCGCGTGTTCATCTCGAGGAACGACAGGTCGCCGTTCGGCGACAGGAGGAACTCGACTGTGCCGGCCGACCGATAGCCGACCGCCTTCGCGAGCGCGACGGCCGCTTCGCCGATCGCGCTGCGCAGGTCCGCGTCGACGGCAGGTGAGGGGGCTTCCTCGACGAGCTTCTGGTGACGACGTTGCGTCGAGCAGTCGCGCTCACCGAGGAACGCGACGCCGCCCTTTGCGTCGGCGAGGATCTGCGCTTCGACGTGACGAGGTCGGTCGACGTAGCGCTCGCAGAACACCGACGCGTCGCCGAAGTACGCTTGCGCCTCACGTGCGGCTCCTTCGAGTGCTTCGTCGAGCTCGGCCGCCGATCGCACGACCCGGAACGCCTTGCCGCCCCCGCCCATGACGGCCTTCAGCGCGATGGGGTAGCCGTGTTCCTTCGCGAACGCTTTCGCGCCCTTCGCGTCGACCGCCTCCGACGTTCCCAGCACGATCGGCACACCGGCCTCGACGGCGGTGTGTCGCGCGGCGACCTTGTCGCCCATGCGGGACATCGCATCAGGTGGGGGACCGATCCAGAGGAGTCCAGCGTCCTCGACGGCGTCGGCAAACGCTTCGTTCTCGGCGAGAAAGCCGTAGCCGGGATGGACGGCGTCGGCCTTTGACCGCTTCGCGACCTCGATGATCTTCTCGATGTGCAGGTAGCTCTCCGCCGCCGGCGCCGGACCGAGCAAGTACGCTTCGTCGGCCGTGGAGACGTGGAGCGAGTCGCGATCTGCTTCCGAGTAGACGGCGACTGAGGAAAGACCCAGGTCGCGCACCGTCCGCATGATGCGGACGGCGATCTCCCCACGGTTGGCGACCAGGACTTTGCGCAGCACGGTCGCCTATAGTATCGGCCCGCCGTGAAGGACCTCTCCGCGCCGCGCATCCTCAAAGGCCTGGTCGGAACGCGTTTTACCCACGTCGAGGTCCATTCGTCGATTGACTCCACGCAGACGGCGCTGGTTACCGGCGGGGGCCGGGACGGCCGCGTCATCGTCGCCGATCACCAGTCCGCAGGGCGCGGCCGTGCGGGACGTTTGTGGCTCGACGTTCCCGGCGCGATGCTGATGTTCTCGGCCCTCGTTCGCGGCGTCCGCTCGGAGGACGCGGGATCCGTCTCGTTGCGGGCGGGCATTGCGGTCGCGCGCGCGCTGGGAGACGATGCGCGGCTCAAGTGGCCGAACGACGTCCGGCTCGGTGGGAAGAAGGTGTGCGGCATCCTCGGCGAGCTCGCGCCGAGCGCGGACTACCTCGTGATCGGCATCGGCGTGAATGTCGGGCACACCGACGGTGACCTGCCGGAGGAGATCGAAGCGACGAGCGTTCGCATTGCGCGGGGGGATGCGCCGCGACGGGACGACCTCTGCGTGACGATTCTTCGCGAGCTGGACGCCGTCCTCGCCGACGACGGGTGGCTCGACGAATACCGTGCGCGCTGCGACACGATCGGCTCCCGCGTGCGCGTAGAGCTCACCGATCGCACCTTTGAAGGCACGGCCGACGGAGTCCGCGACGACGGAGCGCTCATCGTCGACGGGAATCCGGTCGTCGCCGGCGACGTCGTCCATTTGCGCGGCGAGTGAGCAGACCGCTGCTCGTGATCGTCTCCGGGCCGCCGGGAGCCGGGAAGACGACCGTCGCGCGCAGACTCGGCCCGGCTCTCGGTCTCCCCGTCGTCGCGAAGGACGACATCAAAGAATCATTGTTCGGATCGCTGGGCTGGTCCGATCGCGAGTGGTCGCGCAAGCTCGGTGCCGCGACGTGGAGGCTGTTGTTTCTCGTTCTCGAACGGCTCATGGAAGCCGGGACGTCGGCTCTGATCGAGTCGAACTTCGACAGGCGGTTGCACGTCGGGCAATTCCGCGATTTGTCGGATCGATTCGGTTTCGACGTCGTCGAGGTGTACTGCACGGCGAATGTCGAAACACTCGCACGACGGTATCGGGAGCGCGAGCTGTCCGGCGATCGTCATCCGGGCCATGAGGGTTCCGACTACTCACCGGACGACGAGAGCTTCGCCGTCGAGCTCACGCAGCGCGAGCACGTTCCGTTGGGCGTCGCTCTTCTGACTTTCGAAGTGGACACCACCGATCCGGAAAGAGTCGACTTGGACGAAATCGTCGGCGCTGTGAGGGAGGGACTCCATGGAACTTGATCTCGCATTGCAGACAACGCGCGCAGTGCGCAAGCGGCTCGATCTGGAGCGCCCGGTGCCGCCCGAGGTGATCACCGAGTGCCTCGAGCTGGCGATCCAGGCCCCCACCGGAGGCAATAACCAAGGATGGCGCTGGCTGGTCGTCACCGATGCCGAAAAGCGCAAGAAGCTGGCAGATCTCTACCGGCAAGCGTGGAACGCCGTGTACGCGAATGCCGGAGAGGACGCGATGGCGACGGCGCGGCCCGGCCTCGAGGCGCAGATGCGGCGCGTCTACCGCTCGGCGGACTTTCTGGCACAGAACATCGAGCGTGTGCCGGTGCATGTGATCCCGTGCATCCTCGGCGCGCTTCCGGAAGGGACACCGCCGTGGATGGCGGCCTCGCACCTGGGCTCGATCATCCCCGCCATCTGGTCCTTCCAGCTCGCGCTGCGCAGCCGCGGTCTCGGCTCGACGTACACGACGCTGCACCTCGCGCACCAAGCCGAGGCAGCCGAGCTGCTCGGGATTCCGGACACGGTCACGCAGGTCGCACTGATCCCGGTGGCCTACACGAAGGGAACCGACTTCAAGCCGGCCGATCGTCGTCCGGTGTCGGAGATCACTTACTGGGACGCCTGGAAGTCAACGCGCTGAGTCGAGGCCGCGTCCGAAGGCCGCGAAGAAGGCGTTGACCGCTGCGGCAAACGCGATATATCGTGAGTTTTGTGGGCGGGGAATCGATCGTTGCGGTCGAGCACCTGACGAAGGTCTACCGGTCGCGGCGCCGCAGCGAGGTCAGGGCTGTGGACGACGTCTCCTTTGACGTCGCTCCAGGCGAGATCGTCGGCCTGCTGGGCCCGAACGGCGCCGGCAAGACGACGACGATCAAATGCCTGTGCACGCTCGTGTCCCCGACGTCCGGTCGAATCGTCGTAGACGGCGTCGACGCCGCAAAGGAGTCGCGGGCGGCGACGGCGAAGCTCGCGGCGGTGCTCGAAGGCAACCGCAACATCTACTGGCGGCTGACGGCGCTCGAGAACCTCGAGTACTTCGCGGCACTGCACGGGGTCCCTCGCCGGTCGATCGCCGCACTCAGCGACGAGCTCATCGATCGCTTCGGGCTCGCGGAAGCGCGAAACGCCGATGCGCGCACGCTGTCTCGCGGAATGCAGCAGAAGCTCGCCGTCGCGTGTGCCTTCGTGAAGCAAACCCCGATCCTGCTCCTCGACGAGCCGACGCTCGGCTTGGACGTCGAGACGTCGCTCGAGCTGCGCGGAATGCTCCGATCGCTTGCCGCGGACGCCGGCCGCACGATCCTGTTGTCCAGCCACGACATGGACGTCGTCCAAGACGTCTGCGAGCGCGTCGTCATCATCAACAACGGCCGGATCGTTACCGCCGACCGCATCGACAACCTTCTCGATCTGTTCCGGGTACGCGCCTATCGCTTCACGGTCCAAGGCCGCGTCGACGAGACCGCACTCCACCAGCGGTTCAACGGCATCGGGATCACGACAGAAGGCAACACGACATTGATCGAGGTCGAGATCGTCGACGGCGGAGTGTTCTACGAGCTCGTCGACACGCTGCGTGGAAGCGACGCCGTCATCGAATCGATCGATCGGAAGGATCCGGACCTCGAGGAGGTCTTCCTCCGCATCGTGCGCGGGGAGGTGTACAAGTGAAAGCGGCGGTCTTGTACGGTGCGTCGCTCCGCTGGCGAGTCATCGAATTCCGACGCTACGCGTTCGACACCCTCTCGTCGGTTCTCTCCATTTACGGGTTCTTCGTCGTCATCTTCTTGGGCGCGAAGCTGTTCGGCGGCGATCGGCCGGGCTTCGGTCACACCCTCGAAGGAGTGGTCGTGTCCTATGCGCTGTGGGCGTTCACCATCCTGTCGCTCGGCTCCCTGACGTTCGAGCTCACGCAGGAGGCGACGGAAGGAACGCTCGAGCAGCTCGGCATGTCGCCGTTCGGGCTGGTCCGGGTGCTCTTGGCGCGCGTTGCATCGTCGCTTGTCGTGTACTTCGTGGTGTGGTCGGGCCTGCTGCTCGTGATGATGACCACGACCGGCAAGTGGCTGAATCTGGACGTCGTCAGCGTCGTGCCGCTGTTGTTCGTGACGCTTGTCGGGATGATTGGAGTCGGGTTCGTCCTCGGCGGTCAGGCGATCGTGTTCAAACGCATCCAGAATGCCTTGCAGATCTATCAGATCCTCATCATCGCTCTCGTCGTTGTTCCCGCCGATCGGGTGACCGTCATCAAGTTCCTGCCCCTGGGGTGGGGAACGCATCTGTTGCAGCGTGTTCTCGTCGACGGCGACTCGATCTTCGAGCTCGGGGCCGGCGACCTCTTGTTCCTCGTTGCGAACTCGCTCTTCTACTTCCTCGGCGGTATCGCGGTCTTCAGGCTCTTCGAGCGCGCTGCGCGCGAGCGAGGGCTGCTCGGTCACTATTAGCGAGTGCAGAAGGTTCTGGTCGAGCGCCGCGAAGCGTTCGTCGTCGTCACGATCAACCGGTCCGAGGTGCGTAACTGCGTGGACACCGAGACGGCCGACGGCTTGGAGACGGCCGTCCGTGAGTTCGATGCGGACGACTCGCAGCGCGTCCTGATCCTGACCGGCGCCGGGTCGCGATCGTTCTGCTCCGGGGCCGATCTCCGCAATCCTCCGCGACTGAAGGACGCCGGACCGATGGGCATGACGCGCCTGGACGTCTCCAAGCCGACGATCGCGGCGATCAACGGCTTCTGCTACGCGGGCGGGCTCGAGCTCGCGTGCTGGTGCGACTTCCGGATCTGCGACTCGTCGGCGATGTTCGGCGTCGTGAACCGGCGGTGGGGTGTTCCGCTCATCGACGGCGGCACCCAGCGGCTCCCGAGGATCGTCGGGCTGGGCAACGCGCTGTATCTGATCGAGACCGGAGCGAGCATCGACGCGAAGACCGCGTTACGGATGGGGCTCGTGCAAGAGGTCGTCCACCCGGACACGGCGCTCGATCGGGCCGTCGAGCTCGCCGGCCACATCGCCGGCTACCCGCAAGCGTCGCTTGTCGCCGACCGTGAGTCGGCCGTCAAGCTCGACGGTATCGACGCTGAGGCGCGCCGCGGTGAGTCGACCGTCGGTGCCACGGAGATGCGAGAAGGTCTGGAGCGCTTCCGCGCCGGAGATCGTCCCGCTCCGCCATCCGGCACGTAGGCTTCTCGTATGCCCGTCCTGGAGACGCGATTCGATCCCGGCTCGGCTGAGTCCAAGGCCCGCCGCGATGCGATGGATGCGCTGGTTGCCGATCTTCGGGCGAAGACCTCGTCGGCGGCACAAGGCGGGCCGGAGAAGGCGCGCGAGAAACATCTGAGCCGCGGCAAGCTGCTTCCGCGCGAGCGTGTCGAACGGCTCCTCGATCCGGCTACCCCGTTCCTCGAGCTCTCGGCGCTCGCGGCCCACGGTCTGTATGACGACCAGGCTCCCGGCGCGGGCATCATCACCGGCGTCGGGCGCGTGTCGGGAACCGAGTGCGTGATCGTGTGCAACGACGCCACGGTCAAGGGCGGCACCTATTTCCCGATGACGGTGAAGAAGCATCTTCGCGCGCAGGAGATCGCGCTCGACAACAACCTGCCGTGCATCTATCTGGTCGATTCCGGCGGCGCGTTCCTGCCGCTCCAGGACGAGATCTTTCCCGACCGTACGCACTTCGGACGGATCTTCTACAACCAGGCAACGATGTCCGCGCGCGGCATTCCGCAGATCGCGGCGGTGCTCGGGATGTGCACGGCGGGCGGCGCGTACATCCCGGCCATGTCCGACGAGACCGTGATCGTGAAGGAGCAGGGCACGATCTATCTCGGCGGGCCCCCGCTCGTGAAGGCCGCGACCGGCGAGGACGTCTCCGAGGAAGACCTCGGCGGCGCCGACCTCCATGCGCGGCGCTCCGGCGTCGTCGACCACTACGCGCTGGACGACGTCCACGCGCTCGAGATCGTGCGCGAGATCGCGTCCAATCTCAATCGGCGCAAGACGCTTCCGCCCGATCTGCGCGACCCCGAGGAGCCGAAGTACGACCCGGCCGAGCTGCACTCGATCGTTCCGGACGACCCGCGCACGCCCTACGACGTGCGCGAGGTCATCGCACGTCTCGTGGACGGTTCCCGCTTCCACGAGTTCAAGCAGCTGTACGGCGACACGCTCGTGTGCGGTTTCGCCCACCTGCACGGGTTTCCGGTCGGGATCATCGCGAACAACGGGATCCTGTTCTCCGAGTCGGCTCTGAAGGGCGCTCATTTCATCGAGCTGTGCGACCAACGCAAGATCCCGCTCATCTTTCTGCAGAACATCACCGGCTTCATGGTCGGCAAGAAATACGAGAACCAGGGCATCGCGAAGGACGGCG
>DASQWC010000182.1:0-4010 GCA_035640475.1 Actinomycetota bacterium | reverse complement strand
ATCGCAGTCGACTCCCCGCCGGGGATGACCAGCCCGTCGAGGTCTTCGAGCTGCTCGGGCTTGCGAACCTCGACCACGTCCGCGCCGAGACGGCGCAGCATCGCGGCGTGCTCGCGAAAGTTCCCCTGCACCGCAAGGACGCCCACCTTGGTCTTGCGCTCCACGCAGTGATCGTACCGTCGGCAGTCGCGGTCACCGTGCGCGCGGCGGCGCGGGGCGCGACTTACCAGCCGCGGGTCTCGAGCAGCTCTTCGGGCGCGAGCGCGGCGGCGGACAGCCCCAGCATCGGATCGCCGAGCCCCTGCGACACGCGCGCGAGGATCTCCGGGTCGCGGAAGTGCGTCGTCGCCTCGACGATCGCCTTCGCGCGGATCGACGGCTCGGCCGACTTGAAGATCCCGGAGCCGACGAAGACGCCGTCGGCGCCGAGCTGCATGCAAAGCGCGGCGTCGGCAGGCGTTGCGATCCCCCCCGCGGTGAACGTCACCACGGGCAGCTTCCCGTTCTCGGCCACCCAGCGCACGAGCTCGACCGGAGCCTGGAGCGTCTTCGCCTCGGTGTAGAGCTCATCCGGATCCATCGCGCCAAGCCGCTTGATCGCTCCGAAGACCGCGCGCATGTGCGTGACCGCATTGACGATGTCGCCCGTGCCCGCCTCGCCTTTCGTCCGGATCATCGCCGCTCCTTCGGCGATCCGGCGCAGCGCCTCGCCCAGGTTGCGGCAGCCGCAGACGAACGGGACGGTGAACTTCCACTTGTCGATGTGGTGCTCCTCGTCCGCCGGCGTGAGGACCTCCGACTCGTCGATGTAGTCGACCTCGAGCGCCTCGAGGATCTGCGCTTCGACGAAGTGGCCGATTCGGGCCTTCGCCATGACCGGAATCGTCACGGCCTCCTGGATCTCGACGATCTTGTCCGGATCGGCCATGCGCGCGACGCCGCCCTGCGCACGGATGTCCGCCGGTACCCGCTCGAGCGCCATCACGGCCACGGCTCCCGCGTCCTCGGCGATGCGAGCCTGCTCGGCCGTCGTCACGTCCATGATGACCCCGCCCTTGAGCATCTCGGCCAAGCCGCTCTTGACGCGCATCGTTCCGATCTCGACCATCGCGCCGATTCTAGCCGCGCGCCTCATGGCTCCAGCGGCCCTGTCCTGTGCCTGGCACCGGACATAGCCATTTGGGAGGGTTCAGCCCTTGAGACAGTCGTAGACGTTGTTCAGCTCGTCGAGCGGCGGCGTCACCGTCCACAGCAGCACCGCGTTCTTCTGCGTGCGCATCACGTCCGTGATATGAGGGCGGACCCGCTTCGTTACGAAGCGCCGAAAGCCCTGTTCGACCCCGAGGGCATCGTCGGAGTCGGCAGCGAACGCGATCCGGACGGCATTGCCCGGCTCGTACGCGATCAGTCCGCCGTTGTCCGCGTTCTTCTCCACCACGCCGAGATCCGCCGTATTGGTGACGACGCGATATCCCTGCTCACGTAGGCACTTCGCCGTCGGCTCGGCTTTGTACACCGACGGTTCGCCCGCGCTGCAGCCCGCGGCGAGAACGGTCAGGAGGAGGAACAGGAGCCGGCGCATCCGGCGGCGACTGTACCGCTCGGCCAGGTCGGCGGCGAAGGACGTCCGTGTCGACCTATGCGACGCAGCCATTCAGAAAATGTCGTCGAGCCAGCCGCCGTAGCGGACGGGCGTGCGCGGCGGGAACCGAGCGTATGCCTTGTCCTGCGATGTCCCGGGTTCGATCCCGGCGCCGTACTGGATCGCCGTTTCATTGACGGTGTACGCACTTTCGCCCTCACGTCCACGACGGCGGCCGTCAGGGCCGATCTCCGTGTGGCGCTCGCGCGAACCGACGCTGAAAACGACGCACAGTCCCCCCAGAATCGTGTGTTCCGTGTACGGAGGGCAATGAACAAAATCCCATTGCCGCAGGGGTCGCTCTTGACCCTCGACAATGAGCGTTGCGGTGCCCGAGAGGATGAAGAAGTCCTCTTGGTCACTCTCCCAGTGGTACATCGAAAGTGGTTGGCCCGGCCCGAGCACGGTGAGCCCGATTCCGAGCTGGTCGAAGAGGATGTCGCCGCCGAAGTTCGAGAACTTGCCCCAGCCTTCGGACTCGTACCAGCGCATCTCGCGCGCGTTGACGACGAACCACCCTTCGCCAGTGCGGACGAGGCCGTGATCGGTCTCCTCGACAGGTGCCTCGGGCACATTCACGCCGTCCACACGCACTTGATGGGCCCGCCTGGATTCGAACCAGGGACCAACGGATTATGAGTCCGCTGCTCTAACCAGCTGAGCTACGGGCCCCACATTCGAGAGTAGCCCACCCGCCGAAAGTGCGAGGCGTAAGCCCGCCGCACGTTCGGCGGCAAAACGCCGAGAATTCGGCGTCGCGTGGCGAGTAGCCGTTTCGGCTCACAAGGTTCCGGGGAATCCGAACGTCGTCTGCTTGCGTAGATCTCAACGGATGCGACGCGTCTGGGTTCTCGTGCCTCTGCTCGTCCTCGCCGGTTGCGGCGGCGGGGGCGGCACCAACGAGTCGAAGCAGTCGGAGCAAGGCGCCGCGATGCAGTCGGTCCAAATCTCCGAGAAGGAGTACTCGCTCAAGCCGAGCCACGTCAGCTTCGCAAAGGCCGGAACCTACGAGTTCAAGGTGACGAACGACGGCCAGATCACGCACGCACTCGAGATCGAGGGAAACGGCGTCGAGGACGAAACGGAGGACATCGAGCCCGGCAAGACGGCGACGCTCAAGGTGTCGCTCTCCAAGGCCGGCTCGTACGAGATGTACTGCCCGATCGACAGCCACAAGGAGCAAGGGATGAAGGGCTCCGTGACGGTTGGCGCCATGTCCGGGGGCGGCGAGACCACGACGAACCAGACGACGACCACCGCTCCCGGCTACTGACGGTTCCCCCGTGACGTGGGGCGGCCGAACCCTCAGAATAGGGGGCTCGCCGTGGCACGTCCGACCGGAGGAGGGATCACGCCGCCGTGAAGGTCTTCCAGCTCGAGACAGAACTGCGAACCGAAGGTGGGCTGGCCGTCCGAGACATCACCGAGGAGGTCAGCGAGGCCGTCCGTGCAAGCGGCATCACCGAAGGCATCGCATGCATCTACTCACCGCATACGACCTGCTGCGTGCGGGTGAACGAGTTCGAGACCGGATTCATCGACGACTTTGCCGAGTTGCTCCAGCGGCTTGTTCCGCGCGAGACGTACTACGCACACGACGACTGGGACAGGCGCACGGAGAACATCTGTCCCGAGGACATGGCCTTCGGCAACGGCCACTCGCATTGCATGGCGATGCTGCTCGGAACCGCGGGCGAATCGGTACCGGTGCGCGACGGCGAGCTCTGTCTGGGCACCTGGCAACGCGTGCTCTTCATCGAGCTCGACCGTGAGCGCGATCGCCGCTGGTTGGTCCAAGTCGTAGGGAATTAGTTCGAGCGGACCGGGTCCGTCAGCAAGTCGTAGGCAACTAGACGCGGTCGTCGTCGGCGCGGGCCCGAACGGCCTCGCCGCCGCCGTGACGATCGCCGAGGCGGGGCATTCGGTTCTCGTCCTCGAGGCGGAGGAGACGGTCGGTGGAGGAACGCGGACGGCAGAGCTGACGCTGCCGGGCTTCCGTCACGATGTCTGCGCCGCGATTCACCCCCTTGCCGCGGCGTCGCCGTTCTTCCGCTCGCTCGACCTCGATCTGCAGCTCATCGAGCCACCGGCCGCGCTGGCCCACCCACTCGACGACGGTTCCGCCCTCCTCGTCCGCCGGTCGGTCGACGCAACCGCCCACCGGCTCGGCGCCGACGCCGACGCATACCGACGCCTGTTCGAGCCCCTCGCGAAGGCGTGGCCGCGGCTCGCACCGGAGCTGCTCGGGCCGCCTCTCCATGTACCGCGGCAGCCCCTTCCGCTGGCGCGGTTCGGTCCGCCGGCCGCGCGTTCCGCGACATCGCTCGCACATAGCCGCTTCGCGACCGACGCCGCTCGCACGCTTTTC
>DASQWC010000181.1:0-18640 GCA_035640475.1 Actinomycetota bacterium | reverse complement strand
CCGCCATAGTGCAGATAGCCGATCCCTCGTCGCGACGTCGAGAAGCGCCCGCAACTCGTCCAGCGAGGTTCTCGGATACCCGACATGCTTGCACCTTCGCCCAGCCCCTATGGCGGTTCTGTGCTGGCAGCGTCGATCGGGACGACGTGACCGTCTACATCGAGGATCATGACTCGTCGCTGAGTGCCGCAATGGCGCGCCTCACCTATCAGCTTCCCAACATCACCCGTCTCGGGGTGCCAAGGTCCCCACGCACTCGCCCCACCGGCCGCCTTGGTTCGCTCGTCTGGCCATTGCAGGCAGTCCGAAGTGTTGATGGTTGAATAGACGTCGCCGGCGTCTGTGATGCGATAGGTGACGGTCTTGCCACACGCAAGAATCGCTGAACACACCACAGTGACGAGCCAAAGCCGGGCAAAGGACCCCTCCACGGAGAGACTCTACGCCTCTCCAGCGGCTAGTAGGTCGCGCTCTACGGTGGCGAGCTCCCGGCGAACATCGAGGTCAGCGGTCGAGCAGACGATCGCCGCGTACCTCCGTATGTCCGTGACCTACATCGCTTCCTCTCAGAACTGCTCCTTGTGGCGCAGCGCTACCTCTTGCAGCGCCTCGACGGGATTGAAGCCGAATCTCTCACCTAGTGCCCGCACGAGCACGGCTACGAAGCCTGCGCCCGCGTTGACGATCGAGAACACCTCATCGGCCGAAGTGTCCTTCGTGAGCACTTGCGCGACCAGTTCTCCGTAAAGCTCCGTGTTGTGGCGAGTCGCTGCTATCGCAAGCCCGATGAACGTCGAGGCGGCGTCGATTGCTTGCGGTGTGAGTTCCGGTTTGTCGTCCATTCAATGCTCCCGGTTCAGGTGCTAGCGCGTTGCAAACGGCCCGCTTTGGACGGCCCGATGCATCGTCACGCGATGAATCGCGCACGCGGCCGCGGCCTCGGTGATGCTGAGCTCGGCCCCGTTCACGATCTACCTCGGAGGACGAAGGCGGTTGTTGCGGTTGCCGTCAGTCCCGCGCCGAGGACAAGACCTGCGACGGCGAGCCGGCTCCCGGTGGCTTCGTGGCAAAGGCTGTCGAGCAGCCTCGTCTCCTCAACGCCGGTTTCCCTGATCTCCCGAATGCGCGTCCGGGCTTCGGCTAGAGACTCGGCGAGAAGGCCGCTCCGCGGGTCGTCAGCCATTCCGAACCTCTCGAGGTCTTGAGAACTTTCCAAACGAGCCTCAGCGGCTCGCGTTCGAGAGTCCCCCTGAACAAATCTCACTAGAGCGGGACCGCAACTCCGCCCGAACACCACCTGTACCGGCGCGAACGCAAGAGCAAGCGCGACGATGAACACGACGACGGCTCCTGCGATTGCGACTCGCTGACCGACGGGCCGAGCCTGGAGCAACTCGAGCAGCCTTCGCCTTCTTTTTGGGGTGGAACGTTCAGTTTTAACTTGCGACTGGCTGTCACCTGCGTTTATGCCCTGCGATGGCTGCGGTTGTTCGATTCTTTCGAGAGGTTCCGTTGGCATTCGGTAGGGTTCGCTTGGGTTTCGTGGGGGGTTTCGACTCTCATACGCCGACAACTCGTCGAAGGCTTCGCCCTCGTGATCCGTCACACAGTCACCCGTGAAACCACCAGCCTGGAGTCGGGCGCACGCGCGTTCACATCTGGCGCGAGGCTAATCCGTGCGCTCAGCTTCAACGTGCTCTCGCCGCCTTCGGGCCAGCTCGTTCAGAACTTCGGCCGGCTGAACGCCGAGCACTGGCGCGAGGAGCGCGCAAGCGCGATCCGTCGTCATTCCGACCTCGACAGGTCCACCTCCGGGCCCTGAGACCTCTCGCTTGCCGACCCTTGCGGTCTCCCGCACGCGATCAAGGACGCTGTTGGCAGCGCGGATCTTGTCGGCGTTATCAGCGCTTCTCGAGCGGAGAATGCGATCGAGTTCGACCAATGCTGAATCGACCAGCTCGAGTAGGCGCTCCCCCGCTTTGCGTTTCACTTGTGGAGCGGCACCTCCATGGGCCACGCACACCGTACCCCCTCGGATCGAGTGAGCGCGGCAGCGCTCACCTGTTCGCGAGGACCGCGCCGAGCACTTAGCCATGGGTCCGTGATGTCATGGGTCCTCCCTCGCCGCCAGTTCAGCACGCGGCGCAAGTCAGCACTCTTCGGGCCCAGTTCCGGATGCGTACTCGCTCACGACTCGCTCACAGAATCCCGAGTGCATCCAATGCTAACGGGCCACATATGTGGTTCGTGTTCACCTAACGTCGCAGGTCGAGAGCTATCAAGGGACAAGCAGAGACAACAGAAGATGCCTCTTGCCGTTCTTCAAAACCGGTGCGGCGAGCGATCCTCGTCGGGCGGGTTCGATTCCCGTCCGCCTCCGCTGAGTAGGCTCGTGCCTGCATCTCATCGCGGGAGGGAACCGTGACGACAGAGCAAACGGCCGGGGTCTTCTGCCGCTCGACGCTGGGCTATGTTCCGCGCGACGAGCGCCACGCACCGCCCGAAATGACGATCCGCGACGGGAGATCGGCGGATCTTCCGCCGTGGCAGGAATGCGGCTTCCAGCTCATGCAGCACGTCTCCGCCGTGTCCGACTGGAGCGACGACGACGAGATCGCACGCGTGCACTACCCCGAGATCATCGAGCTCGCGCGGCAGCAAACCGGTTGCGACCATGCGTTGCTGGCGAGTCACATCAGGCGCAGCCCCGAGGAGGCCAAGCGCCATTCCGATCTCTCGCCGATCCCGTTCGTCCACTCCGACTTCGCAGACAGCTACGGCGAGCTCCTGCGCGATCTCTACCGCAAGGGTGATCGCGTGGAATCGCTCGAGCATGCCGGAATCTCGGGCGAAGCCGTCGCCGGTGGGCGACGGCTGGTCATCCTCCAGTTCTGGCGCAACATCGGACCGCCCAAGATGGACATGCCGCTCGCCTTCTGCGACGCACGCGATGTCTCACGAGACGAGGTCAGGACCTTCCCGGTCAAGAACTACGCGGGCAGCGGATTCGACTTCGAAGCTCTCGGAGTCGTCGCGCCCGAGAACCCGGATGCGCACAGCTGGTACGTGTTCCCGGAGATGCAGATCGACGAGGTCGTGGCCTTCCGGACCTACGACAGCGATCGCGTCGGAACCGGCGAGCCGTACTGGACGCCCCACGCGGCCATCAGGGATCCCGAGGTCGAGCCGGGCAATCCGAGCCGCTCGAGCATCGAGTTGCGCGCGACCTGCGTGTTTCTCGGCACCGATTAGTTCTTTCGGTCCGGGTCGTCTGCCGATACAGATGGGGTAAGTACCTATGGCCACGAAGGAGGAGGACGACCATGCCGGAAATCGTGCCGCACCTGTGGTTCGACACCCAAGCCAAAGAAGCCACCAAGCTCTATACGTCGCTCTTCGATGACTCACGCATCGACGCGACGCAGGTCCTGCGCGACACGCCGTCCGGCGATTGCGACGTCGTCTACTTCACGCTTGCCGGACAGCCCTTCCAAGCCATCAGCGCGGGCCCGCTCTTCAAGTTCAATCCGTCGGTGTCGTTCTGGGTCGCCTGCGCGTCGCCCCACGAGGTCGACAAGCTCTGGAACGAGCTCATCAAGGACGGGACGGCGCTGATGCCGCTCGACTCCTACCCATTCAGCGAGCACTACGGCTGGCTGCAGGACCGCTACGGACTGTCCTGGCAGCTCGGCTACGTGGGCGACCGCCCGATCACCCAGAAGATCACGCCGATGTTGCTGTTCGTCGGAGACGTTTGCGGCAAGACGGAGGAGGCCGTGAAGTTCTACGCGTCCACCTTCAAGGACACCGACATCGGCGAGTTCTCGCGCTACGGTCCGGGCCGGGAACCCGAGCCGGAGGGAAACGTGCAATTCGTCGCGTTCAAGGTCGAGGGCTACGACTTCGCCGCCATGGAGAGCGCGAACCCCGCACACAACTTTTCGTTCAATGAAGCCGTCTCTTTCATCGTGCTTTGCGACACGCAGGAACAGATCGATTCCTACTGGGAGCGACTCTCGGCGGTCCCCGAGGCGGAGCAGTGCGGCTGGCTGAAGGACCGCTTCGGCGTCTCGTGGCAGATCGTCCCGAAGGCGATGGACAAGATGTTGATGGACGCCGATCAGACGGCGCTGGATCGCGTGACGCAGGCGTTCCTGCCGATGAAGAAGCTGGATATCGCGAAGCTCGAGGAAGCTTACGCCGGCGTCTGACGCGCAGACCCTCGCGGGCTACCTGCGTTCGTTGGAGGCGAGCGCCGTCGGTGTTCACCTTCCGGACGGGCCGGAGAAGGACACGGCGCTCGAGGCGTGCCGCCTCGCCGGAAAGGCCGTCCTCTCACTCGAAGCACGGCCGACGGTCGTCGTCACCGCCGATGCGTCACTCGAGGACGGCGTCGTACGCAACTTCAAGGAGGAAACCGACGCGGCCGTCCCGGACGCCGAGCGCGTGATCGTCTTCAGACGCGTCGGTGACGCACCACTCGCCGCGACGATGGACGCCTATCTGGAAGTGCCCATGACGCCGGGACGGGACGTCTGGGCCGATCAGGTCGGCGCTTCGGGATAAAGCCTCGGCTCCCGTGCCGCCGGGAGCTCGTCGTAGAGCGAAGCGACGAGATCGCTCCGCACCGATGCGCACGCCGGGTCGTCCCAGCGGTTTTGCCACATGTACGGATCGTCCTCGACGTTGTACAGCTCGCCTTCGGTGCCGTCGTACACCACATCCGGCGTACGGTCGGGCCTGCCCCATAGCCCGTCGTTGGACGTCGGCTCGTAGGCGGTGCAGATCCAGCCCTCGCGGTAGATCGTTCGCAGGTGCATGCCGCAGCTGCGCATCTGGCTGTCCCATTCGGTGATGACGTAGTCGCGCGCATCACCGGCCGGCGGAAGCACTTCGCCTTCCATCCACTCTGGGACGGGCAGTCCCGCGATCTCGCAGAACGTCGGCGGAAGATCCATGAGCCCGACCGGCGCCGTGACGTCGGCGTGCGCAACGCGCGCCTGGGGCGCGGGACGCCAGACGAGCGGGATGCGCATCAGCGCATCGACGTGGTACGGCCCCTTGTACATCAGCCCGTAGTCGCCCTGGAGCTCGCCGTGGTCGGACGTGAAGAACACGTCCGTTCTGTCGCGCCACCCGCGCTCCTCGACGCGGCGCAGCACGCGTCCGCAGGCTTCATCGATCAGCTCGTTCTCGATGTGCACCAACTGGTTGATCTCTCTGATCTGGTCGTGCGTCATCTGCGCGGGGACGAAGCTGCGCGGACCACCCTCGAAGTTGCCGAAGCGTCCCTCGTACCAGTCGAGCCAGTGCCGCGGCTTCTGGGAAAGGATCTCGACGATGCGCTCGTGGGAGCCGGGGTGAGCGGGCGGCAGGTCGAGATCGCGCCAGTCGACGCGATGCAGCTCCGAGGACGGCGGATCCCACGGATGGTGCGGGTCGGGGAAGCTCATCCAGCAGAACCAGGGCTCGTCTGTCCCGAGCGCATCGAGCCAGGCGATCGTGCGATCGGCGACCCAGTCGGTGTGGTAGTGCTCGCGCGGCACGGGATTGTGCGTGACTTCGGGCGCTCCCGTGTCGCCGCCCGGTGAAGCAGCGAGCAAGGTCGCGAATCCGGCCATCTCGTCGGGGTAGTTGTCGTTCAGCCACTTGCCGTAGTGCTGGACGGCGAACCCGGCAAAGCCGGGCGTGTGCAATGCAAGCTCGAGATGCTCGAAGCCTCGGTACGGGCCTGTGTAGTCCTCTGCCGCCATGCGGTTCTCGATCCACTTCCGGTCCCGGTCGAAACCCGGCTGAAAGTGCGCCTTGCCGAGGAGCGCCGTGCGGTAGCCGTTCTCGTTGAGGTACGCGGCAACGCTCGGTGCGTCCTCGGGGAGCGGAACACCGTTCGCGTACACGCCGTGCGTGCGCACGTACTGTCCGGTGATCATCGTCGAGCGCGACGGCATGCACACGGTGTTCTGGTTGTGCGCTCGGTGGTAGTTGATCCCGTCGCGAGCCAGGCGATCGACGACGGGCGTTCGTGCGACCGTTCCGCCCGTGCACCCCAGCGAGTCGTAGCGCTGTTGATCGGTCGTGATGAACAGGATGTTCCGCTTCATCGCGAGCACCGTACCCGGAGCGCTCCATCCGGCGAGCGGGGCAGGTGAAGAACTCGGGAGCCGGCCGATCCGGCCAGAAGCAGCGTCAGTGGAGCGTCGGTGTCGAACACGACGCGAAGGCCACACGGCTCGAGACGCGCTCGTTCGACGTCGATCGTGAGCGATCCGACGCCGCGGGTGACGACGTCCAAACGATTCGACACGGGATGGCTCCCGGACGGCCGAAAGGACACCGAGTGCTCCGTGTGCGGCGTCGGAGCCAGCGAGGGATTCACCGTACTCACCGGCGACCCGCGCCGCGCCGGGATCGCACCACTCACGACGGACACGGTCGCGAGGTCGAGCGCATCGTTGGTGGTCTTTCGCATTTTCGCGGCGCGGAGCCACCACGCGTTGCCGTGCTTCAGCTTCAGCTGCGACGCGAGCCCCTTCGCCGTCCAGCCGTCCGAGAACTTGTAAGTGATCTGGCGAACCGCGGATGGACGCTGCGCGTTGCCCAGCCAGGTGCGGACCTGCTTCCAGTCGTCGACCAGCGCGAAGGTCAGGTGCTCGTAGCCGGGATACAGATCGAACCGGCTCGTGTAACCGAGCTCGGCCAGGCGCCGCGGCGCCGCGTACTGTCCCGTGACGGGAACGAGCTGGTCGTTCGTTCCGGCCAGATGAACCAGCGGGAGGTACTGAAGGTTCTCGAGGGTGTCGACGGGGTTGCCGATGGTTGCCTTGCCGGCGCGCCCACCGCCGATGCCGAACCCGGCGACGGCCGGCCGCACCGCGTCTCCGAGCGTTTCGCTCACACCCGTGGGATCGGCCGACGCGCCGGCGTTCGTTGCGTACGTGCCGAGGAACTCGCCCGTGTAGCCGGCCCACACGGCCGCCGCTGCGAACCGGTCCGGGTACAGCGACGCCAGCCGGTACACGCCGTACCCGCCCATTGAGTAGCCGGTGAGGTACAGCCGCTCGCGGTCGATTGGGAACCTCGCGAAGACGTCGTCCAGCACGGCAAGCGTGTCGGCCTCGCCCCAGTCGGCGTAGAAGCTGCTCCCCCGTGCGAGCGGCGTGATGAGGAACATCGGCGGCTGGTTTGTCCCGGCTCCCTCGCCCATGTCGCGCAGGAACCCGGGCTGGCTGTTGTACGTGCTGTGGCTGCCGCCGTGACCGTGCAGCGCGAGCGCCGCTGGAATACGGGCCCGACGTCCGTAGGTGGACGGGATGTACACCCCGTACGGCTGGTGTCGTCCATAGAACGTGAACTTCTGCGTCAGAAGTGCTCCGCCGGCCCCTGTGAATCTGCCGGCGACCCCCGTGTACGACGAGCCTTCGTTGTACGGCGGGATCGTGATGCGCTGGTCCATGACCGCGACGTAGAAGCGCTTGGTCTGAATCTTGTACGGACGGGACGCGCCACCCGCGAGCGCGCCGAGGTCGATATCGGCGTGGAAGCGCGAGATGTCCCCCGCCGACAGTGCCGCCGCTTGAAGCTCCTCCATGTACGAGCCGGTCTCGTTGTCGCGAAACGCAACGTTGAACGCGCGCGCCGTGATGGCCGGGCTGCCTCCGCCGGATGCCGATGCCGACGGGTTCCCCGGCTGTGGGGCGACCCACTCCTTGTTCGCGGCGTCCCACAAACCCGTGGCGGCCCATACCCGAAGCTTCCGACCGGAGCCGATCGTCGATCGCGGGATCCGCGCCTCGATCGCGTTGTGATCGTTGGAGGCGTCGACGGCGACATCACGAAGCGTCACTGATCCACCGGGAAGCTTCGTGACGGTCCCGCCCGTGCCCCACAGCGTGATCACACGGTCGACACCCGGGACGCCGAAGCCGGCCGCATACGGCCACGTGCCACCACCCGTCGAGGCCTTTGCATCCGAGTCGATGCCGATCGCGACGACGGTCGCATCGCGAACCTTGAGCGTGTTCATCCGCGCGAGAACCCACAGCGCCTCACGATCGGCGGCGAAGCGAAGCTCGAGCAGGTCGGCGGCGTTGTTGCCGTATCGCTCCTCATTGGTCGGGTACCGGTAGTCGCCGGATGCCGGGCCCGTCACGCCGTATTGCTGCGACCGTTGCCGTGTGTCGGCGCCGAGGTCGTCGTAGATGTGGTCCTGATAGACGAGCTCGCCGGCCGAGTACTGCCAGGTACCGCCGAGTCTCGTCGACGCGCCGTGCCAGTCGGAGACCCTGCCATCGACAGTCCGCCCGTGGCTCGGGGCCGATACGGCCGGCTGCATACCGACAACCGACACGAACACGGCGAACGCGAGGACCACGCTTTGACCCGTCACCGGCGAGAAAGTAACATTGACGTTAATGTCAGTACAAGCCCGGGCCCGAACTCGCAGGCAGCCGCGCTATTCGGCCGAGGCTCGCCGCACCCATCTGCTCGACGTGGCGCACGATCTGTGCGAGCGGCACGGAACGTCCGGCGTGACGATCGAACGCCTCGCCGAGACGGCCGGAGTGAGCCGGACGCTCGTCTACCAGCACTTCACGTCGAGCTCGGACGTCCTCCTCAGGCTCCTGGAGCGCGAGCGCGAATGGCTGCAGTCGGACATCGACGCCGGCCTCGCCCGGGCATCGACGTTCGAGGAGAAGCTACGCGCGGTCATCCGTCCGTTTCTGATGGCGCGGCGCGAGCGCGGCGCGAGCGTCCTGCACACGTTTCTCGCCGAGTCCAGCCCGGACGTCGTCGCCACTGCCGCGTCGGCGTGGCTCGAACGCTGGGGCCACTTCTGGGTCGACGAGGCGGTTGCCGCGTTCGGCATCGATCCCGATCTCGCGCAAGACGCCGTCGTGATCTATCGCGGTGCCTTCTTCGCGACGCAGAGAATGGTTTGGCGCGACCAGGCCGACCCCAAACGACTAGAGGACATGCTCGTGACGATCGTCATGTCCTCTCTTCCCGCCATCTCGGAGGCTTGCTGATGGATGTTCTTCGAACACCCGACGAGCGATTCATCGATCTGCCGGACTTCGCGTACGAGCCGATGTATCTGAATGTGTCGGACGAGCTGCGCGTGCACTATCTCGACGAAGGCGACGGACCAGTCGTCTTGTTGCTGCACGGCGAGCCATCGTGGTCGTACCTCTACCGCAAGATGATCCCGGTGCTCACGGGCGCCGGGCTGCGCTGCGTCGCGCCTGATCTTGTCGGTTTCGGGCGGTCGGACAAGCCGTCCAAGCGGGAGGACTACACATACGAGCGCCACGTGCGATGGATGTCCGACGTGGTGACCCAACTCGATCTCAGCGACGTCACCTTTTTCGGCCAGGACTGGGGCGGTTTGGTCGGTCTGCGCGTGATCGCCGAGCAGCCCGACCGCTTTGCGCGGGTCGTCGTCGGGAACACCGGGCTCCCAACGGGTGACCAGCGCATCACCGACGCCTTCCTGAACTGGCAGAAGTTCTCGCAGGAGACGCCGCAGTTCCCCGTCGGCGCGATCATCGCCGGCGGCTGCACCACCAAGCTTCCGGACGACGTCGTGGCGGCGTACGACGCACCATTCCCGGACGACTCATACAAGGAAGGTGCGCGCCAGTTCCCGGTCCTCGTCCCGACGCGGCCCGACGATCCGGCGTCCGATGCCAACCGCAAGGCGTGGACGGTATTCGAGGCGTGGACGAAACCGTTCCTCACCGCCTTCAGCGACTCCGACGCGATCACTCGCGGCGGCGAGCGCGTCTTCCAGAAGCGGGTCCCCGGCGCGCAGGAACGCGAGCACGTCACGATCGAAGGCGCCGGCCACTTCCTCCAGGAGGACGCCGGCGAGCGGCTCGCCGAAGTGATCGCGTCCTTCGTCGCGACGACGTAGGCTCGAACGTTCGTCATGGGCAAGCTTCGGGTGTGCAGCTTCTCTATTTCACTGGACGGCTACGGGGCCGGACCGGACCAGAGCCTCGACACTCCGCTGGGCGTGGGAGGTGAGGAGCTGCACGACTGGATGGTGTCGACACGCACATTCAAGCGCACCTATGGCGAGGAGGACGGTACGACGGGTGTCGATGACGACTTCACGGCACGCGGATTCGAAGGAATCGGGTCGTGGATCCTCGGACGGAACATGTTCGGCCCGGTGCGCGGGCCGTGGCCGGATGAGAGTTGGAAGGGCTGGTGGGGCGACAACCCGCCGTACCACGCCCCCACGTTCGTCCTGACGCATCACGCGCGTGAGCCTCTCGAGATGGAAGGCGGAACGGTATTCCACTTCGTGACAGACGGCATCGAGGCGGCACTCGACCGAGCCCGTGAAGCCGCAGGCGGCCAGGACGTCCGCCTCCTCGGCGGCGTATCGACGATTCGTCAGTACATCGAGGCACGGCTCGTCGACGAGATGCACATCGCGATCTCCCCGATCCTTCTGGGCTCCGGCGAGCACCTGTTTTCCGGCCTTGATCTTCCGGCGCTGGGCTACGAGTGCGTCGAGCACGTCCCGACCGAATCGGCGACGCACGTCGTCGTCGCGAAGTCCGCCACGCGCTGACCTGCTGATTGGTGGGCCGGGGCCGTCCCCGCATTGAATGGGGCCCGTGCTCGATCAGATCGAACGTGCCCTGCTGGACGACCGGCGCCCGATTACCCGGGATGAAGCGCGGGCGGTCGCGGATCTCCCGCTGGACGGACTCCCCGACCTGATCGCGCTGGCTCACAAGGTTCGCCTCGCCTACTGCGGCGATGAGGTCGAGCTCGAGTCGCTGATCAACGCGAAGTCGGGCGGATGCCCGGAGGACTGCGCGTTCTGCAGCCAGTCCGTGCACTTCTCCACCGGCATCGACGTCTACCCAATGCTCGATCTCGGCGACGTCCTCGACGCCGCGCATGCGACGCGCGATGCCGGCGCGACGCAGTTCTGCATCGTCGTCGCCGTCCGCGGACCGGACGAGCGGCTTCTGTCTCATGTCATCGAAGCCACAACTGCCGTCAAGGACGAAACAGGCCTCGAGGTCGCCGTCTCGCTCGGGATTCTGCGACCCGGTCAGGCCGAACGCCTGGCCGCCGTGGGAGTCAAGCGCTACAACCACAACCTCGAGACGGCACGCGAGTTCTTCCCGAACATCTGCACGACGCACACCTGGGAAGAGCGCGTCGAGACGTGCCGCGCCGTAAAGGACGCCGGAATGGAGCTGTGCTGCGGCGGCATCATGGGCATGGGCGAGACGCTGGACCAGCGCATCGACTTCGCCTTCGAGCTCGCAGCGCTCGAGCCGTGCGAGGTGCCGGTCAACCTGCTCGACCCTCGCCCGGGCACGCCGCTCGGGGGAAGTGAGCTGCTGACCGCGCGCGAGGCGCTCCAAGCCATAGCGCTCTTCCGGCTGATCCTGCCCGGTGTCTGGATTCGTCTGGCCGGCGGCCGCGAGCGTGTCCTCGGCGAGCTGCAGGCACTCGGTCTGTACGCGGGAGCGAACGCGCTCATTATCGGCAACTACCTGACGACGATCGGACGTGCTCCGGAAGACGACGTCGCGCTTCTCGAGACGCTCGGCATGCCGGTAGCGGGAGCCGGGCCGGGGGAAGGACGGTTCATCCTCGACGCGCACGGCGCGCACTCGTTGCCGCCGCGCACGGCGCCGGTGGCCCAGATCCGGAGAAGGAGCTCAGACGTCTCGCACTGACGACCTTCGCGGTCGCGATCGTGCGCACGTGTGGCATCCGTTCACACAGCAGTCCGTGTGGGTCGAAGACGACACCCCGGTCATCGACCGGGCCGAAGGCTTCGAGCTCATCGACACAGACGGCAACCGGTATGTCGACGGAGTCTCCTCGCTGTGGGTGAACGTCCACGGGCACTCGCACCCGAGGATCACCGGCGCGATCAAGGAGCAGACGGACAAGCTCCAGCACGCGACGTTTCTCGGTTTGACGCATCCGCTCGCGATCGAGCTCGCCGAGCGGCTCGTTGCTCTCGCGCCGGGCGATCTCAACCGTGTGTTCTTCAGCGAGAACGGCGCGGCGGCGGTCGAGGTCGCGTTGAAGATGGCGTTCGGCTACTGGCGCAATACTCAGAGCCGGCGGACGCGATTCGTCCGGCTCGTCGACGCGTACCACGGCGACACGATCGGCGCCGTGTCGGTCGGCGGGATCGAACGCTTCCACGAGACGTATCGTCCACTGCTCTTCGAGACCGCGGCCGTCCCGAATCCGTACTGCTACCGGTGTCCGCTGGGGAAGACGTATCCGGACTGCGGGATCGCCTGCGCGGGCGAGCTCGAGCGCGTGCTCGAGCGCGAAGGCGACGACGTCGCTGCCGTCATCGTGGAGCCGCTCGTGCAGGGCGCGGCCGGCATGATCACGGCTCCGGACGGCCACCTCGCCCGCATCGCCGAGATCACGAAAGCCCACGGCACCCTGTTGATCGTCGACGAGATCGCGACAGGGTTCGGGCGAACTGGCGCGATGTTCGCATGTGAGCACGAAGGCATCGAGCCGGATCTGATGACCGTCGGGAAGGGCATCACCGGCGGCTATCTGCCGCTGTCGGCGACGCTCGCCACCGAGCGCATCTACGAGGCGTTCCTCGGAAGTCCTGAGGAGCACAAAACCCTGTACCACGGCCACTCGTACTCGGCGAACCCGATCACGTGCGCGGCGGCGCTCGCGAACCTCGACGTGTTCTGCGAAGAGCGGACGCTCGAGCAGTCGAGTGCGAAGGTCGAGCTGCTCGAGCGTCTGTTGAAGCCGATCGCCGATCTGCCGCACGTCGGCGATGTCAGGCAGCGCGGGTTCATGGTCGGCATCGAGCTCGTCGCCGACCGGCAGACGAAGGAGTCCTACCCGGAGGCGCTTCAGATGGGAGCGCGCGTCGCGACGGCGGCGCGCACGCGCGGCGCGATCATCCGGCCGCTGGGCGATGTCGTCGTGCTGATGCCGCCGCTCGCAATCGACGAAACGACGCTCGAGCGGCTCGTGCAGATCACGGCCGAGGCGATCGAAGAGGTCACAGCGTGAACAACGATCCGCTCCACTTCACGACCCCCGAGCTCGAAGACCTCGAGCGGCAGTCGCTCCTGCGCGAAGTCCGCTCGCTCGACTCCGCGCAGGATCCCGAGATCGTGCGCGAAGGCAAGCGGCTGCTGCTGTTCGCATCCAACAACTACCTCGGACTCGCCAACGATCCGCGGGTCGTCGACGCGGCCGCCGAGGCGGCGCGGCGGTGGGGCGTCGGCATGGGAAGCGCACGCCTCATCACGGGCAGCGTCCGGCTGCACGACGAGCTCGAGGCGTCGCTTGCCGCGCTGAAACGCACGGAGTCGGCGCTCGTGTTCTCGTCCGGCTATCTCGCCAACCTCGGCACCCTGGCGGCACTCGCCGGAAACGGCGACGCGATCTTTTCCGACGAGCTGAACCACGCCTCGATCATCGACGGCGCGCGTCTGTCGCACGCCGACGTCCACATCTACCGGCACGGCGACGTCGCCCACCTCGACGACCTGCTGCGGCAAAGCTCTGCGCGTCGCAAGCTCGTCGTCACCGACACCGTCTTCTCGATGGACGGCGACCTCGCGCCGCTGCCGGAGATCGCCGAGGTCTGCGAGCGGCGCGAGGCGATCCTGATGGTCGACGAGGCGCACGCGACCGGCGTCGTCGGTCCCGGCGGCCGGGGTGCCGTCGCACACTTCGGGCTCGAGGGACGGGTGCCCGTCGTGATGGGAACGCTCAGCAAAGCGCTCGGGTCGGCCGGCGGCTATATCGCCGGCACGAGCGAGCTCGTCGCCTATCTACGCAACACCGCGCGCGCGTTCATTTTCGACACGGCGATGCCGGCGCCGGTTGCCGCCGCGGCACAAAGATCCGTCGAGATCCTTCTCGCAGAGCCGGAGCGTGTGCTGCGCGTTCGATCCAACGCAGCCAGGCTCGCCGACGGACTCGGCCTTCCGCGGCCGGACGCCGCGATCCTGCCCGTCGTCGTCGGGTCGGCCGAGGACGCGTTGCGGCTCGCGCACACGCTCGAGGCCGGCGGCATCCTCGTCCCCGCAATCCGTCCTCCGACGGTTGCACCCGGCACGGCTCGGCTGCGCGCGACCGTGATGGCGACGCACACCGACGCACACATCGATGCGTTCGTCTCCGCTTTCGAGCGCGCCACGGTACCCGCGTAGCGATGATCCGCTTCGTCTCTGGGACGGACACCGGCATCGGTAAGACCGTCGTGAGCGCCGTCCTCGCGCGCAGATCGCTGGAGCAAGGGATGTCGGTTCGCTACGTGAAACCGCTCCAGACGGGCGGCGACGACGATGCTGCGGTCGTGCGTTCCGCGGGCATCGATGCGCGAACGCTGCTCCGCTTCCCTGATCCGCTCGCGCCCGCGGTCGCCGCCGAGCTCAGCGGCACAACGATCGACTTCGACGGGCTCGTGCGCGACACACGCGCGTGCGGCGACGGCGTCGACGTCCTCTACGTCGAGGGAGCCGGCGGACTGCTCGTCCCGATCACCGAGAAACACACCATGGCCGACTTTGCCGAAGCGCTCGACGCGGAGCTCATCGTGGTCGCTCGTCCGGGTCTCGGCACCCTGAACCACACTGCACTCACGATCGAGGCCGCCGAACGACGAGGCTTACACGTCGCGACGATCGTCGTCTCCGACTACACAGGCGGCCGAACCGAAGAGACCAACCTCGTACAACTACGGGAGCTCGGTCCCCCGATCGAGGTTCTGGAGCGCATCGCCGATCGACACTGAGAACGGCGGGCGCAGGACGCCGAGATCGGTAATGAACGCGGTGACAAGCTCGGCCGGCGTGATGTCGAACGCCGGATTCCAGACGGCGACCTCTGGTGCGATCGCGGCACTGCCGACCCGCCGGACCTCGTCGGAACTGCGCTCCTCGATCGGGATCTCGGCCCCCGTCACGGCAGCCGGATCGAACGACGTCATCGGACCGGCAGCGTAAAACGGAAGGCCGGACGTCCGAGCCAAGACGGCCAGCGCGTATGTTCCGACCTTGTTCGCGAAGTCGCCGCTGCGGGCGACGCGGTCGACGCCGACGACGACGGCGTCCACGCGATGCGACGCGAGCGCGGCTCCGGCCGCGGTGTCGGAGATCAGCGTAACGGGTATGCCCGCTTGCGTGAGCTCCCAGGCGGTGAGCCGCGCCCCCTGCAGGGCCGGACGCGTCTCCGTCGCGACCACTTCGATCTCGTCGCCGGCCGCCGCCTTCGCGTACACGATGCCGAGCGCAGTTCCGATGCCGGTCGTCGCGAGCCGTCCGGTATTGCAATGGGTGAGCACGCGGCGCATTGACGCAAGCTCGGCTCTTCCGAACTCACCGATGCGCTCACACGCCTCGCGGTCCTCTCGCAGGATCGTGAGCGCTTCATCGAGCGCGCGGTCCCGGCCGTCCTGCGCCGCGCGCGCGACACGTTCGACCGCCCATCGCAGGTTTGCCCCCGTGGGACGCGCGGATCCGATCTCGACGACGAGACGCTCCAGCGGGATTCCCTCGTCGAGGCCGAGAACGACACCGAATCCACCGCACACACCGATCGCCGGCGCGCCGCGCACGACCATACGGGCGATGGCGTCAACGACGTCGGACGACGACGTGAGCTTCAGCACCTCCAAACGCCCGGGCAAGAGCGTCTGGTCGATCACTTCGAGGTGGTCGTCACGCCATTCGACGGCGGCTTGCATGCTCATCGCGTCAACATCGTAGGCTGCAACCAATGGCGGAGCAGCTGGAGCTGAAGGATCCGAAAAAGCGGCAACCGCTGACGCTGAAGGTCGCGCGCAAAGCCGAGCTCGAGGTCATCTCACACCAGCGCAAGCCGCGCGCGTCGCACCTGAAGGCATTGACGGCGTCGATCGAGCGCATGGGCTTCATCGTTCCGCTCGTCACCGTCGAGCGGGACGGCAAGCTCGTGATCATCGACGGCCAGCACCGCTTCACTGCTGCAACGGAGCTCGGCGTGAAGGAGTTCCCCGTCGTCGTCGTCCCGGAGAAGCTCGCGCGGCGAATGATGAGCCTCAACATCGAGCAGAACCTCAACATCAGAGAGCGTGCGTCGATCGCGCTCAGCCTCTACCGCGAGATGCTCGAGGAGTCGCCGAACCGCTCGGAGGATCACGGCGAGATCGTCGACATCCTCGAGACGCCGCATCTCGTCACGCTCGGTCTCGGGTACGAGGGCAACGGCCGTCTGGCCGGAAGCGCGTACGAAGGCTTGTTGAAGAAGTGCGACGGCTTCCTCGACAAGCCGCTGAAAGATGCCTTCGAGATCAGGCAGGCTCGCGCGGAGAAGCTGCTCGAGGCGGCAAAAGCCGTAAAAGCCGTCGAGGACGCACTGAAAGCGAAGCACCAGTGGCACTCGATGGTGCGCTACCAGATCATCAGCTACGCGAACCCGACGAAGCGCGCGCGCAAGCCGTCGGACTTCGACAAGACGTTCGACAAGTTCATCGCCAAGCTCACCGAGCTGGCCGAGCACCCGGAGAAGGTCCTCAAGGAGAAGGTCTCCGAGGGCGCATAGCCTGCCGCCCCGACCCTCTGGCAGAATCCCGGGCGGGGAGAACCACGGGGAGGAAACCTTGACCGGACGCTCGCGTCTCTTGCCGTCCGTCGTCGCCTTCGGGCTCTTCGCGGCGACACTGGCCTCCGGTGCGCCGGCCGGCGCCACATCGGCCGGCGACCTGCGCGTGGAGACCGTGTCCAACCGGGCCGATCTTGTCACCGGCGGCGATGTGCTCATTCGCGTCGTTCCGCCGCGCGGCGTCGGCCGGGCCGGGCTTTCGTATGCGGTGAACGGCCGCGGTGTGGCCGGAGCGCTCCGCCCCGATCCGAACGGGAATGGGTTCCTCGCGCTCCTCAAGGGCCTGCGCAACGGCGCCAACACGATCACGGCACGCGGCGGCGACCAGACGGCCGAGCTGACGGTCACGAATCACCCGATCGGAGGGCCGGTCTTTGCGGGCCCGCAGGTGACGCCGTGGTTCTGCACGACAGAAGAGAACGGTCTCGGCCGCCCGAAGGACAAGCAGTGCAACGCGCCGACCAAAGTCGAGTACATGTACAGGACGTCGGATCCCAACGCTCCGTTCGCTGTGTACGATCCGGCGAGTCCCCCGGACGGCGTTCCGACGACGACCACCGATCACGGCGTGACCGTCCCGTACATCATTCGCGTCGAGACGGGCACGCAAGATCGCGGCATCTACAAGATCGCGGTCCTCGCCGACCCGGCGAAGGACTGGCAACCGTGGGAACCGCAGAAGGCGTGGAACCACAAGCTCCACGTTCCCTTCGGCGGGGGCTGCTCCGCGCACCATCGCCAGACCGCTCCGGGCGGCGTGCTCGACGATCTCGCGTTGTCGCGCGGCTTCGCAGTGGCCGCGTCCGGCTTGAACACGCTCTCGCAGAACTGCAACGAGGTCGTCTCGGCCGAAGCGCTGATGATGATCAAGGAGCGCATCATCGAGACGCTCGGCACCATTCGCTACACATTCGGCAAGGGCGGATCCGGCGGTTCCATTCAGCAACAAAACATCGCGGCCACCTATCCCGGCCTCCTGGACGGCATCATGCCCGGCGCGAGCTACGCGGACGTGTGGACGACGGCGCCCGAGCTGTTCGATTGCTCATTGCTGCTTCGCTACTTCAACCAGGTGTCACCGCACCTGTGGCCGATCCCCTCCCAACGGTCGGCCGTCTCGGGTCACGCTCACGTCGACTCGGCGTGCGCCGCTTGGGAAGCGCTCTTCGTCCCGGCGTTCGACCCGACGGGCGCCGGCGCTTTCGGCATGAACTTGAACGACAATGGTTGCGGCGTGCCCGCCGAGCGCCGGTACAACCCCGAGACCAACCCCAAAGGCGTGCGATGCGCGATCAGCGACTACGACGTCGCGATCTTCGGCCGCCGGAAGAAGGACGGCTTTGCCAAACGCCCGTTCGACAACGTCGGCATCCAGTACGGACTGACGGCGCTGAACTCGGGACTCATCCTTCCCGAGCAATTCGTCGACCTCAACGAGAAGATCGGCGGGTTCGACATCGACAAGAAGCCGCAGCCGCAGCGAACGAGCGCTGATCCGGGAGTCGTCGACATCGCCTATCGATCGGGCCGCGTCACCGATGCTCGTCAACTGGCAAAGGTGCCGATGATCGACCTGCGTATCCCCGAGAACGAGGAGATCCACCAGCACTTCTACTCGTACACGATGCGCGCCCGCCTCGATCAGGCCAACGGCACACACGCAAACCAGATCATCTGGACGGGCGGCGGCAGCGACACGGACGCGTTCCTGCTCATGGACAAGTGGCTCCGGCGCATCGAGGTCGACGACACGAGTCGATCCCTTCCGAACAAGGTCATCCGGAACAAGCCGGCCGAGGCTGTGGATGCGTGCGGCGTCGGAAGCGCACGGCTCACCGACACCAATCTCTGCCGCATCGCCTTCCCGTACTACTCCGACCCCCGCATCGCCGCAGGCGGTCCGTGGGCGAACAACGTCCTCAAGTGCCGGACGAGAGCGCTCGACCGCACGGCGTACGACGTCTCGTTCACCGACGACCAGTGGGCTCGGTTGAAGCGCGCGTTCCCGACGGGC
>DASQWC010000180.1:0-40197 GCA_035640475.1 Actinomycetota bacterium | reverse complement strand
TCGACGCGGACAAGGCGAGCTATCCGGAGTACTTCTCCTACGCGCTGGAGCTGTCGCGGCCCGGCACCCTGATCGTCGCCGACAACGTCGTCCGTGACGGCGCAATCGTCGATGCCGAAAGCGATGACGCCAATGTGCAGGGCGTCCGGAGGTTCAACGAGCTCGTGGCGGCCGAGCCTCGCGTGACGGCGACGGCGATTCAGACCGTAGGGATCAAGGGCTACGATGGCTTCGCAGTCGTCCTCGTGACGAGATAGGAACGCGTGTCCTCGATCTACGACGAGCGATACGCCGGAAACTACCGCGAGTCACTCAACGCCCAGGAACTCGCGCGTTGGGGTGCGCTCGAGCACTTCATCACGCGCGTCGCGAAGATCGGCTCGGCGAGACGCGTTCTCGATTACGGCGCCGGCATCGGATTGCACGTCGATCTGTGGGAGGAGGTGTTCCCGGGAGCCGAGCTGCACTTCACCGACATCAGCTCGGTCGCGATGCAGAAGTTCAAGACTTCGTATCCGCGTCACGCCGATCGCTACGTCCTCGACGCGCACGCACTGCCGGATGCATCGTTCGATGCGATCGTCTCCGTCGAGGTCATGGAGCACGTCGAGGACCTCGATGCTTACGTGCGCGATGTGAGAAGACTGCTTGCTCCCGGTGGAACATTCGCATGGACGACGCCGTGCGCCAACGCGCTCTCCGTCGAGCACGTGTACAGCACGGTCACCGGACGCGTCGACGCCACCGACGAGGGGTACCGCCGGTGGCGGTGGGAGGACCCGACACACCTGCGCCGGCTCAAGACGCGTGAGATCGAGTCGTTCCTGCGCGATCGTGGGTTCACACATGTCGAATTTCGTCTGCGTTCGCATGTGTTCTCGTTCGTGTGCACGTACTTCCCCGTGCGCAGGCTCCGTCCGGCGCTCGGCTCCCTGGTCGGGCTGGACTACGCGTTGTTCAGACGGCTGCCCAACGGCGCGTCGATGATCGGCGCAGCACGCTAGCTACGTCCGGACGACGAAGCGGAACGTCCCGGTCTTGCCGTCGGCGGCATCGCGCATGTCGATGAGGCACTCCTCGCGGAAGATGCCGTCGCTTGCGTTTTGCGCCTCGCCCGGGAAGTACAGCTGCGTCGTGAGCACCGGGCCGTTGGGCGCCTGCACTTTCACGTGGATGTGGCGCGTCCGTCCCGGATACAGGCCCGGAACGACGGTCGTCAGCGCGTAGGCTCCCTGCGCGTCGGTGAACTGGTGGCCGCGCAGCCGAAACCCTTCGTTGTCGTAGTTGCCGTCGGCGTCGGCCTGCCAGACGTCGATGAGCGCCTTCTCGACGGGCTTGCAGTCGGTCGTGAGCACGGTGCCCGTCAGGACGAGCTTGGTTCCGCCGTTCACGTCGGCCGCGAGGTCGCGCTTCTCGGGAGAGCTCGGCGTGAAGAAGGGACCTTCGGTTTGCTCCGGCGTGATCTCGTCGCCGTCCTCACACGACGGCGTCGGCTCCAAAGATGTGCCGGACGGCGTCTCGGTAGCTCCGAGCGTGTCGCGCCGCCGCGTGCACGCCGCGACGAAAGCCGACAGCGCCGCGGCCACACCGCCGAGCAGCACCCGCCGCCGGCTGATCTCGGTCATCGCTGACGTTCTACCCGCTTCGTTCGCCGAGCACCACCGTCGCCTTGTGAGGCGTTTCGCCGCGCGTAAAGGAGAGGACTACCTTGTCGCCGGGCGAGCGTTTGCGGATCTCAGAGGCCAGCTCCGACATGGATGTCACGCGCTTGCCGTCGATAGCGGTGATGAGATCGCCTGGCTTGATCCCCACTTTGCCGGCCGGTGTGTCTGCCTGGACGTCGGTGACGAGCGCGCCTCCCGGGCCCGTCGACGGATCGGTTCCCGTGACGCCGAGGTATGCGACCGGAGCCGGGTCCTGTCCCTTCTCGAGCCGTTGCACGGTCTCCATGGCGACGTCGATCGGGACCGCGAACGCGACGCTGTCGCCGTTTCCGCGGACGGCGACGTTGATGCCGATGACTCGTCCGAGGCGATCGGCAAGGGGACCACCCGAGTTGCCGGGGTTCACCGGCGCATCCGTTTGGATCGCATCGACGATCGCTTCACCGGTCGGCAGCGTTCGGCCGACACCGCTGATCACACCCGCCGTCACGCTGTCTCGCAGACCGAACGGGCTCCCGATCGCGACGGCGAGCTGGCCGATCCGCGGCTGCCCGCGCGCGATGCGCGCAGCACGGAGGCGGTTTCTGTTCACCTTGACGACCGCGATGTCGCGCCCGGTGTCGCGGCCGAGCACCTTGCCTTCCAGACGCGTGCCGTCGGCGAGACGGATCGTGACGGTCTCGTTCTGTCCGACGACGTGGGCGGCGGTGAGGATGTAGCCGTTCGGCTTGTAGATTACGCCGGAGCCGCCGCCGAGTCCGGAGCGAATCTCGACGACCGACGGCAGCAGGATCTGCGCGACGCGCTCGACCGGCTCGTTTCCCAGGTCGGCAGTTTGCGATGCGACCGGCGTCGCCTCGGGCGGCGTCCGCGTCGCGAGCACGCCGCCGGCGAACCCAAGCGAAGCGAGCGCGATGCCGATGGCGACGGCCAGAGTCAGTCGCCGCTTTTCAGGATGGAGCGTAGCGACTCCTTGTGACTGGCGCGAACCCGGCCCGGAGGGCCCGCCGAGATCGCCGGCGGCGAGGTCGGCGGACCCTTCGCTGGGCATTGGCGGTTGGGGGCTGCCCGGGCCGGGATCGGTTAGGTCGGTCATTGCCTTACGCACTCCTTTGGACGGTGTGCGTGGAGGCTACTTCGTCTTCGTGGCAGTTGGGGTCCTCGGTGTCGTCGTCGAGGACGCGCATGAAGCCGTCGGGAGGAGCGGACTGCTCCACGATGGCGGGGACAGCCGGTGGACTTGCCGTCACCGACGAGCGCCCCAGCCCGACACCGAACAGCAACCCCGCCAGCGCGAGCCCGGCGGCGGCCAGCAGTTTGCGCATCAGCGACTCCTCATGACGAGCTCCGGTGCCCAGACTGGCAACCGGGCTGTCAGGGCGACGTTAGCTCCCGGAGCCGGGAACGAAGACAAGCTTCAGCTCCATCGTGCCGTGGTCCTCGGTCGTGACCTGGTTGAGGCGGATCTGCTCGATGTCGTAGTCGGCGAATTGGATCTCCAGGCTCCCGATGACCTCGATGCGTCCGGACGACCATTGGGCCCGGACCGGAAGGCTGACCTTTCGCGTGACGCCGTGCAGGGTGAGCTCGCCCGTGACGGTGCGGGTCACACGTCGTCCGGCGGCAGGCCGAGCGTCGAATGAGATCGGTTCGGTCAGCACGAACCGCGCGTCCGGTAAGCGGTCCGTTTCGAGGCCGAGCTCGCGGATCCGTCGGTCGCGCATGTCACGGTCGCTGCGCAGCTGCTGCAGGTCGGCGGTGACGTCGACCGATCTCACCGTCAGGCCGTCGATGACGAGGTTTCCGGAGACGGCCGACGTCCGCCCGACGGCGTCGTTGGGGGCGGGGAGGAACGCGAGCTTCTCCCGGACGCGGTACCCGACGACGGAGTCGGCCGTGCTGATCGACCAGCTTCCTTCCGGCAGCTCGTCGCCGCCTGCGCTCGGGCTCGACAGTGCGACGGGTTCCGGGCCGCCGCCGCTCATCAACGCGAAGACGCCGTAGCCGCCGCCGGCCAGGACGACGGCCGAGACCAAGGCGATGAGCGCGATTCGTCTTGACATGTGTTTGCTCCTGATCGGGGACGTGCAGGCAACCATGCGCGCCGTCAGCGCGCTGTTAGGCAGTCGCGTCGCGAACGGTAACCGGTGAGTAGCCGGGCGGTATTCCCGTTTGGGAGCCCAGCGGCAGCCACACAACAAACGAAGAGCCGCGGCCGTTCGTGAACACGCGTGCGGCTCCACCGTGCGACTCGGCGATCTGCCGGACGATGGCCAATCCCAGCCCGGCGCCGCCGCCCGCGCGCGTGCGCGCGGTGTCGGCTCGCCAGAACCGGTCGAAGACGTGCGACGCGTCGTCGGACGTGAGCCCCGGCCCGGTATCGGAGACGGCCATCCACGCCCACGCTCCGTTCGTTCCGACGTCGACGTCGACCGCCGATCCTTCCGGCGCCAGGCGGACGGCGTTGTCGACGAGATTCGCGAGCGCGCGCTTGACGGCGTCCGGATCCGCGGTCACCGTCACCGCTCCGGACGGCCCGCGGAGCTCGATGTCTCGGGTCGCGGCACGCGCCGCGAACTCCTCCACGACCTGGCCGCCCGCTTCTGCGAGATCGACCGGCTGCCGCAATTCGGCCGGCGTTCCTTCTCGCGCGAGCACGAGCAGGTCCTCGACGAGCCGGCTCATCCGTTCGGCGGCGCGTTGCGCGGCGGCGAGCAGTGCCCGGCTCTCCTCCGGTGTGGGTGCGTCCGGGACGAGATCGAGGTTCGTTCGCAGCGTCGCGAGAGGGTTGCGCAGCTCATGCGAGGCATCGGCGACGAACTGCCGTTGCGTATTGAAGGCGCCTTCGAGCCGTCCGAGCATCTCGTCGAACGTGTCCGCCAGGCGTTTCAGCTCGTCCTCGGGTCCATCGAGCTGGATGCGTCGAGACAGGTCGGCCGCTTGAATGTCACGCGCGACGTTGGTGATCCGGCCGATGGGACGCAGGACGCGCCCCGAGATGACCCAGCCGACGCACAAGCTCGCGACGAACAGGCCGCCCAGAGCACCGAACGACAGGCGCCGCAGCTGGTCGAGCGTGCGTTCGTTGACCGCGCGCTCGAAGTCGCGGTAGTCGGTGAGCACGAACGGGCGCAGACGGCCGTCCGGGCCGGGAACGAGCCCGCGCGCCGCGAAACCGTGGGCGACCGGTTCTTCGCGCAGCGCAGAGCGCAGGCCGATGTACAGGCCGCCGACCACGAGCGATGCGAGCCCGAACAGCACGACGGAGTACAAGACCGCGAAACGGAAACGGATCGACCGGACGACCTCGGGCCAGCGATCCATCAGTTGTCTTCGCGGAGCCGGTACCCGCGTCCCACGACCGTCTCGATCGGCTGGTCGTCGCCGAGCTTGCGGCGCAAGCCCATAACGGCGACGCGCACGCGGGACGACGAGAACAAGTCTGCGTTCTCGTCCCAGACGTGCTCCAGCAACTCCTCCTGCGACAGCACTTCACCGGCGCGCGACATGAAGTAGCGGAGCAGAGCGAACTCCTTCGGCGTCAGCTTCAGCGGGCGTCCGGCATCGCTGGCTTCGTGCCGGGCCGCGTCGAGCTCGAGTGAGCCGACGCGCAAGACGCCGCCGCCGTCCGCGGTCGGCCGTCGAAGCACGGCACGAACCCGTGCGGAGAGCTCCCGGTAGTCGAAGGGCTTGACGAGGTAGTCGTCGGCACCGTCGTCGAGCCCCCCGACGCGGTCTTCGACCGTGTCGCGCGCGGTGACCATCAGGATGCGCGGACCTTCTGCCGACGCGCTTTGGTTGCGTGCGCTGCGGGCGATCTCGCGGCCGTCCACGCCGGGAAGGTTCAAGTCGAGGCAGATGAGGTCGTAGGGATAAAGCCGGAGTTTGTCGAGGGCGTCGTTGCCGTCGTGCACGAGATCGACGGCATAGCCTTCGCGGCGCAGGCCGGTGGCGATGGCCCGGGCCAGGTCTTCTTCGTCCTCGACGACAAGGATCCGCATTCCGTCTCGATGATGCCCCAGGGCCCGTTAGGCCGAGGTGAGCGGCCCTAACGGTGGACTAACGGGACCGGCCGTACGCTGCCGGCAACCGAAAGGAGGCACATGTTGCTCGAGCTCGCGCAACGGATTGGTCCGGAGGGCGGCCGCATCTTCGGCCCGGTCTTCGAACGCCACCACGACTTCTGGTTCGGCCCGCTCTTCGGGCTCTTGATGGTCGGTCTCCTCGTGGCGGGAGCCGTCGTGATTACCCGAATGCTGATCAACCGGCCCCCGGCCGGAGGCATCCGGGAGCCGATGGCGATTCTCGAGGAGCGCTTCGCCAAAGGCGACATCGACGAGAAGGAGTTCAAGGCGCGACGAGACGCGCTGCGGGCTTAGCCCGCGTCGGCCGTCACGCCGTCGCCGACGCGGATCGTCGCGCCGGCGCCGACGGCCATGTAGAGGCCGGTGCACGGCATCGGACCGAGCGGCCCGGCCTCGATCATGTTGTGCTTCGCGGCCGAGCGCAGCACGCGCGTGTCCTTCGGCAGCTCGTCTTGGGGCAGCGTCGTCATCACGCATCTCGGTACCGGCATGAGCGTGTTGAGCTCGAGGTCGCCGACGCGGACCGAGGACCAGCCGTTCTCGACGAACCCGGAGTCGTCGGGCACCTCGACGACGATGTTCGGCCGGAAGCGCCGGACGTCGAAGGCGACGTCGGGCTCCAGCTTCTTCAGTTCGTCGACTGTGTTCGTCGTCAGTAAGTGAATGGCGCAGAAGTCGAAGAAGTCGCCGGGCAACGCGAACGACGTGCCCATCTCGATGACCGTCTGGCCGTCGTGCTCGTCCACACGCGGCCCGTACATCCGAGGTCCTTTGGACTCGTCCCAGATCTCCTCGAGCTTGGCATTGGGTGGGGCCGTCGACGACAGCGTCACGGGCCGTTCGAACACCTTCGAGAGCCGGTCGGAGACATCTGGATCGCTCGTTGTGGCCACGCTCCCATCCGGGAACGTGATGCGTGCGGTGAGCGGATCTTCGGAAACCAGCTCGGCCCGGAACTCGAACAGCTTCCCGTACAGATCGTGGCGCTTCGCGCTGCACACCTTGCCCGTCTCGGTATCGATGAGCGCGAACGCTCTGTCCCCGGCAACGCCGTGCTCGCCGATCGAGGCTTCGTCGAGCCGTTCGCCGAGCATCGACTTGACGGGATAGCGCCACAGCTGCGTGACCGTGCCCGTCACCACGAGAAGGTCTGCCCTCCGTTCGACCGCCAGATCGCTCCAGTACAGAACCGAGCGGCGTCCGAGATCAAGTACTGGATCAGGTAGGCCTGGTCGATCGGGTCGCCGACGAGGCCGAGCGGCGATTGTTTGCGCATCGCCTCGACGAACTTGTCGTAGTACTCGGTCTTCATCTTGCCGTCGGGCCCGTAGAGGTGACGTTCGGTGAACGGCGTGATCGTCGCGCCGGGTGCGATCGCGTTCACGCGGATACCGAGCGGCCCGGCTTCGACGGCGAGTGACTTCGTCAGCATGGCGACGCCGGCCTTCGTCATTGCATAGAGGCCGTAGCCCTTGGCCGGCGCATCGATACCCGAGGACGCAACGTTGATGATCGAGCCGGATCGCTGCGGCGTCATCACGCGAACGGCCGCCTGGCAGCCGAAGAACACTCCTTTGAGGTTGACGGCGATGATGCGGTCGAGCTCCTCCTCAGCCGCGTCGGCGATGAGGCGGTCCAGCGGGATCCCGGCAACGTTGCAGATCGCGTCGAGCCGCCCGTAGGTGTCGACGGCTGCGTCGACAGTCCCGTCCACCTCGGCACGGACGGCGACGTTGCAGGGGACGCCGATGGCCGTCCCGCCGTCGCTTGCGATGGCGTCCGCCGTCTTCGACGCGCCGCCCTCGTCCAGGTCGGCGGCAACGACCTTGGCGCCGGCTCCTGCCAGCACCTTCGCCGTCGCCTCGCCGATCCCCGAGGCAGCGCCGGTGATGACCACGACCCGCCCGGAGACGTCGAAAGGATCAGGATTTGGCATGGCGCACACGGTAACTGTTGGTCTTGACCTGACGCAGGCCCGAAGTATAGGATTTGCTATCTGGACCGTCAATTCGAAATAGGAAACAGTTCGTGCAGCAGCCCTACGTGGTGGGGATCGGCGGGACGACCCGCGCCGGCTCGACGACCGAGATCGCCGTCCGGCTGGCGCTGCGCGCGTGCGAGCAACGAGGCGCCCGCACGAAGCTCTGGGCGGGGGCCGATCTCGAGAAGCTCCCGTACTACGCGCCCGAGCGCCCGGAGCGGACGGCCGACGCCGAGCAGCTGATCGCCGACCTCCGGGAAGCCGACGGCATCATCATCGGGTCGTCGTCCTACCACGGCAGCGTCGCCGGGTTGATGAAGAACGCCCTCGACTACACGCAGGACATGATGAAAGACGGCCGTCCGTACTTCGCCGGACGGCCGGTGGGCTGCATCGCGACGGGCGCCGGCTGGCAGGGCGTGGTCGCGACGCTCGAGCACCTGCGAACGATCGTCCATTCGCTGCGCGGGTGGCCGACGCCGCTCGGCGCGGCCATCAATACGCTCGACGACAAGGCCTTCACGCCCGAAGGGGAGCCGGTCGACGAGAAGGTCGCGTTCCAGCTGAACACGATCGCCGATGAGGTGCTGACGTTCATCGAGCGCTGGCGCACGTGACACAGCCGGATCTCGAGCGGCAGAACGCGAAGCGCCGCAAGGCCTGGAACAAGCAGTCGGCGAGCTACGACAAGCAGATCGGCTGGTTCGAGCGCAACGTCTTTGGTACCGACAACCGATCGTGGGCCTGTGGCCAGGCCACCGGCGACACGCTCGAGGTCGCAGTGGGCACGGGCCTGAACTTTCCGCATTACGGCCCGGACGTCCGGCTGACCGCGATCGATCTCAGTCCATCCATGCTCGAGATAGCCCGAACGAGAGCAGCATCGCTTGCGAACAAGCCCGATCTGCGAGAAGGCGACGCACACAAGCTTCCCTTCGCGGACGGGTCGTTCGATTCGTTGGTTTGCACGTTTTCGCTGTGCAACATCCCGGATCCCGACGCGGCCGTTGGAGAGATGAAACGCGTGCTGCGTCCGGACGGACGGCTGCTCCTCGTCGATCACATCCGGAGCGAGAACATGTTCGTGTACGCCCTTCAAAAGGTCTTCGAGTTCATCTCTGTGCGGATGGACGGCGACCACATGACGCGACGCCCGCGCGAGCAGGTCGAGCGCCACGGCTTCGTCATCGAGTCCTCGGAGCGCTTCAAGTGGGGCGGCATCGTCGAGCGCATCCGCGCCCGCAACCCTGCGTAGCGCCGTCAGCCGACGGTAATCTTCACCACCATTCCGTCGTCGTAATGTCCGGGCTCGTGACAGCCGATGAGGATCGTGCCGCGGCTGTCGAACGTGTGCGTCAGCCGGCCGCTGTCCCCTGGCTTGACGGTGATTGCGTCGGCGTCCGTCGCGGCGTGACCATCGCCGTGATCTTCCTCCGACTCAGCCGTCTCCGCCTCATGGCGCTGCTGTGCAGCCTCATCTCCGAGGAAGGCGTCGTGCTGGACTCGCCCCCTGTTCACAAAGCGAAACGCAATCGTTTCCCCGCGTCGAACCTCGAGCCGGTCGGGCTCGAAGTGGTTGTCGCGCATCGTGACGACGACAGTGCGACCCTTCGCATCGTCGCGAGCGACTTCCGACGTGGCGCACGACACGACGAAAAGCATGAGCACTGAAAGACCGACAGCCCTCCTCATGAGTGATGACCCCCGCGGTGATCGCCCGTCGGCACCTCGCTCGAGTATCGGTCCGGATGCTCTGCAAAGGCGTGAGCGCAGTGATCCGAACAGAAGGAGTACGTCTCGCCGGCGTGTGTCCGTCGCACGGCCGTCGTGGGATCAACGCTCATACCGCACACGGGGTCGATGGCGGTCGGCGCCGGCTGTGCGACCTCGACGTTCGGCTCGGCGACCGGCGCCGGTCGTGTATCGACGCCTCCCGGTGCGAATCGCCGCAACCGATTCGCGTTGGACACGACGGAGAGGGAGCTCAACGCCATCGCTCCGGCGGCGATCATCGGGCTGAGTCGGAGGCCGAGGAACGGATACAGAACTCCGGCCGCGACCGGGATGCCGAGGGTGTTGTACACGAAGGCGAGGAACAGGTTCTGCCGAATGTTCCGCATCGTGGCCCGGCTGAGGCGAATCGCCGCTACGACGCCCCGCAAGTCGCCTGAGATCAGCGTCACGTCGGACGCTTCGATCGCGACGTCGGTTCCGCTGCCGATGGCAATGCCCACATCCGCTTGCGCGAGAGCCGGAGCGTCGTTTATTCCATCGCCGACCATGGCGACGAGCCTTCCCTCGGCCTGAATTCGCCGGACCTCCGAGGCTTTGTCAGCAGGAAGCACTTCGGCCAGCACGCGCCCGATGCCAACGCCGCGGGCGATCGCAGCGGCGGTCCGGCGATTGTCGCCGGTGATCATGATCGACTCGATCCCCATCGATTGCAGCGTCGCAATCGTCTCCGGCGAACCCTCCTTCGTGGTGTCCGCGACGGCGACGACGCCTGCAGGCGATCCGTCGACGGCGACGAAGATCGGCGTCTTGCCCTCCGCCGAGAGCCTGTGCGCGTCGTCGAGGAGCGACGAGGGCACCACATCGTTTGACGTGAGCAGCTTCTCGTTCCCGATGAGAATGGTGCGTCCCTCGATCTGCGCGCGCACTCCTTTGCCCGTCACGGAGTCGAACTCCGAAGGATCGATCAGCTCGATCTTGCGTTCGATTGCTCCGCGGACGATCGCCTCTCCCAACGGGTGCTCGGAAGAACGCTCAACGGATGCGACGAGCCGCAGAAGTTCGGACTCTGTAAAAGGCGCCTTGGTCACTACGTCGGTCAGCGCGGGCTGTCCGCGCGTAATCGTCCCGGTCTTGTCGAAGATGACCGTCCGGACCTTGTGCGCCGTTTCGAGGGCCTCGGCGGAACGAATCAGTATCCCGAAGGTCGCTCCTTTGCCCGTCGCGACCATGATCGATAGCGGTGTTGCGAGCCCGAGAGCGCATGGGCACGCGATGATCAGAACGGCCACAGCCGAAACGAGCGCCAGCGTGACCTGCGGCGGCGGACCGACGACGAACCACACGACGAACGCCCAGACGGCGATGAGGACGACGGCCGGAACGAAGTAACTCGACACTCTGTCGGCGAGCCGTTGGATCGGTGCCTTCGAGGCTTGTGCTTCCTTGACGAGGCGGATGATCTGGGCGAGGACGGTGCGGCTCCCGACTTGGGTCGCCCGGAGCTTGAACGCGCCGGTTTGGTTGAGCGTCGCACCGATGACCGCGTCGCCGACGTCTTTGGTCACCGGAATCGACTCACCGGTGACCATCGACTCGTCGACACTCGAGCGGCCTTCGACGATCTCTCCGTCCACAGGAATCTTCTCGCCAGGTCGGACGAGGACTACATCGCCGATCTGCACTTCGGCGATGGGCACTTCGACGTCCGCACCGTCGCGGATCACTCGTGCGGTTCGCGGCTGAAGCCCGATCAGCGCGCGAATCGCTTCTCCGGTCCCGGCCTTCGCGCGCGCTTCGAGTAGTCGGCCGAGAAGGATCAGCGTGATGATCACGCCGACCGTTTCGTAGTAGACGTCGCGCAGCTCGGCTGGGAGCAAGCCGGGCACGATCGTGGCGATCAAGCTGTAGACGAACGCGGCGGAGGTGCCGAGCGTGATGAGTGCGTTCATCTCTGCCGATCGATGACGCAAGGCGGTCCATCCGGTTCGGTGGATGGGCCAGCCGGCAACGACCATGACGGGCGCGCTGAGGACGAGCTGGAAGCGGGGATCGAGAAGCAGCTCCGGTACCCACATGGCGTCGAACAGCTCGTGCGCCATCGCGGCGAAGACGACCGGAGCGGTCAGGAGGGCGCCCATGCCGACGCGCCACGAGAGGTCGCGCACTTCGGCCCGCCGCCCTTCGGCTTCAGTGTCCTCGAGCGCCTCGGCCGGCTCGTCCTGCGGCTCCTCGGGCTCGGGAACGCCTTCCGGCATCTCGGCCGCCGGCACTGAGCCGTTCGGTTCGATCACGAGCGTGCCGTGAACCATGTTCATGCCGCACGCGAACGGGAACGTGCCCGCTTCATTCGGTCGCAGTGTCACCGTGGTCGTCTTGAAGGCGGGAAGGTCGAACGCCTTCCGCAGATCCGGAAAGACGACCTTCGACGTGCACTCTCCGCCCTCACGGCGGTCAAACGTGAGCTCGAGCGGCATGCCCTGTCGAGCACGGATGACATTTGGCGAGTAAGCACCTTGGACGACGATGGCAGCGCGCTGGACGCCGTCCTCGAGTTCGGCCAGCTTTGATGCCTTCGGCCCGAAGAAGTACCACAGACCGAGGGCCGTCAGGACGGCACCGCCGGCGACAACGAGCAGGTCGGTCATGAGCGGACGAGGCGCGCGATCGCTGCGGACGCCTCGGCGATCTTGCGATCGGCCACCTTGCCGCCTTCAGCGGCGGCTTCCGCGACGCAGTGCGACAGGTGATCGTCCATGAGGACAAGCGCGAGCGCCTGAAGTGCTTTCGTCGCCGCCGAGACCTGCGTCAGGACGTCGATGCAATAGGCGTCCTCGTCGATCATCCGCTGCAAGCCTCTGACCTGGCCCTCGATGCGGCGGAGCCGCGTCTTCACCGCTTCTTTGTCCTGTCCGTAGCCGACCATGACCACCTCCTGTACAGACACCATACAATACCCCCCCAAGGTATATGTGCCACGAGAGGTGTCAAGATAGTGCGTCGAAAAATCTCGGGGAGGAACCATGCGCACCAGTGTCAGTGAGATGCTCGGGATCGAGTTCCCGATCTTCGCCTTCAGTCATTGCCGCGACGTCGTCGCCGCCGTCACGAACGCGGGAGGTTTCGGCGTGCTCGGCGCCGTTGCGATGTCCGCCGATCAGCTCGAGACCGAGCTGACATGGATCGACGAACGGGTCAAAGGCAAGCCGTACGGCCTCGACCTCCTGTTCCCGACGGTGTCGGGTCTCGGCCAGACGGCAGTCGAGGCGACGTCCATGGACGAGCTTATTCCCGACGCCCATCGTCAATTCGTCGACGGAATGCTGAAGCGCTACAACGTGCCCGAGCTGCCCGAGGACGTCCAGCGTGAGCTGTCGACGCGGGGTGGCTCGCTGTCACTCGCACGCCGAACTTATGCGCCGATGTTCGAGGTCGCCTACGCCCACGGGATCAAGCTCATCGCGAGCGGGCTCGGCTCCCCGCCGGCCGACATCGTCGAGGAAGCGCATCGCAACGGCGCGGCGGTCCTGGCTCTCGCGGGTGCGAAGGTGCACGCGGAGCGCCACGTCAACGCTGGAGTCGACATCATCGTCGCGCAAGGCACCGAGGCCGGCGGGCACACCGGCGAGGTCGCGACGATGGTGCTCGTACCGGAGGTCGTCGATGCGGTTGCTCCGGTCCCCGTGCTGGCCGCTGGCGGCATCGCCAACGGCCGGCAGATGGCGGCGGCCATGGCCCTGGGAGCCGAAGGCGTGTGGTGCGGCTCTGTGTGGCTGACGACCGAGGAGGCGGAGACACACCCCGTCGTCAAGGAAAAGTTCCTCGCTGCGACGTCGCGCGACACGATTCGCTCCCGCTCGCTCACAGGAAAGCCCGCGCGCATGCTGCGCAGCGCGTGGACCGAGGAGTGGGACAATCCGGAGAACCCCGATCCGCTGCCGCTGCCGCTGCAAAGCGTGCTCATCGCGCGAGCACGGACACGCATCGCTCGCGCGTCGCACGAGAAGGGATCGGGAGCCGAGCAGCTCGACAACTACTTCGTCGGCCAGGTCGTGGGGCAGCTCGATCGTGTGAAGACGTGCCGGCAGGTCGTTCAGGAGATGGTGAGCGACTACGTCGATGCCGTCGAGCGCCTCGACTCGGTGTCGCAGGTCTCATGAGGATCGGTGATCTCGAGCTCGTCCCGTTGCTGGACGGTGAGTTCAGCGCACCGGCTTCTGAGATGTATCCGAACACCCCGGCGTCGGATTGGGAGCCGCACAAGCGCTGGCTCACCCACGATGGACGGATCGACCTCGCCATCGGCTGCTTTCTCATCCGTACGGGTGAGCGCCGAGTGCTCGTCGACGCCGGCCTCGGCAGTCTGAAGATCGAGGGGTTCACCGGCGGACGACTGCTCGACGAATTGAAGAACAACGGCGAATCGCCGGACACCGTCACCGACGTCGTCTTCACGCATCTGCATTTCGACCACGTGGGATGGGCGACGCAGAAGGGGACGATCGTCTTTCCGAATGCGACGTACCGCTGTCACGCGGCGGATTGGTGGCACTTCGTCGAGTCCGGCAACGAAGCGGGCGCGGCGCGCAAGCTCTCGCCGCTGATCCACCAACTCGATAGTTTCGAGGGCCAGGCGACGCTCGCGCCGGGTGTGGACACGCTCCCGACTCCGGGACACACGCCCGGTCACACGGCCCTCGTGATCTCCAGCGGCACAGAGCGAGCGATGCTCCTCGGCGACGCGGCGCACTGTCCGATCGAGCTCGAGGAGGCGGAGTGGGAGGGAATGGGTGACGTCGATCCGGAGATGGCCAAGCGCACCCGCAACGCGATGATGCGCGAGCTCGAGGAGTCGGGGACGCCGGCCAGCGCCGCGCACTTCCCCGGCCTCCAGTTCGGCCGCGTCATCCGGGCCGAGGGAAAGGCGCAGTGGGTTGTCTAGCTCGGTCGGCACGAGGCGCATCGAGTTCGAAGGCTCGTTCAACTTTCGCGACCTCGGCGGCTGGCGAACAAACGACGGCCGGACGGTGCGCTGGCGGAGGCTCTACCGCGCCGACAGCGTCCATCGCCTGACGGCCGCCGACGCCGGACGCGTTCACGAGGAGCTCGGCATTCGTACCCTGATGGATCTCCGCAACGACTTGGAGGTCGGCGCGTACGGCATCGGACTCCTCGCGGAGGGCGGCATGATGCGCCACCACCTCCCGATCACGAGCCGTCCGCGCGAGGCGCCCGTTGTCGGCGGCGCGGCGGCCGTCCCGAATCCCGACCGCACGCCGGAAGAGATGCTCGCGGTGTACCTGGGAATGCTCGAGGTGTCCTCGGATCTCGTCGTGGGCGGCGTCGAGGCGATTGCGACCGACGATGCGCTGCCGGCGGTGTTCTTCTGCGCGGCCGGCAAGGATCGAACCGGTGTGCTCAGCGCCGTAGTGCTCGGCGCCCTGGGGGTCCGCGACGAAGACCTGATCGAGGACTACTTCCTCACGCGCGATGCGATCGAGCAGATCATCGAACGCATCGCATCGGATCCGGATTCACCGGACATGTACCGCGACAATCCGCCCATGCATTTCGCGCCGTATGAGGAGACGATGCAGCGATTCGTAGACGAAGTGCGCGACCGGTACGGCTCGTTCGCCGGCTACTTGGTGGCGAAGGGACTTCCCGAACCGACGCTCGAGCGGCTCAGGAGCGCTTTGATCGAGTAGGTCGTGCGTGGCTTTCGAGCGCGCGCACGAGCATGTCGAGTCCGAACTCGAAGCGTTCGTCGACGGTCCCCATCGTGAGGGCCGACGCCAGCGCGGCAAAGTTCGGGAAGCGCTCCGGCGGCAGTGAGCTGAAGTATTGCTCGAGCAACTCCGCACCTTGTTCGATGTCGCCCGTCTTGCCGGCGGCGCGAAACGGTGTTGCCTCCTCGTAGCAGAACGCGTTGATGAACAGCGTCGCGGCGTCGGCGCCGAGGGCGATCGCCTGATCGGGGATGCCGGCAGAACGCAGCACGCCCAGCATCCACTCCATTCGGATCATCGCGTTCGGTCCCGTGGGGATCCGCGCGAGCGTGATGCGCGCGACATCGCGATGCTCGCGCAGCACCGCCCGGATGGCGTGCGCGAATTCTTTGATCTGCTCCTGCCAGGTCCGGACGCCTTTCGGAATCTCGACTTCCCCGATGATCCGGTCGTAGAGGAGATCGAGGAGCTCATCCTTGTTCGCGACGTGCCAGTAGAGCGATGCGGGCCCCGTGCCGAGCTCGTGCGCGACCGAGCGCATGCTGACCGCGTCGACGCCTTCACGGTCGAGGATCCGCAGCGCCGTTTCGACGATGGCGTCACGGGTAAGTGGACGCCTCGTGGACGCCTTCCGGGCGCGCCGCCACGGCGGCTCGGGAACGGCCTCCGCGGCCCCGGGGTTGTTCTTGTCGCGTTCCACTTGACGCGAACACTGTACCATGCTAGAACAGTGTTCGTAGACTAGAACGGGGTTCGAGAGCGAGAAGAAATTCCCGACACTGGGCTGTCGAATTCGCTGGTTAAGGTCCGGTTCTTGAACGAACAGGAGGTTGAGATGGCGACGAAGACGAAGCCTCGCCCTCGATCGAGGAGGCGCTCGGGGACCCCGACGATCGAGGCCACCGGCGTCGTCAAGCGCTACGGAAAGGTCGCGGCGCTCGACGGCTTGGAGCTGGTCAGTGAGCCGGGACAGGTCGTCGCGCTGCTCGGTCCGAACGGCGCCGGCAAGACGACGTTCGTGCGCGCTGTGTCGACGCTGCTGCGTCCGGACGAGGGGTCGCTGCGAGTTGTCGGCCACGATGTGGCGCGCGAGCCGGCGATCGTCCGCCGCCACATCGGCTTGGCCGGACAGTTCGCCGCCGTCGAGCCGGCGATGACGGGTCTGGAGAACCTGATGATGGTCGCCCGGCTCTTCGGTCAGGACCGTCGCGCGGCGAAACGCAACAGCGAGAAGGTGCTCGATCAACTTGGGTTGTCCGAAGCCGCCGGGCGGCTCGTGCGCACGTACTCGGGCGGCATGCGACGCAAGCTCGACCTCGGCGCGAGCCTCGTCGGTGCTCCGCGGTTGCTTCTTCTCGACGAGCCGACGACCGGACTCGATCCGCGCAGCCGCATCGAGCTGTGGGACGCGATCCGCGGCCTCGTGCAAGAAGGAACCGACGTCTTGCTCACGACGCAGTACCTCGACGAGGCCGACACGCTCGCCAGCCACATCGTGATCATCGATCACGGTCGCGCCGTCGCCGCCGGGACGCCGAGTCAGTTGAAGCGGCGCGCCGGCGGAAACGTCGTCGAAGTGAGCGTGGGCGATCGCAAGCACCTGTCGCGCGTCGCCACCGCGTTGAAAAAGGTGGGCGAAGGCGAGCCGCACGTGGACGACGCGACGCGGCGCGTTCGCGTCGGCGTCGAGGACGGCGTCGCGCCGCTCATGACGAGCCTCCGTTCGCTCGAGCGCGCGGGCGTCACGCTCGACGACGTCGCGCTGCGACGTCCGAAGCTCGACGAGGTGTTCCTGGCCCTAACGGGGCATCCGGCTTCGACGAACGGGAACGGCACCAATCACGACGCAAGAGAGGAGAGCTGAGATGGCTGTTGTTGCGGTCTCACCCGGAAATCACGCGACGCTTCCGACGAGCACACTCGTCATCGCGAAGCGCAGCCTGCTGAAGTTCATGCGGACGCCGCAGCTCGTCGTCCTCGAGACGATTCAAGGCGCGCTGTTCCTGCTGATATTCCGCTATGTGTTTGGCGGAGCGATCGGGATCGAGGGTGTGTCGTACGTCAACTTCCTCGTGCCCGGATTCGTCTTGACGAGCATCCTGTTCTCGGGGATGACGGCCGCGGCCGGCGTTGCCGAGGACCTCGAGCAGGGGTTCGTCGACCGTCTGCGCTCGTTGCCGATCCCGCGCAGCGCCGTGCTGGCCGGACGAGTGTTCGCCGACACCGCGTCGGTTTCGTGGGGCCTGCTCGTGACTACGGCGGTGGGCTTCGCCGTCGGGTTCCGGCTCACCGGCTCGGTCACGGAAGGACTCGCCGCGTTCGCGCTCTGCGTCGTGTTCGGGTTCGCGCTGGGATGGCTGTTTCTCTTCATCGGGCTCGTCGCGGGCAACGCGCAAGCCGCGCAGGGGATGTCCCTCATGATCATCCCGTTCACGTTCGTTTCGAGCGCGTTCGTGCCGGTCGAGTCGATGCCGGGCTGGCTCCAGGCGCTCGGCAACAACCAGCCGATCACATTCATGGTCGACGCGGTTCGTGCGCTGACGCTGGGCTCGGGAGCGGAGAGCATCCTCGGTCACAGCGCCGGCTATTTCGTCGTGCGCGCGCTGTTATGGGCGGCCGCGCTCGTCGTGGTGTTCGGCGCCCTCGCCGTCGCGCGCTACAGGAAGGTGTAAATCCGCAGCTGGGGAGCGGTATCCGAAATCTGACGGGTCGTCAGATTTCGGATACGCTCCTGTCCTCTTGGACTTCGAGTACGGACCCGAAGAAAAGGCCTTCCGCGCGCAGGTTCAGCAGTTCCTCGCCGACAACCACGATCCCGAGGTCATGGACCCGACGCGCGAGGGCATGGCGCAGCTCGTGGACACGCCGGCACGCCGGGCGTTCATGCGCAAGCTCTCGGAGCGAGGCTGGATCGGCATGTCGTGGCCCAAGGTGTACGGGGGCCAGGACGCGCCGGGCATGTTCGAGTACATCCTCAACGAGGAGCTCGCCACCGTCGGCGCCCCGCTCATCGGCAAAGGCGTCGGGATCGTCGGCAAGACGATCATGCGCCACGGCTCCGAAAAGCTGAAGAAGGAGTTCCTTCCGAAGATCCTCAACGCAGAGATCGAGTTCGCGATCGGCTACTCGGAACCCAACGCCGGTTCCGACCTCGCAGCGCTCAGTCTGAAGGCGACGAAGACGGAGGGCGGCTGGGTGCTCAACGGACAGAAGCGCTTCACGACGTCGGCGCATTTCGCCGATTGGTACTGGCTCGCGGCGCGCACCGACCCCGAAGCGCCCAAGCACAAGGGCATCTCGCTCTTCCTCGTCCCGATGGATTCGAAGGGCATCGAGGTAGTGAACATGCCGTGCCTGGCCGGCGAGCGCACGAATGAAGTCTTCCTCGATGACGTCTTCGTGCCGGACGACTACGTCGTCGGCGAGCTGAACAAAGGCTTCTACTACATCTCGGAGGCCCTCGACTTCGAACGCTTCACGCTGTTCACGGTGTCGGCGTTCGTGAAGAAGTACCACGCACTTCGCGAATACCTCCGGACGGCCACCCGCGACGGCAAGCCGCTGCGCGACGACCCCGAGGTGCGGCGTGTCGTCGCAACTCTCGCTACCCGCATCGAGGTGTGCAAGATGCACTGCCTCCGCGTGATCTCCAAGGCCGCCGCCGGCGAAGTGCCGAACATCGAGGCGGCGATGTTCAAGCTGTGGTTGTCCACGACGGCGCAGGAGCTCGCCGAAGCCTTCATCACGATCGCCGGGCCCGACGGCGTGCTGCGCCGGGGAACCGAGCACGCGCCCATCGACGGACGCTTCGAGAACTACTACCAGTACTCGGTCCTCGAAACGGTGGGAGCCGGCACGTCGGAGGTGCAGCGCAACATCATCGCCAGGCGCGCGCTCGGCCTTCCCGTTCTGTAGATGCTCGACGGCATCACGGTGCTGGACCTTTCGTCGGTCGGTCCCGGGAGCCGGTGCACGTGGCTGCTTGCCGACCTCGGGGCCGACGTCGTCAAGATCGTCGCGCCCCCGTCGGCCGGGCGCATCGACCCGCCTTTTCACTCGTACGGCGCCGGACGCGGCACGCGCCGCACCGAGATCGACCTCAAGACGAACAAGGACGCCTTCCTCGACCTGGCCGCCGACGCCGACGTGGTCGTCGAGTCCTACCGTCCCGGCGTGGCAGATCGTCTCGGCATCGGCTACGACGCCGTGCGGGCCCGCAATCCCACAATCGTGTACGCAGCCATAACCGGCTACGGACAGACCGGGCCGATGGCGTCGTGGGCCGGACACGACGTGAACTACCTCGGCGTCGCCGGCCTGCTCGCGGCGCAGGGCAACGCCCTGGCGGGAGCGACCGTCGCCGACTCGGCCGGTGGGGGCATGCAAGCCGCCATCTCGATCCTGGCCGCGCTGCTGCGGCGCGACCGGACGGGCGAAGGCGCGTACCTCGACGTCTCGACGACGAACGGCGTCCTGTACCTGATGGCGCTGCAGATCGATCAATACCTGGCCACGGGTGAGGAGTCGGCTCCCGGCACCACGCTGCTCACGGGGCGGTATGCGTGCTACGGCGTGTACGAGTGCCGGGACGGCAAGTGGCTGTCGGTCGCTGCGATCGAGTCGCAGTTCTTTCACAACCTGTGCCGCGCGCTGGAGTGCGAACAGCTCGCCGAGCACCAGTACGACGACAAGCAGCAGGACGAGATCCGGGCGACGTTCGCCGCGACGTTTGCGACAAAGAATCGGGACGACTGGGTGGCCGAGCTTGCGCCGCTGGATACATGCGTGGCGCCGGTACTCGATGTGAGCGAGGTTGCGTCACGATTCCCCGAGCTCGTGCAAGAGGCGACGCATCCGGAGCATGGATCGTTCGAGCAGCTCGGTCCCCTGATTGCTCGATGAACGCCGGCGACTGGATCGGCAAGGAGCGTACCGACCCTCCGGGCGACATCGTGTGCGAGCGCGGATACGTCCTGCACTGGCTCGAAGCCACCGAGAATGCCAACCCGAGGTTCTGGGACGAAGGCTGCGACATCGCGCCGCCGTCGATGCTCTCGGTGTGGATGCGTCCACTTCAGTTCGCACCGGGCCGAACGGAAGTGTTCATGCCCTTGTCGTTGCACTTCGACCTCAAGGAAGCGTTCGACCTCCCCGACGGCGTCGTCTCGGCCAGCGAGATGACGCTGCACGCGCCCGTTCGACTCGGCGATCGCATCACAACGACGCAAACGATCCGCGACATCTCCGATGAGAAGACGGCGAGGGTCGGCACCGGTCGCTTCTGGACGATCGACGTCTCGTACCGCGATCAGGACGGCGAGCTCAAGGGAGTCGAGACCTACGAGATGTTCAGCTACCGGCCGGGGGGTTCGGGGGGGAAATGAGCGAAGCGAATGGACCCCCCGATCAGACAAGCATCGTGCTCGGCGATGTCAAGGTCGGCGATTGCCTGAAGCGGCTCGAGGTGAAGATTCGTGCGCGTCACGTCGTCATGGGCGCATCGTCGTCTCGCGACTGGCAACCGCAGCACCACGACACGCACTGGGCGGTCGAGCGCGTGAAGGTGAAGGACATCTTTCTCAACACGCCGAACCAAGCCGGGTGGATTGAGCGCTATCTGACCGACTGGACGGGACCGAAGGGCCGGCTGGGCAAGCTGCGCTTCAAGATGAAGCGCTCGATCTGCGCCGGCGACACGCTGCGCTTCGACGCGAAGGTCATGGCCGTGGACGACGGATGGGTCGACCTCGACGTCGTGCTGTCGGTCGATGGTGAGATCGCGACGGAGTGCACGGCGCGTATCGCCGTCCCGAGACACGACGACGACGACCCATGGCAGTGGGACGACTGGAGGCCCTAGATGGACCTGAAGCTGACTGAAGAGCAGCAGATGCTGCGCGACGCCGTCCGCTCGCTGTGCGAGCGGCTGTCGACGGTGGAGATCGTCCGGTCCCTCGAGGGCGACGAGAAGGGCTACAGCGAAGATCTGTGGAACGAGCTCGTCCGGATGGATCTGGTCGGGCTCTTGGTCGACGGCCCGCACCACGTCGAGGTCGCCGTCGTATGCGAAGAGCTGGGACGGGCTCTCGCACCGTCGCCGTACATCGAGACTGCCGTCTTCGGCGCCGCACTGCTCGGAACAGCCGACCGTACGGCGTCGGTGGCGTGGCACGAGCCCGAGCGGAGCGATACCGAAGCCGGCATTGCCGCGACCCTCGACGAGTCGACGGTGACCGGCGAGAAGATCCTCGTTCCGTTCGCGAAGTCCGTCGAGCAGTTGCTCGTCCTGGCACGTAGCGGCGACGAAGTCGTTGTCGTCTCCGTGGAGCCGGGCGCGGCGACCGCTGAGCTCGAAGGCACGCTGGCGGCGGACGCGCGGTACCGAGTGTTGCTCGACCACACGCCCGGAACGGTCGTTGCCACTGGTTGGGACGCCTTCGAGCAGGCCGCGACACCCACGCTCGTCGCCATAGCTGCCTACGCCGTGGGCGCGGCGACCAAGGCGCACGAGATGTCGGTGGAGTACGCGAACGAGCGCATCCAGTTCGACAAGCCGATCGGCAGCTACCAGGCGATGGCGCACCCGCTGGCCGATCTGCGGACCGAGATAGACGGGTCACGCACACTCGTTCACCAGGCCGCGTGGGCGCTCGCAGAGCAGCGCGACGCGTACGCGCTGTCGCGCATGGCCAAGTACTACGCATGCGACGTCTTCCGCCGGACGGCGAAGTTCGGCCACCAGGTCTTCGGCGGCATCGGCTTCACGCTCGACATCGACATCCAGCTGTTCATGCGCCGAGCGAAGCAGCTCGAGGTCACGTGGTTCGGCCCCCGGACGCTACAGGAAGCCATCGCGGGAGCCGAGCTCGACGCGCCGGAACCGCTGATCAGCCCCGACGCTGTCGCATCGGGCGCCACATAGTCTTCAGGCAAGGCTTAGCACGATCGCGACGATCGAGGCGACGGCGATCGTGACGACGAGCACCAACGGCAGCGCCGAACGGTCCAACGGCGCGCTCGTCCTGATCGCGGCATCGTTGCGTCTGTAGTTGCGATACGAAAGCAGACCCAGCGAAGCGCCGAGCACGATCAAAGCGATCCCCGACGCAACGATGAGCGCGTCGTCCCCGGAGTCGCCGAGAACACGAGCGAGCACGAGCCCGGTCGCGACCATCGCCAGGCACGTGCGCGCCCAAGCGAGGAACGTTCGCTCATTGGCGAGGCTGAAGCGAACGTCCGGCTCGCGATCCTCCACTAGCGGACTTTCGCGATGACGTCGTCCGCGAAGCGTTTGACCGCGCCGACGCGTGACTGGATGTCGGTCTCCTTGACGAACATCCACGGCGCGCAAAGAAAGCCGGTGACGCCGAGATCTGCGAACTTCTGGCACAGATCGGCGTCGATGTGCGCCCACAGGGCGAGGATCACCTCGAAAGGCTCGTCGGCACGCTTGGCGCGGACGAGGCTCTGCCGCAGTCGTCCGAGGATCTCCTCGGCCTCGTCGATCTTGTAGTCGACGCCGATCCAGCCGTCCGCATGCAACACCGCGCGCTTCAGCGCGGCCGGGCTGTGCCCGCCGACCCAGATCGGGATCGGCTCGGATGGGACGGGAGAGATCTTCACCTCGTCGAAGTCGTAGTGCTCGCCGTGATGCTCGACCCAGTCGCCCGTCCACAACCGCGGCAGGACGCCCATCATCTCGTTCAGCCGCTTGCCTCGCGACTCGAAGTCCTGTCCGGTCTGCTCGAACTCCTCCTGCATCCACCCGGCCCCCACTCCGAGCGCGACGCGGTTGTTCGAGACCACGGCCGCCGTCGCGACGGACTTCGCCACGGTGAAGAGATCGCGCGCCGGCGCGATGTACACGTTCGTCGTGAACCGGATGTTCTTGGTGCGCGCTGCCATGGCCGCTATGAGGACCCACGGGTCCGGCCAGGGCGTGTCCTCGTTGAAGCCGGGACGTCCGTCGTCCGAGTAGGGGTAGGGCGATTTCAAATTGCGCGGATAGAAGAGGTGATCGGGGACCGTGATGCCGTCGTAGCCGCTCTCGTCCGATGCTTCGGCCAGCGCGATGGCGTCGCCCGGCTGCATGAACGGCAATGCATGCCAGAACTTCACGGCAGCCAATGCCCGCCGTTGACGTCGAGTGCGACGCCGGTGATGCCGTGTGCCAGTTCGGATGCGAGGAAGACGATCGCTCCGGCGACGTCCTTGGGCGAGACGATGCGACCGAGCGCCGTCTCCGCGTACAAGTCCTTTCGGATCTCGTCGATCGACTTGCCCTGCTCCTGGGACTGCCACTCGAAGTAGACGTCCAGGTTCGGCCCTTCGACCCATCCGGGCAGCACGGAGTTGACGCGTATCCCGCGGCCGCCTTCCTCGACGGCGAGTGTGCGGACCAGTCCGAGCAGTGCCATCTTCGCCGCGACGTACGCGCCGCTGTCCGGCCCTGCCTGCCGAGCTGCCATCGAGTTGGTCACGATGATCGACGCGCCGTCGCCCATATGCGGCAGAACGGCCTGGATCATCTGCAGCGTGCCGATGACGTTGACTTTGAACGACCGGCGCCAGTTCTCTGGATCGGTCGTCGACGTCGTGTCGAAGGGCGGGTGCATGAAGGCGTTCTGGACGAGCACGTCGACGCGTCCGAAGGCGTCGATCGTCGCTTGCGCGAGCTCGGCGCAGCTCGACGGCTCCGCAATGTTGGTCGGGACGTACACGACGCGGCGGCCGAGGCTCTCGATCTCGTTGGCGACCTCTTTGAGCTTCTCCTCGGTGCGGGCGCCGATCGCGAGGTCGGCTCCCTCGCGCGCGAGCGCGAGAGCAGTAGCGCGGCCGATGCCCGGGCCGATCCCGGTGACGACGGCGACGCGATCTTCGAGCAGCACGCCTACTGTGGCCCCGTGGGACCATGCGCGTCGGGACCGCTCGCGAGCCACGCGTTGTCGCACACCCGGGCCGAGATCTTCCAGCCCTGCGGCGTTCGTGTGAAGCGGTCCCTGTAGCACCCGCCGCTCAGCAGCATCGAGAGTTTCCCGTCACCAGACGGCAGTCCCATGGGAGCGAACAGTTCGGCCGAGCAAACGGCTTCGTCTCCGTCGAGCGTGATGGTTCGGTTCGTGATGTGGTGTTGCGTCATTGCGAAGGCCGCGACGCTGGTTTGCAGCCACGAGATCACCTCGTCCCGGGAGCCCTTCGGGCCCCCGAAGGCCGAGTAGTCGAGGGTGGCGTCGGGCACAAAGACCGAGGTCACGAGGTCCCAATCCTTCGTATCGATACCGCGCGCGTAGGCGTCCAGGACCTCCGAGACGGCCAGCTTGTCTGACACACTGTCAGATGTCACGGGGGTCACCCTAACAAGGAGCACGTGTGGGTCGGCTGGACGGAAAGGTCGCGATCGTCACCGGTGCGGCGCGCGGTCAAGGCGAGGCCATCTCGCGGCGATTCGCCTCCGAAGGGGCGCGCGTGGTCCTCGCCGATGTGCTCGACGAGGAGGGCAAGACCGTCGCCGACGACATCGGCGAAGCCGCCCGGTATGCCCATCACGACGTCACGGAGGAGGCGTCCTGGGACGAGGTCGTCCGCACGACGCTCGGCGAATTCGGAGCCCTGAACGTCCTCATCAACAACGCCGGCATCCTCCGCTGGAATCTGCTTCGTGACCACACGCTCGACGACTACATGGCGGTCGTTCGTGTGAATCAGGTCGGGTGCTTCCTCGGCATGCGGTCGGTGCTCACGCCGATGCGCGAAGCCGGCGGCGGGTCGATCGTGAATACCTCCTCGAATGCGGGCCTCGAAGGCATGGCCGGCATCATCGGCTACAGCGCGAGCAAGTTCGCAGTGCGCGGAATGACGAAGACGGCCGCCATCGAGCTCGGACGGTACGGGATCCGCGTGAACACCGTGTGTCCGGGCGGCATCGACACGAAGATGGCCAATCCGTTCGACCAGCCCGACGACGAGCTGTCCAAGACGTTCGACAAAACGCCGCTCCCTCGCATCGGCACGCCCGAGGAGATCGCATCGCTCATGGTGTTTCTTGCGTCGGATGAGAGCTCGTACTGTACAGGCGCCGACTTCGTGATCGACGGCGGAGCTACGGCCGGGAAGAACCCACTGCGCGACTTCTGATGGGAATCGAGCACAGCGTCTCCGACGGAATCGCCGAGATCGTCATCGACGTGCCTCCAGTCAATGCGCCGAAGGTTGCGCACTGGTTCGAGATTGCGGAGTCCGTCTCGGAGTTCGGACGAGACGAGGATGTGCGCGTTGTGATCCTCCGGGCCGAAGGCCGCGGCTTCTGCGCCGGCATCGACATCAAAGAGGTGCAGGCGTTGCCCGGCAACGAAGGCATCCTCGGCGTGAACCGCGGGTGCTTCGCCGCATTCAAGGCGATCTACGAGTGTGAGGTTCCGACGATTTGTGGCGTCCACGGCTTCTGCTTGGGCGGCGGCATCGGTCTCGCGGGAGCCGCGGACCTGGTGATCGCTTCGGACGACGCGTACTTCGGTCTCCCGGAGGTCGACCGTGGTGCCCTGGGCGGCGCGACGCACCTGGCGCGGCTCGTGCCGGAGAAAGTCATGCGGGGCATGTTCTTCACGGGACAGAACGTGACAGCCGCCGATCTTCATCACTTCGGTTCGGTGCTTCGTGTTGTTCCGCGGGACGACCTGCGCAACGCACTGCTCGAAGTCGCGCGGACGATCGCGGCGAAGCACCCGAAGGTCATTCGCGCCGCGAAGGAAGCCCTCAACGGGATTGATCCCGTGCCGCCGCACAACCACTACCGCTACGAGCAGGGCTTCACGTTCGCGCTGCACCTGGACGGCGTCGGGGACGAGCTCCGTCAGCAGTTCGTGGAGAAACGCGAGTCCTGAGCGGTTTGGACACCGAAGCTCGTCGAGCCACATATCCGATCCCTCGCGCGCTTGGGATCACGACCATCGCGGGTGTCGCGGGGTTGCCCGTGGGACTCTTCCGGTATCCGAGTTTTCCTTCTTCTTTCGCCATCATCGGCTGGAAGGTCGCGACGATGGCGATATTGATCCTTGCGGTTCGTCTGTTCGAGTCACGGAGCGCAGACCTGCGCGATACCGGCCTCGTCCCTGCGCGTGCTCAACCGCGATCTCGGCGTGCCCGAGTGGCGATCCCGGGGATCATAGCCATGGTCCTGCTGTCGTTCGCATGGAGCTCCATTCCCGGACTGCGAAGCCTCGACTCCTCGGGCAGCGGTTCGTCATATGAAGCCGGCACCGTCACCGCGGCGATCCTCGCCTTCGAGCTCATCGTCCGTTACCCGGTCACAGTTGCAGTCGAGGAGGCGTTCTTTCGCGGCTTTCTCCTTCCACGCATAACTGTGGCCGCGCCCGTCGTGACTGGTGTGCTGTTTGGTCTGTACCACCTGCAGCAGTGGCGGACGATCCCTTCGATCATCCCGTTCGGGATCGCGCTTGGCTTGCTGCGTTGGTGGCTCGGTTCGATCTGGCCCGGCGCGGCCTTGCACTACGTCGGTAATGCTTTGTTCATCCTGGCCCTCTACAGACCATGACCGACAAGCGGATGTCGATCGACGATGCCGTCGCGCACGTGCGCGACGGCATGACGATCGGCATCGGCGGCTGGGGATCGCGACGCAAGCCCATGGCGCTCGTCCGCGCCTTGTGCCGCTCACCAGTAAAGGATTTGACCGTCGTGTCCTATGGGGGCCCGGACGTCGGCCTGCTGTGCGCCTACAAGAAGGTGCGCAAGCTCATCTTCGGCTTCGTGACGATGGATTCGATTCCGCTGGAGCCGCACTTCCGCGCCGCGCGGCAGAACGGCGAGATCGAGGTCATGGAGCTCGACGAGGGCATGTTCCAGTGGGGCTTGTACGCCGCGGCCAACCGGCTCCCGTTCATGCCGACGCGCGCCGGCCTCGGCTCCGACGTCGTGACGACCAACCCGGAGCTGAAGACGATCGCCTCCCCGTACGACGGAACAGAGGTCGTGGCGATGCCGCCGCTGTCGCTCGACGTGGCGTTCGTCCACATGAACCGTGCCGACGCGAAGGGGAACGCGCAGTACCTCGGCCCGGACGTCTATTTCGACGACCTCTTCTGCATGGCGGCGAAGCAAGCCTTTGTTTCGTGTGAGAAAGTCGTCGACACATTCACGGAGGGCTCGATCCACACGCTCCGGATCTCGCGCATCTTCGTCGACGGGGTAATCGAGGCTCCTCGCGGAGCGCACTTCACGTCGTGCGTCCCCGACTACGATCGGGACGAAGCCGTCCAGAACGAGTACGCGAAGGCGGCCGCCGACCCCGAGGAGTGGGCGAAGTTCGCCGCGACATACGTGGAACCACTTCCGTGATCACGCGTGACGAACACTGCGTCGTCGCGTGCGCCGAAGCGCTGCGCGGCTCTGGCGAGATCCTCGTCAGTCCATTCGGGATCATCCCGCCGATAGCCGCGCGCCTTGCCCGCCTCACGTTCGAGCCGGACATCGTCCTCACCGACGGCGAGGCCCGTGCGCTGACCACCGATGGCGATGTCGAGGCGTGGTTCCCGTTTCGCTACGTCTTCGACCTGCTCTCGTCGGGCCGCAGGCACGTGTTCATGATGCCGGTGCAGATCGACCGTTTCGGCAACATGAACCTCTCGTCGATCGGCGACCACGCCAAGCCCAAGGTGCAGGTGATCGGCTCCCGCGGCGCGCCGGGCAACACCGTCAATCACGCGACGAGCTACTGGGTGCCGAAGCACTCACCGCGCGTGTTCGTCGACAAGGTCGATTTCGTCTCAGGCGTCGGCACCGACCGCGGGGGCCTTCCGAAGTTCGTCATCACGAATCTCGGCGTCTTCGACTTCGAGACACCGAACGGCTCCATGCGCGTTCGATCGCTCCATCCCGGTGTGAGGATCGACGAAGTGCGCGAGAACACCGGATTCGACCTGACCGGCGGCGATGACATGACGCGCGACCCCACCGAAGAAGAGCTGCGCCTCATTCGCGAGGTCCTCGATCCGGACGACCGCCGCAAGGCCGAGCTGTGAAGACGCGCCTGACGGATCTGCTGGGTGTCCGGCATCCGATCGTCCAGACGGGTATGGGCTGGGTCGCCGGACCGCGCCTCGCCGCCTCCACCTCCAATGCCGGCGGGCTCGGGATCCTCGCCTCGGCGACGATGAACATCGCCGAGCTGCGGGCGGCCGTCACCGAGATGAAGGACAAGACGCCCCACGTGTTCGGCGTGAACCTCCGCACCGACTCGCCGGACATCGACGAGCGCGTCGAGCTCCTCATCTCCGAGCGGGTCAAAGTGGCATCGTTCGCGATGGCGCCGCGCGCCGATCTCGTTGCGCGTCTCCGCGACGGCGGGGTGATCGTGATTCCGTCGATCGGCGCCAAGCGCCACGCGGAGAAGGTCGCGGAGATGGGCGTCGACGCCGTCCTGGTGCAAGGCGGCGAGGGAGGCGGGCACACCGGCTCGGTTCCCACCACGCTGCTGCTCCCGCAGGTCGTCGACGCGGTCGACGTGCCGGTCATCGCCGCGGGCGGCTTCTTCGACGGCCGCGGCTTGGTTGCGGCGCTTGCCTACGGCGCCGACGGCATCGCGATGGGCACTCGGTTCCTCCTGACGAAAGAGAGCACCGTCCCCGATTCGGTCAAGGAGTTCTATCTCTCGCAGACGGTCTTCGACACGCTTGTGACCATGAAGGTCGACGGCTTCCCGCACCGCGTGCTCCGGACGACGTTCGTCGACGAGCTCGAGCGCGCCGGCCGTGTGCGCACGCTGCTGCGCGCCCTCCGGAACGCTTGGGCGTACAAGCGGTACGCCAACGCACGCTGGACGGACATGCTTCGCGAAGGCCTGGCGATGCGGCGGAACTACGAGCTGTCGTTCGGGCAGATGCTGATGGCTGCGAACACGCCGATGCTGCTGCGTGCGGCGATGGTCGAGGGCAACCTTGACTTCGGCGTGATGGCTTCGGGCCAGGTCGTCGGCGTGATCGACGACCTCCCGACGGTTGCCGAGGTGATCGAGCGGATCGTCAAAGAGGCCGAGGCGGTGCTCGGCCGCCTTACTCCAGTCACAAGGAGTCGCTCCGCTCCATCCTGAACTTCCTAAACGGCCAGACTCCGTTGGTGACCTTGACGGCGTAGAAGCCGAGATTGCCGTCCGAATACCAAATCTCCCCGCGCTCCGGCACGATCGCCGGAGCCGACATCGCGTAGCTCGTCGCCTGCCGTCCGGGCCGCGGCGCGTTGTAGTACGCGATCTCGCGCGGACGGATCGGATCGCGGATGTCGAAGATGCGAAGTCCCGACAGGATGAAGCTGCACGCGACGATGCCCGGCTCCCGGCGCTGCGGAACGGCGCAGTAGTGGCCGGCGTATCCCTGTAACGAGCTTTCGGCCCCGGGATCGTTCATCTGGTCGGAGTCGCGCGCCCGTTGCGTGTGGACCTCGAGCCTGATGTTCGACACGACCCGAGGCTTTCGATCGTTGGCGATGTCGATGATCCGCGCCGCGCCGACCGGGGCCGTCGGCTCGGCACTCGGCGTCGTTCCACCGGCAAACTCGTCGACCTCAACGAGGTAACGGTGCCCTCTGATCGTCACCGGGATCGCCGTCTGCGGAATGCTCACCTCCGGCCACGTCAAGTGCGTGATCACGGGAACCTCTGGGTTCGGCACGCGCTGTTGGATCTGCGTCGTGTCGAAGATCGTGAGCCCGGGATCTCCGATATTGGCCGCGTAGACGCGGTTTCCGTCGTAGCTGACGTTGAGCCCGTGGATGACGACGTTGGTCAGCTCCCAGACCGGCGCCGGCGCCGAGGGGTTGCTCGTGTCGATCGCCACGAGCGTCTGTCCCGCCGTGGACGCCGCGTAGAACGTGTTGCCGTCCGGAGCGAAGCTGCCTTCATGGCCGAGGAACGCAACGGGGGTGCTCGAGAGCAGCGTGGGATGCAGACAGTCTTTGCTGATGTCGTAGACGTCGAAGAAGCCGGGTGCCGTGAGCGCGTTCCCCATCGTCGCTGCGAGGAGTCCGCGCTTGTAGTTCAAGCTCAGCGACTCGTGCGGCGACTGCATGGCCGGTGTGAGCAGGTTGTCCGTCTTCACGGGACGACGGGGGTCCTTCATGTCCAGGACGTACACGCCCGTCAGTGTTGCGGCCTGTTCGGGCAGGTCGGTTGGGAAGAGAAGGGTCGAGTCGTAGTACCCGCACACGTGGCCGGCCGAGTCGACGTAGCGATAGACGCGGTAGCCCCCGGTTTCGTCTCCAAAACGAGAAAGCAGCTTCGTGTTGCAGGTGTAGCCGCGGCCGGCCCGCCCGCTGTCGACGTCCTTTTGTGACACGCGGCCTTGACGGCCGGTCTCCGGGAGGGAGCCGGGGCCGCACTTGGCTCGCGGAACGGGACCCGCATAGACGGACGGCGCCGCTTCGGCGCGCAAGATGACGGCTTGCGACACCAGAAGGACGACCGCGGCGACCACGACGCGCAAGGGGCGCCGATGGGCGGACATTGAGCTCTCCCCGGTGCTCAAGAGAAACGCAGTTTCTTATCCTCGCTTCCGGAACGCAAGCCGAGACTAGAGTGGTTGACGGACGAGCCGGGGAGGGCGAGATCCGCCGTATCTCAGGGTTGCGGGGACGTTTGGTTGCGGCGACCGTCGCAATCGTTGCGGTGTGCACCTCGTGCGGGTCGATGCTGTCCGATCAGGAGCGCGCCGACTTGATTGCGGCCCTCAGCCGCCGCGGGGGCACGGCCGCCGCAGGGTCGATCGGAAGCGTCGACGGAACCGGTGGAGGCGGCGGCGGCCTCGGCTCCGGATCGAACGCTGCTTCCGGAGGCGGCCGGACGACCGGCGGGGGGCCGGCGGCCCAGGGAGCATCCGACGGCGGCGCGGCGTCGTGTGCGAAGGCATCCAAGGCGACGGATACGGGCGTGACCCCGAACAAGATCACGGTCGCAACCCTCGCCGACATCAGCGGCATCCAGCCCGGGCTCTTTGAGTCGGCACACCAAGCCGCCCGCGCCGCGACGACGTACATCAACAGCCAGGGCGGCATCTGCGGACGGCAGATCGAGCTTCTGCCGCTCGACACCAAGACGGATGCGGGCGGCAACCGTGCGGCGATGATCGACGCGTGTCAGCGAGCGTTCGCGGTGGTCGGCTCCATGTCGGCGTTTGACGAGGGGAGCGCGGCCCCCGGCCGCGAATGCGGGATCCCGGACATGACCGCCATCACGACCAACCGGCTCAAGTACGACGCGCCGAACACGTTCCCGATGTTCCCGAGCTCGGGCCCGGCGATCGGCTTGAGCCCGGCGAAGTACATCGCCGAGAAGCATCCGGACGTCATCAAGAAGGCGGCGATTCTCTGGCTGAATCAGGCCGTCACGAAGACGAACGCGGTCGCCCGTAAGGCCGCATGGGAATCGATCGGGTATCGCTTCATCTACGAAGCCGAAGTGCAGGTGCTCGAGGCGAACTACACGCGTTTCGTTCAGGACATGCGAGATCGGGGCGTCCAGTACGTGACGATGGTCTCCGACTACCAGAGCCTCGTGCGGCTGCAGAAGTCGATGCGGCAACAGGGTTACGTGCCGAAAGTGCGCGACTGGGACTCGGTGGCTTACGACCCCGGCTACCTCTCGGAGTCGAATGTCGTGGAGGGATCAACGGTCTTCATCAATACGGCGATGCTCGAGGAGGCGTCGTCCATTCCGGAGATGAAGCTGTACGTGGATTGGCTGCAGCGGGCGGCGCCGGGAGCCGTCCCCGACTACTTCGGCATCCACGCCTGGTCGGCCTTCCGGCTGTTCCAGAAGCTCGCGACGCAGATCGGGCCCGACCTCACGCGTGCGAAAGTCATTGCGGCGTTGAAGTCCACGGCGGAATGGGGAGGCAACGGCATTCACGCGCCCCATCGCACGGGAACGAAGATTCCATCGACGTGCAACGTGAATCTGGTCGTCAAGGGCGGGAAGTTCGCGCGCTTATCGCCGATGTCGGGTTTCGACTGCAGCGGCGGTCTTTACCGCGAGAAGTAGCTACCCGCGGATCACCGGCAACGTCTCGTAGCCGCTGATGAAGTTTGCCGGACGGTGCGCCGGCTCGTCGGTGTCGGCGAGGCGCAGATCCGGGATCCGGTCGAGCAGCCGGTCGAAGAACACCCGCAGCTCGAGCCGCGCGAGCGACGCGCCGAGGCAGAAGTGCGGACCGGCGCCGAAGGCGACGTGGTCGTTCGGCGAGCGCTCGATGTCGAAGCGGAACGGGTCGGCGAAGTGGCTCTCGTCACGGTTGGCCGACGAATACAGGAGCAGCAGCTTCTGGCCTTTGCGCATCGACGCGCCGTGGAAGTCGACGTCGGCCGTCACGGTACGCGCCATGTTCTTGATCGGGCTCACCCAGCGCAGCATCTCCTCGACCGCCGAAGGCATCAACGATCGCTGGGTGCGCAGGCGCTCCCATTGGTCGCGGTCGAGCAAGAGCTGGTAGGCGCCCCCGCTCATGACGTGGCGTGTCGTCTCGTCGCCGCCGATGAGGATCAACAAGGTCTCGAAGATGAGTTCCAAGTCGTCGAGCTTCGTCCCGTCGACTTCGGCATGGACGAGCGCGTTGATGATGTCGTCGTTCGGCTCCCGGCGGCGGTCCTCGATCACACCCTTGATGAAGGTCTGCCAGCCGTCGAAGGCGAGCGTCATCTTCTCGACGAGCGCCGGGTCCGATGCGCCGAGGCCTCGCATGAGGTCGTCCGACCATTCGAGAAGCAAGGGATGATCGCGTTCGTCCATTCCCATGGCGTCGCCGATGACGATGAGAGGCAGCCACACGGCGACGTCGCGGATCAGATCGAAGGAGTCGCTGCCCTCGACGCGGTCGAGCAGGCGATCGACGATGGCGGCGATCACGGGTTGCAGAGCGCGCACCTGCTTGGGTGTGAAGCCCTCGTTGACGAGCGCCCGGCGTCGTGCATGGGCCGGGTCGTCCATCTCGATCATCATCGGGTTCGGGTCCGAGTCCGGCCTGATGCCGCCGGCGCTCGAGAAGAGTCCGGGATTGGTCTCGATCTCACGGACGTGGTGGTAGCGCGTGATGCCCCAGATCTCGTTCGCCCCGTCCCAGTAGACGGGCTCGTGCTCGCGCAGCCACGCAAGATCGTCGTGTGGGTTGCGTCCCCAGAAGTCGCCCGAGACGAGATCGATCGTCCGCGTGGCCATTAAGCGGCCTCCGCGCGTTTCACGAGCTCGGCGAGCTCGTCGCCGAGCGCGTCCGTCAGCGCCCACAGGTCGGGCGCGAACTCCGGGCACGAGACCAGCCCGAAGTTGATCGAATCGACGTAGCTCCACACCGTGACGTTCAAGCCGATCCCCTCGAGGATCGGGCCCATCGAGTAGAGGGCAACGATGTTCGCCCCTGCGATCGACAGCGGTGTGCGCGGACCGGGCACGTTCGACACAACGAGGTTGATCGGGGGCCGATGGCGCGCCGCGAGCTCGCGCCGCGAGTACATGCGCATGAACCACGCGAACGGACGCGGCGGCGTGATCTCCGACCAGTCGCGGAGCATCTCCGAGCCGAGGACGTTGTGGAACTCCTTGGCGGCCTTCGTCACTTCGTGGATCGCGTGCAGTCGTTCGATCGGATCCTCGAGGTCGGTCCGCAGCGCCGTGAACATGTTCGACACCTTGTTCCCGCCCAACCGCTCCGGATCCGCGGCCGTCGACACGGGGACGCCCGCCACGAGCGGCCGGTCGGGCAGCTCGCTGCGCTCGGTCAGGTACCGGCGTAATGCACCGGCGACGACGGCAAGAATGACGTCGTTCACCGTCGCGTCGAACGCATTCTTGACCTTTTTCACGTCTTCCAGCGACAGCGTCGACATCGTAAAGGTCCGATGAGGCGTCAGCGATGTGTTGAAGCGCGTCTTTGGTGTCTGGAAGGGAAGCGGCGGCGCGATATCCGCATCTGCGCGCTTGCTGCGGACGGCTCGCATATTGCGCACCGTCGACCTGACCAATCTCGGCAGGCCGAGCAGCTCGCGTCCGAGGTCCTTCGCGGCATCGCGGAAGAGCGCCCAGCGGCCGGGGACCGGCTCTCCCCGCCATTCTTCCGCTTCTGGTTGACCGGTGAGATCGGCCGCGACGTTTGCGAGCAGCGAAGCCGCGGCGATGCCGTCCGCGACAGAGTGATGGATCTTCGCGACGAACGCGACATTGCCGTCCTCCAGGCCCTCGATGACCCAGATCTCCCAAAGCGGACGGTGCCGCTCGAGCTGCCGCGACGCAATGTCGGACACGAGCTCTGCGAACTCGTGCATGCCTCCGGGAGCCGGGCACCCGACGCGACGAACGTGGTGCGACAGATCGAAGCTCGGGTCCTCGATCCAGACCGGATGGTGAACCCGCAACGGCACCTCGACGATCCGCCGACGAAACGGCGGCAGCAGGTGCAGTCGATCCTCCAGCACGTCCTTGAAGAGCTGGAAGCTGTAGCCGCCGGGGATGCTCGACGGATCGACGACCGAGATCTTGAGCGTGTGCATGTGGAGCGTGGGCGTTTCCATGTACAGGAAGCCCGCGTCGAGGCCGGTGAGACGCTCCACGGCCTCCTATTGTGGCGGGTCAGGCCGCCGCAGGCAGGTCGAGCAGACGGCGCAACGTGGCTCGGACGAAGTCGTTGATCTCCGCGTTCCAGATGAAGGCCGTGTGGTTCGCGTCGAACCAGCGAATCTCCGGCTCGCCCCAGTGCTTCCACAGTGCTACGGCTTGTTCGGGCGGGGACATGCGATCGCCGGTGCCCGCGAAGATCGACAAGCGGTCGGGCGGCAGCAGCGACGGGAACGTCAGCGGCGACGTGACCCTGAGAAGAGCCCTCGTCTCGTCGCTGATGAGCTTGTGCTCGGTGGCTCGCGGACGAAGACGTGCCGGGACGTGGCGCAGGAAGACATCGAGGAGATCGCACGTCGGGACGCCGGCCACGACACCGGCAAGATCGGTGTCGAGCCCGGCCACCGTCGCGCTCACGTGGGCGCCGAGTGAGACGCCGTAGAGCGCAACCGGTCCGCCGCCGCTCTGGCGGATCCACGCGATGAACCGGCGCACGTCCCATACCGACTGCGTTAGTCCGAGCAGAAAGTCGACCGGGTTGTAGGTCATAAACGCCGTCGTGCTCCACACGCCGTGTCCGCGCGTGCCGTGCAGCGGCAGGACGACGAGCGCGACGTTCACGCCGAGCGATTCGGCGAGCGCGTTGGCCCGGAACATGAAGCTCGAGATCCAGCTGCGGCCGGTTCCGTACGGGTGAACGCACACGACCCAGGGGGCCGAGTGTGATTGACGCCGCACCCATGCGTGCATCGTTGCGTTCGGCTCGAAGCCGACCCACCGCGAGCGCGCCGGATCATCGACGAACGGATCGAAGCCGCTCGTGAAGCGAACGTGATGCCAGCGAGCGCCCATCCATAGGCCGTGGCTGAACGCGATGTCGTCCGGCGCTGCGGGTGCGACGTGATATGTGCCCGGGTCTTCGTCCCATCCGTTTGCACAGAACAACGCGTGCGCAGCGAGCAGCTCGCGGCTCGCCGACTCGTAGTCGGCTCGCTTCGGGAACTTGCCGGGAGTCTTCATCGCGGCGAGCACCAGCTCGTCGAGCGCGACTTGCGCGATGAATGCAGGCGACAGGCGCGGTGTCTCCGGCGGTCCGTTGCCGTTCCGGCCTCGCCACCACGCATCCCCGGCAAACGCGAGCGTGCGTGGGAGGGCCATTCCGATGCCGAGTCCATACTCGAGCGCTCGGCGCGCGCGGCGGTTCAGAGACGACGAGGTTGGGCGCATCTCAGGCATCGATCCTAGTTATCCGACCCGCGCGGATGTTCGATGGTTACGGAGCTCCACCCATGAAGTCGGTCAGCCCCGTCGGCGCGTGAGGGCCGATTGCGAGCTGCTCGAGCACGCCGATTCCGGTCTGTTTGCCATCGTGAACGCGACAGACCTGCTGACAGTGGAAGTTCGTGATGTCGAGCAGATCGAGATCTGCCGACTTCCAGCCGTCCGACCCTTCCGCGTATTCGCCCTTCCAGCGGCCGTGTCCCCATTCAGGATGCGTGTACCCGATTCCCTTCATCTGGAAATCGAGGATCGGCTCGTAGGTGAACTCCTCCGTGCGACCGTCCGGATAGCTCAGCGTGAACGTCGCCTCCTCCATGCGGCGCGTACCGCTGCGCCACCGGATCTTGTACTGCGGCTCGTACGCGCGAACGACTTCGTGCTCTGTTCCCCAGACCGGTGAGCCTTCAGCGAGAAGGGGAATCGAAGCGGCCGAGCCGACGAGCCGGGAGCCGTCCGGACCTTCGAAGAGCATCGCGTGCGTGCACCGGTCTTCCCAGTGCACCGGCGACCACAGAAAGAAGATCCCCGGCGCCGTCGTGGACGGCGCGGTCGATACCTGATCACCGACGGGACGTACGCCCCACGAACGGTCTTTCGTGCCGCGGTTGCGGTCTCCGCGAACCTCGAGCGGGACGCCGTGCACGTTCACGGTGCCTTCCCACGTGCCCCACTGCGTGAAGCGCGTCGAGTCCAGCATGGCCTGCTGCCCGCGTACGAGCGTCTGCCGCGGTTCCTCGTGCGCGATCGTCCGCGGCTCCCAGACGAGATCCGCGGTAATGCCGAGGTGTTCTGCGTCGACGCGAACTCGGTTGGCGCGCAGCGGCTCGATGACCTCGATCGACATGAAGCCGATCTTTGTCTCGCGGCGATCCAGCGGCGCGCGTCCGGACGCGAAGACGGAGGCCTGTGCACCGTCACGGAGCAGGCTGAAGGCGGCGTCGATGACGCCGCGGTTCGGATACACGCCCATGGCGACGCCGAGGTACCACTCACCGTCGATGTCGTAGCCGTTGAACCAGTACCGGTCGTAGTGGTTCGGGTCGCTGGTGGCCATGTGCGCGACGGGCAGCGGCGTTTGGTGGATCGGATAGTCGTCCAGCGGCGTGATCGTCATGGAACCCCCTTCTCGTCGCACAGCTTTGCCAGGTGCACCGTGATGAAGTTGTCTCGCGGCATCAACGAGTCTTCGGGCAGCTTCCCCATCTCCATCTGCAGCGAGAACAGCCGCTGCATGATCAGCGCGAAGCGAACGCCCGAGAAGAGCTCGAAGAAGTCGAGGTTGCCGACGGTCGTGCCGGTCAGCTCCTCGTAGCGCGCGATCGTCTCTTCCTTGGTCGGGATGCCGTCTAAACGTGCGACGCCCAAGCCGCTCGCGAACACGTCGTCGAAGTAGATGAACCAGCCGAGGTCCTGCCGCGGATCGGAGAGGCACGCCATCTCCCAGTCGAGCAGGCCGATGCACGTGCCGTCCCGGAACATCTGGTTCCCAAGACGCGAATCGCCCCAGCAGAGTGCCGTCGTCATGTCCGGCGGACGGTTCGACTTGATCCATTCCCACGCGCGTTTGACGGGAGCCGCGATATCGCCGCCGGCGAAGGCGGCGTAGGCGTCCCAGTACTGCACCTCGCCGTCGAAGCCGAGCGGACGTCCGCAGTTCACGAAACCGAGCTCCGACGTGTCGATCCGATGAACGCGGGCCATCGCTTCGAGGCCGCTGAGCCATACCTGCGCGCGAAGCTTCTCTGTCGATTCGTAGAGCCATCCGCCCATGCAGTACGGGGGGCTATCCGGTGGCACGAGACCGTCCAGGTACTCCATGACGTAGAACGGTGCGCCGAGAAACGACGGATCGCGCTCGAAGCCGTGCAGCTGCGGAAGTGGTACGTCGCGTCCGGAGATCGCGTCGAGGAGCTTGTACTCGACCTCGAGGTCCGGGTCGGGGAAGACGTTGTGCTCGCCCATCGGCTCGACGCGCGCGATGAGGCGCTCGCCGTTGCGGGCGAACACGATCGTCTCGTGCGAGTAGCCCGTGGACTCCGGGCTCGGCAGCAGGCCGATCTCGGCCCCCGGGACGCCGCGGCTGGAGAACCAGGCCGTGAGGCCGGCCACCGTGTCGACCCCCCGCGCGGCGACGATCCGATCCGTCATCGCCTGTGATGGTAGATAAATGGGGCATGGCCACGTTCAACCTCGCCGACCTCTTCGAGCTGATCGTCGACGCGGTCCCCGATCGCGAAGCGCTCGTTGCAGGAGACCGCCGCTTGACCTACCGGCGGCTCGACGAGCGAGCGAACCGGCTCGCGCATCACCTGCAGTCGCTCGGCGTCGGCAAGGACGACCACGTCGGACTGCACCTGCTGAACGGCAGCGAGTACGCGGAAGGGATGCTCGCGTGCTTCAAGATCCGCGCCGTCCCGATCAATGTGAACTTCCGGTACGTCACCGACGAGCTTCGTCACCTGTTCGATGACGCGGACGTGGTCGTCAACATCTGCAACGAGCGATTCCTCGACCGCGTCGAGGCGGTTCGCAGCGACCTGCCGAAGCTCCGGGAGGTCATCGTCGTCGAGCACGACTACGAGGACTTGCTCGCCACGCGGTCATCCGAGCGCGACTTCGGTGAGAGGTCTTCCGACGATCTGTACTGCGCCTATACGGGCGGGACGACCGGGCTCCCGAAGGGCGTGATCTGGCGCCACGAGGACATCTTCTTCGCCGGGATGGGCGGCGGCGACGTGTTCCATGCCGCCAACTACGTCGGCAAACCCGAGGAGCTCCTCGAGCGGCTGCCCGACCCCGGACTCGTCGCGCTCGCGACACCGCCGTTCATGCACGTGAGCGCGCACTGGCTGCTCTTCTCACTGTTCTTCGGCGGCGGGAAGATGGTCGTCACGCCGGAAGGTCGCTTCGATCCCAAGCTCATCTGGCGGCTCGTGACCGATGAAGGCGTGAACATGCTGATCATCGTCGGCGACGCGATGGCGCGGCCCCTCGCCGACGAGCTCGAAGCGAACGGCGACTCGTACAACACATCCACCCTCCTCGTCGTCGGCTCGGGAGGAGCGGTGCTGTCGCCGTCCACGAAGGAGCGCTTCGCCGGGCTTCTACAGACGACGATGATCGTCGACGGCTACGGCTCCTCGGAGACCGGGACGATGGGACGACAGGCAACCGCCGCCGGACAGTCGGCGGGCGGTGCTCGCTTCGACATGGGAGAGACGACTCGTGTCCTCGACGACGAACTCGAGTTCGTCGAGCCGGGCTCCGAGGTGATCGGACGTCTCGCGCGCACGGGCAACATCCCGTTGCGCTATCACAAGGATCCGGAGAAGACGGCGTCGACCTTCGTCGAGGCCGGCGGAAAACGCTGGGTCATCCCGGGCGACTACGCGCGCGTGCACGAGGACGGGACGATCGAGCTGCTCGGCCGTGGTTCCGTGAGCATCAACACGGGTGGAGAGAAGGTGTACCCGGAAGAGGTCGAAGCCGTCGTCAAGGGACATCCGGACGTCTTCGACGCCGTCGTGGTCGGCGTTCCCGACGAGCGCTGGGGCGAGAAGGTGGTGGCCGTCGTGAAGCCGGCAGAAGGGACGACCCCGACGATCCAAGGGATCCAAGAGCTGTGCCGCGAGAAGCTCGCCGGCTACAAGGTGCCGCGAGACATTTGTCTCGTCGACGAGATTGTTCGCTCACCGGCCGGCAAGACCGACTACCGCTGGGCCAAGGAGCACGCGGCCTCCGCTCTCGCTACGTGACCGGCGTCGTCCAGACCAAGGCACCGCCCGTTTCGCCGCTGGGGCTCATGGGGCTCGGCCTCGCGATCGTCGCGTTCCCGATCTTCAAGGTCCAGGTCGTCGAACACCTGCCTGCGATTGTTCGTTACTCGGAGACCGGACGGGGATCGGGCTGGTACGTGTGGGCGGCGTGCTACATCGGCGCGGAGGCGGTCATAGCTGCGCTGTGCCTCGCCTCGATCCTCCGCGAGCGACGTCGTCCGGCGGATGCAGGCTTGAACGTCCCGGCTTCCCGTGTTTGGTGGCTCGTGCTCGCCGTCTTTCTGATCGCCGGGGCCATCGTGATCGCACTGCGGCACGTCGACGTCATCACCATCATGGGCGCACCC
>DASQWC010000179.1:0-8301 GCA_035640475.1 Actinomycetota bacterium | reverse complement strand
GCCTCGTCGACAGCCTGAACGCCGCGACGTCGGCCGCCATCCTCCTGTTCGAGGCCGTGCGCCAGCGTTCGCTCTAGGAAACGCGCGTTTGGTTGACGTACCGCCAGGTACCCCTCTACGCTGACCCCCTGATGGAGTTCGGCGTCTTCGTCCAGGGTCACGTGCCGCGGCGGCGCGTCGCGGCCGATCCCGACTTCGAGCACAAGGCGCTCATCGGCGACCTCGAGATCGTCAAGGCCGCCGACAAGGCCGGCTTCAAGTACGCATGGGCGTCCGAGCACCACTTCCTCGACGAGTACTCACACTTGTCGGCGTCAGAGATCTTCCTCGCGTATGCGGCGGCGCGGACCGAGCGAATCCACCTCGCCTCCGGTATCTGGAACCTCAATCCGCAGGTGAACCACCCGTACCGGCTCGCCGAGCGCGTGACGATGATGGATCACCTGTCCGACGGACGATTCGAGCTCGGCGTCGGCCGCGGGGCCGGCCACCATGAGGTAACGGGTTTCGGCATCGAGTCGACCGATGCCACGAAGGAACCCTTCGAGGAGGTGCTCAACGAGCTCCCCAAGATGTTCAAAGACGAGTGGTACGAGTTTCACGGCAAGTTCTTCGACGCGCCGAAGCGCAACGTCCTGCCGAAGCCCTGGAAGAAGTCACACCCGCCGATTTGGCAGGCATGCGGCAATCCGCCGACGTTTGCAAAGGCAGGACAGAAAGGCCTCGGCGCGATCGGCTTCAACTTCTCGGCCGCGCCGGACATGCGTCCGATGATCGAGGCGTACAAGAAGGCCGTCGCAAATGCGGAGCCGATCGGCGACTACGTGAACGACAACATCATGATCACGAACACCGTGATCTGCCTCGAGGACGGAGCAAAGGCGCGGCAAATCGCGGCGGACATGGGCAGCGGTCTGCAGATCTCATTGGTCTTCCGTTACCACACGACGTTTCCGAAGCCGCCGGGGATCCCGGAATGGCCGAACACGCTTCCGGACCCGACGCCGGAGGAGGTCGAGCAGCGCATCAAGGCCGGGTACCTCTTGTGTGGCACGCCCGACGAGGTCAACGAGCAGATCAGGAAATACGAGGACGTCGGAGCCGACCAAATCGTGTTCGGTCTTCCCGTCGACATGCCCCTCGAGGCAGCCATCGAGAGCGTGACGCTCTTCGGGAAGCACGTCCTGCCGACCTACGACAAAGATCCGGTGCACCGGTCAACGAAATTCCGCGACGCGGCGTCAGTTTGACCTCTGAACGAGGAAACGGCGTCGCGAAGGCGACACGTTTCCGTGAGGCGGCGGTCCTCGGCGCGAAGTCCTAGCCGCGCACTCGGTACCCTGACCGCGTGAGATCCGCCGTTCTCTTCACGCGCGCACTCGCACTGCTCGCTGCCGCACGATTGCTCCTCCGATCGAGAGGAACGACGGCGACATTGCGCGCACTGAGTCCGCGCGTTCGGAACAACAGTCGGCACGACCCGATGCGGGCACTCAGGGCCGTGCGCAGAGCGCAGCGCGTCGTCGGTGGTGCTTGTCTGCCGCAGGCCGTTGCGTTGGCGACGCTCTTACAAACTCAGGGACATCAGCCGGCGCTGATCCTCGGATGTCGCTTCAGCGAGCAGCGGACGTGGACCGCGCACGCATGGGTGGAGCTGAACGGTCTCGTGCTCGAGCCGATACCCACGTTCGAGCACGCAGCATTGGCGACGTTGAACGAAGCAAACGGCTGGGAGCCGTCAGATATGAATTTGCGGGAACCGACTAGCCGATGACGAGCGAAACTTCGATCTCGATCGGCGGGTTCTGCCGAGTCCACTGCTCGATGGTGCCGTACTCAGTGAGCTTCGGCGTCTCGTACTTTTCCACGCGCGTCCTCCGAGACCCTGCCTACCTGGGTCTTTACGATAGGGCTACCCGTGCCGGGTAGGCAAGTCCGCGTCTCTGAGGGAATCCTGATGCAGGAGCAGGAGGGCGACGCCTTCCTGCTCCACACCGCCAGCGGCCGGTACTTCAGCCTGAACCGGACTGGGGTCACCGTCTGGCGGGCCCTCGAAGCCGGCGGCGACCCGGTTGAGGCGCTCGGTGAGCGCTGGCCCGACGTCCCGGAGGACGTCAGGCGGCGAGACGCCGGCGCGCTCATCGACCGTTTGCTCGATGCCGGACTCCTCACGGACGCCGCCGATAGCTGACTCCCCGTGGCCGGGCTGCCACGGTGTGCGCTTGCGCCCCGACGACCTCGCCGAGGGCTACGGGCGGAGTGCCGGGACTCCCGTCCTCGAAGCGGAGCTCGTCAACGCAACGGTCGGTGCGCCGGAAGGCCGCGAGCTCTGGCACCTGGCCGCCGACGTCGAGCTGCCCCGGGGGCCGGTCCGCGTCGAGCAGCGCCTGACCCTCGAGGCGGACGGCTCCTACGTGCTCGTCGCCGACGACTCGAGCCTTCGCGTGGATCCCGGCGGCACGCTGACGCTCCAAGCGCCCCGCGAAAGCATGTCCCGGCAGCTCGTGACGACGTACGGAGTCCCTCTGCTCCTCCACGGCAGAAAGACACTCGTCTTGCACGCGTGCGGCGCGATCCCGCCGGACGGTGACGGCGCAGTCATCGTGTGCGGGCCGAGCGGCGCGGGAAAATCGACACTTCTCGTCGCGCTGATCGCCGCGGGGTGGCGAGCGATCAGTGAGGACCTATGTGTTGTGGACTCGCGAGAGCCCTCGCCCGTTGTCTGGCCCGGCCCCCCGTGGATCCGGCGCGACGGCGACGGGCCGGAAGGCTCGTACGCGCGATTCCGAACCGCCGAGAAAACCGCGTGGGACATCGCGCCGTGGCAAGTCGACCGTGCCGCGCCGATTCAGCAGCTCGTCTTCATGGAGCACGCGGCCGGCGACACGATCAAAACCGAGGACGTCGATCGCGCCGACTCCGTATCGCATCTCGCGAGGCTGACTGCTTGGCTCGGGGAGTCTTCGTTGCGCGCGGCCGCCACGTTCGCGCCCTGCGTCCAGCTGGCCGGTTCGGCGATGGCGACGCGCGTGCGCTTCCCTGTCTCCGACGACTGGACGACCGGCGCGGAGAAGACGCTCCGCCGTCTGGCCGAACGCTAGACGTCGCGCCGGGGACGCAGGCCGGCGCGCGCAACGAGTGGTGCAACTCGCTGCAACGCGCGCGCGATCGACGCGGCCACCTGCCGCCGCGGCTCGCCGCGCGGCGGGCGAAGCAGGTCGCCACCGGCCAGGCGGATCTTTCCGACCACGTCGTCGGCGAGCACGTAGCCGAGCCAGCGCTGACTGCCGTGGACGGAGAACGGCCGGGTGGGATCCAGCAGCGCGGCGAGCGCGCCGGAGCGGACGATGAACGGCGGAAGCTCGAGGAGGTCGTCCGGCACCGTTGCGCCGACGCGGCGTGCGAGGCGGAGTCCGATTGCCGTCGCGACGCGACAGCGAGCATCGGCTGCGATGCGGGCAACGGCATCCCAGTCGAATCCCGGCGTGGCGGCGACGACCGCGAAGTCGACCGACCACAGCAGGCGCCTGAACAGATGAAAGCGTTTCGCCGCGTGCGCGATCAGGGTGACGAGCTCGAGCTCCGGTGGAAGTCCCCACGCGGGCCGTCCGAACACTTCGAGCGGTGTACGCGCCGCCCACACACGCCGCGCGTCGATGTCGTTCGTTCGCTCTTGCCAACGTGCGAGCTCGTAGTGGAGCTCGAGCGGGACACCCGGCGCCGATGGATGACGCAGCGCGACGTCGTAGCCGGGGTCCGGCTGCTGGTGGCTGATCTGCCGCCAACCGGCACCGAGGAGCACCTTCGCCGCAGGGCGAATGACCTCACGGGGGAGGAGGAGGTCGATGTCGTCCATGGGGCGCAGCCCGGGCGCCGGGTAGCGGTCGACGAGCGCGAGGCCCTTGAGAACGAGCGGCCGCAGACCGGCTTCGTTCAGCGGCTGAAGCGCTGCCGTCGCGGCCGCGGGCAGCGCGAGCTTCGCATGGGCGCCCCAAAGCTGCGCCCGCCCGATGGCATCGCTGCGCAGCGTCTCGACGTCCACCCCGGCCGAGCCCAGTGACCGCAGAAGCAACGGACCGACGCGCTGCCGGTCGGCGACATCGAGCACGTATTCGAGGCGAGCATCCCGAGCGGCGGCAGCGACGCGCCGGACGTCCGGCGCGGTTGAGGCGCCGGCCCACAACAGCTCGACCTCGGCGTCGCTCGGATGATCTGCGGACCGCGCCGCGGCCTCACCCGCGACATCCACCATGAACCTTCCTACGCGTCAGGAGAATGCTGCTTACGCAGGTTACCCACGCGGCAAGCCGAGAACGCGTTCACCAAGAATGTTTCGCTGGATCTCGTTCGTCCCGGCATAGATCGGTCCCGCCAGCGAGAAGAGGTAGCCGTCGATCCAGCTTTGGGACGTCTCATCGTGCGCACTCCCGACCAACCCAAGGAGCTCGAGCGCCGTGGTGAACGCGCGCATGTCCATCTCCGACCAGAAGATCTTGTTGACGCTCGATTCCGGTCCGATCGTCTCACCGCGCGTGAGTCGTGCGGCCGTCCAGAAGACGTAGAGCCGGTACAGCCGCGCGTCGATTTGCGCCCGAGCGTAGGCGTCCCGCAGAGCCGGCGGCTTCCCCGCACGCTCGAACAACCTCGCGAGCCGATCGGCAGTCGCAAGAAATCGTCCGGGCGGACGCAGCAGCAAGCCCCGTTCGAACCCGGCGGTCGTCATCGCGACGTTCCATCCCTGCCCGGCCTCGCCCAAGGTGTTCTCCACCGGAACACGCGCGCCGTCGAAGAAGACCTCGGCAAATCCGGTCTCGCCGTCGAGCTGCGCGATCGGACGCACGTCCACTCCCGGCGCGTCCATCGGGAGCAGGATCATCGTCAGCCCGCGATGCCGTTCCGACGACGGATCGGTGCGGAAGAGCCCGAACATCCAGTCCGCCCACACCCCGCGCGAGCACCACGTCTTTTGTCCCTCAATGACCCAGTGCTCGCCGTCGCGGGTCGCCTTGGTCCGAACGGCGGCCATGTCGCTCCCGGCATTGGGCTCCGACCACCCCTGGCACCAGATTTCCTCACCGCGGGCCATGGCCGGAAGAAACCGCGCACGCTGCTCCGGGCTTCCGTGCGAGATGAGCGTCGGGCCGAGCAAGAACAAGCCGTTCTGGTTGACGCGTCCCGGCGCACCGGCCCGGTAGTACTCCTCTTCGAATACAAGCCAATCGACAATGCCGAGTCCCCGGCCCCCGTATTCTTCCGGCCACGAAACGACTCCCCAGCCGCCGTCGAAGAGCGTCCGCTCCCATTGCCGGTGCGCCGCGAAGCCGTCGGCGGTGTCCATCGAGGGCAAAGGCTTCGACGGCACGTTGGCCTCGAGCCATGCGCGTGCTTCGGCGCGAAGGGCGTCCTGCTCGGGAGTGAACCGCAGATCCACGATCACGGAGAGTATCTGACGGGTCGTCAGGTACGATTGCTTTCCGCATGGCAACCCGCGTTCCGGCAATCGAAGGCTGGTTTACTACCGACGCACTCGTCGGAACCAAGTGCGCGACATGTGGGTCGTTCTTCTTTCCGCCCGAGCGCGTGCTGTGCCGCAATCCGGCGTGTGCGTCGTCCGAGCTCGAAGACGTCGAGCTGAGCCGCCGCGGCAAGGTGTGGTCGTTCTCGGTCAACCATTACGCAGCACCCGCGCCGTACGTCGGCAAGGAGCCGTTCGAGCCGTACACGGTCGTCGCCGTCGAACTCTCCGCCGAGCAGATGGTGGTCCTCGGGCAGCTCGCCGAGGGTGTCGATCCGTCTGGGCTCAAGATCGGGGACGAGGTCGAAGTCGTGATCGAGCCGCTCTTCACAGACGACGAGGGCAACGAGCACATCGTGTGGAAATGGAGGCCGGCCTCATGAGCCGCGACGTCGCCGTGCTCGGCGTCGGCATGCACCCGTGGGGCAAGTGGGGGCAACCGTTCGTCGAGTACGGCGTGAAAGCCGCCCAGGATGCGCTCGCCGATGCGGGCATCGGCTGGCGCGACGTCGAGTTCATCGCCGGCGGTGAGACCATTCGCAACGGCTACGCGGGCTACGTAGCCGGCGCCACGTTTGCGCAGGCGCTCGGGTGGACCGGCGTGCCGGTGGCAACGTGCTACGCAGCCTGCGCGGCCGGCGCGACGGCGATCGACATCGCACGCTCCCGCATCCTCGCCGGTCTGTGCGACGTCGCCCTCGTCGTGGGGGCCGATACGACGCCGAAGGGGTTCCTGGCGCCGACGTGGGCGTCGGATCAGAGCGACCCCGATTTCCGGCGTTTCCGGCTGCTCGGCGCCACCAACCCGACGTACTTCGCACTCTACGCGCGTCGTCGCATGGAGCTGTGCGGCGCGACGGAGGAAGACTTCGCAAAAGTGAAGGTCAAGAACGCGCGCCACGGACTGAACAACCCAAAGGCGCGCTACCGCAAGGAGTTCACGCTCGAGGAGGTGCTGTCGTCGCCGATGGTGTCCGATCCGCTGCGGCTACTCCAGATCTGCGCAACGTCGGACGGCGGTGCCGCGGTCGTGCTGTCGTCCATGGACTACGCGAAGCGCCGCGGCATCGCGGAACCCGCGCGCATCGCGGCGGTGTCTACGGTCACGCCGACGTATCCGAATACGGTCATCGAGATGCCGAACTTCGCGACCGACTCGGCCGCGACCGTCGCCTCACCCGAGCTCGGCTTCCGCGATGCGATCGCCGCGGCCGCCTACGAGCAGGCGGGGCTCGGCCCGGAGGATCTCGATCTGGCCGAGGTGTACGACCTCTCGTCGGCTCTGGAGCTCGACTGGTACGAGAACATCGGGCTGTGCAAGGCCGGTGAGGCCGAGAAGCTCATCCGGGACGGCGACACGACGATCGGCGGACGCGTTCCGGTGAATCCGTCCGGTGGACTCGCGTGCTTCGGCGAAGCCGTGCCGGCGCAGGCCATCGCGCAGGTGTGCGAGCTCGTGTGGCAGGTGCGCGGACAGGCCGACGGGCGCCAGGTCGAGGGAGCCAAGGTCGGCCTGTCGATCAACCAGGGCTTGTTCGGGCACGGATCGTCGGTCATCGTGACCAAATAGCGATGAGCGAAGCGTTCATCATCGACGCCGTCCGCACGCCGGTCGGCAAGCGCGGCGGCGGTCTTGCGGACGTACACCCCGCCGATCTCGGCGCCCACGTGCTGACGGCGCTCATCTCCAGGACGAGCGTCGACCCGTCGGCCGTCGAGGACGTGTTCTTCGGTTGCGTCGACACGATCGGCCCCCAGGCCGGCGACATCGCTCGGACGTGCTGGCTCGCGGCCGGACTGCCGGAAGAGATCCCCGGCGTGACGATCGACCGCCAGTGCGGGTCGTCCCAGCAGGCATTGCACTTCGCGGCGCAAGCGGTGATGTCGGGAACGAACGACCTCATCGTCGCCGGCGGCGTCCAAAACATGTCGATGATCCCGATTGCGTCGGCGATGACGGTTGCGCAGGATCTCGGGCACTCCAACCCGTTCCACGGATCGGCCGGTTGGCTCAAGCGGTACGGCGATCAGGAGGTCTCGCAGTTCCGGGGGGCCGAGATGATCGCGGAGAAGTGGGGCATCTCTCGCGAGGACATGGAGGCGTTCGCCATCGAGTCGCACAATCGTGCGCTGCGCGCGACCGCCGACGGCCGCTTCGAGCGCGAGATCGTCCCGCTGAACGGCATCGCGACCGACGAGGGACCGCGGGAGCCGAACGCCGACAAGATCAAATCACTGCCCACGCTCCCGGACTGCGAGCGGTTGACGGCCGCGGTTGCTTCGCAGATCTCCGACGCAGCAACGGCCGTGCTGGTTGCCTCTGAGCAAGCCGTTCGCGTGCACGGACTGAAGCCGCGCGCACGCATCCATCACGTCTCGTGCCGCGGCGCCGATCCGATCTACATGCTCACCGCGCCCATCCCCGCCACCGCATGGGCGCTCGAGAAGACCGGCATGAAGCTGGACGACATCGATCTTGTGGAGATCAACGAGGCGTTCGCGTCTGTCGTCCTCGCGTGGCAAAAGGAGACCGGCGCCGATCTCGGGAAGGTGAACGTCAACGGCGGAGCGATCGCACTGGGGCACCCGCTCGGCGCGACGGGGACGCGACTGTTCACGACGCTCTTGCACGAGCTGGAGCGCACGGGCGGACGCTACGGCCTGCAGACGATGTGCGAGGGCGGGGGCCAAGCCAACGTCACGATCGTCGAGCGCCTTTAGTCCCAGCCGGCGCGGCCCCGGAACTCCTTCGTCGTGTTCGCGTGTGGGAATGGCTCGTCCGGAAC
>DASQWC010000178.1:0-4936 GCA_035640475.1 Actinomycetota bacterium | reverse complement strand
TGGGACGGGACCGTTTCGTTCCAAAACAACGGAGAGCAGCCGCACGAGCTCCAGGTGATCGGCGTCGCCGAAGGCAAGACACCTGAGGATGTGCAGAAGTTCTTCAGCTCTGAACCCGGCGAATCGTCCGGGCCTCCGCCTTGGACGACCGGAGGAGGAATTGCGGGTGTTGAGCCCGGCGGCAGCGGCACGTTCGACGCCGACCTGGCTCCGGGCACCTATTTCGCCATGTGCTTCTTTGCCGACCCGCAGAAGAAGGCACCGCATTTTGCGCTCGGCATGATGCAGAAATTCGAGGTGAAGTAGGAGTCGGTCAGCGCTTTCGGGCCAGACCGGCCACGGCGACGTAGTACTCGGTCACGTGGCCGTCGAACTCGGCGTCGATGAGCTCACCGATACCCGCGAGCAACCGCTCGCGGGTATCGCTGTCTAGGGCGGCCTTGTTGGAGTGTGTTGCGCACAGGCCGAGGTAATCGGCCGTGTTCAGCGTCCAGTGCCACGGCCGCGTCGCGAGCTCGAGATCGACGAACAGCTCCGATCCCTCGAGCGGGTGCGGGGGAAGGTCGTCCGGTTTGCGGAAGTCGCCTTGGTGCTCCATGCCGGGAGTATGTGTGCGGTAGACGTGCTGCACGCGCTCCCAGAAGGGCAAATTGTGCTCGGGCGTGACTTGGACGTTGCCGATGATCGCTGCCGTCCCGTGCGCGTAGAGCGCGTCGGCGAAACGCTCGATACGCGTGGCTTCGTCGAGCCAGTGCCAGGCCTGAAAGCAAGAGACCATGCCGAAGGCGCCGGAGTCGATGTCCGCGTCCTCGAAACGGGCGGTCCGAACATCGACGTGATCGAACGACGCCAGGTTGCGCCGCGCGATGTCGGCCATCGCAGGTGCCGACTCGATCGCCACGATCGGGTTGCCCCATTCGGCGAACCGAATTGTGCCGCGTCCCGTTCCGCAGCCGACTTCGAGGATCGCGTCGTCGGGGGCGAGGTCCGCATACGAACGGACGTCGGCGATCAGCTCGTCCGGATATGTCGGACGGTAACGGTCGTAGGCTTCGGCGACGCTCTCGAAGCTGCGCCGCTGACGCTCGTACAGATCGTCGGTTACTGCCACGGGCCGGGATACCAGTCGTCGCGCGCTTTCCCTCTGATGAGATCGCGGAGCACGCCGATCTCGGCGCCGTGATGCGTGTGCTCGACTGCAATGTCCCAGATGACGTCGCCGACCGAGCGCTGCTTGCCGGAGTGGGTGGGACGCATGTCGGTGACGCGTGACTCGTCGAGCGTCCGGACCTCGTTGGCGAACGAGTCCATCGAGCGCTCGAGCCACGCGACGGCGTCGCTCGCGTTGCCGGGATAGTCGTAATCCTCGGCTCGAGGACGGCGGACGGCGAACGTCCACTCGCGGTAGATCTCCGTCCAGACGGCAAGATGCAGCACGCGCCAGCCGATCGTCGGGACGAGCGGCTGGTCGTCGCCGTGGTCGTCGACGACGTAGTCGCCGGTGCCCAGCACGTGCGTCCGCTGCGCGTTCTCCCGGCGCCACACACCCCAGCTCGGCGGCGCCGGCTCGTGAAAGAACTCGAAATCGGTGAGCCCTTCGACGTGCCAGCGAGTGGCTCGGAAAGCCTGATCGATCAGCTTGTTCAGTCGTCTGAGCTCACTCATGACGATCGCGAGTGTCGCCCGCGCCCAGCTACGTAGGCAAGAATCTGGACGTGGAACCGATGCCTGAAACGCAATACGCGCCCCTCGGCGACTCGTTCATTGCCTACCAGGTCGTGGGACAAGGCCCTCCCGACATCGTTCTCATGCGTTCCGCGTTCAATCACGTCGAGCTGCAATGGGAAGAGCCGCGCTACGCGCGATTCTTGAGCGGACTTGGTTCCGTGGGACGGCTCATCGTCTTCGATCCGCGCGGCGCCGGCCTTTCCGATCCCTTCGCCCAGGGCGGAGTACCAACATTCGAGGAATGGGCAGACGACGTCGTGGCGGTCATGGATGCGGCCTCCTCGGACCGCGCCACACTCGTATGTATCGGGGGTGCAACCATCCGAGGCGTCCCGTTCGTCGCCGCGCATCCAGAACGGGTGTCGTCGCTGGTCATATGCAACGGATATGCGCGCATAGTGCGAGGCGGTGACTACCCATATGGCTTGTCGAACGATGAGTTCGACGAGCTCCTCGCTCGACGCAGAGCTGTGATCGAAGGAAGCGTTCCGGAGTCATGGTTCGGAGACGACGTGCTCTTTGCGCATTGGACCAGTCGCTATCGCAAGTACTCGGTCGGCCCGGGTATGTCTCTGGCGATCCTCGAAGTTCTGCGCAAGGCGGACGTCCGGCACCTGTTGTCCGCTATCGCGGTACCTACGCTGGTGATCGACAATCACCCGACGGGACCGTTCAATGCCAGCGAACATGCACGGTTCATCGCCGACGAGATCACCGGCGCATCGTTTGTAGAGCTGCCCGGCGAGACCGTAGCCGAGTGGCGATTCCCCGATCCGGATGCCGTCGTCGCGGAGATAGAGAGGTTCGTTGTTGGCTCTCATACGCCGCCCGAGCCGGATCGAGTGCTCGCGACGGTTCTCTTCACAGACATCGTGGAATCCACTCGTTCCACCGTTGCGGTCGGCGACCGAAGATGGCGCGCGATGCTCGATTCACTCGATCGGATCGTCGACGGTGCGGTCACGCGGTTTCGAGGCCGTGTGATCAAGTCGACGGGTGATGGACATCTCGCGACATTCGATGGACCGGGTCGCGCCATCCGATGCGCAACCCTACTCAATGCGGAAGTCGAGCCGCTTGGGCTCACACTCAGATCTGGCCTGCATACCGGGGAAGTCGAGGTCCGCGGCAGCGACATCGGTGGCATTGCAGTCAGCATTGCGCGCCGTGTTTGCGACAGTGCGACAGACGGGCAAGTCCTTGTGTCGTCGTCGGTGCCGCCCCTCGTGGCCGGCTCCCAGATCGAATTCGAAGATCGCGGAACACACGAACTCAAGGGTGTTCCGGGAACCTGGCAGCTCTTCGAGGTGAAGAGTTAGGCGTATTCCTTCAGCTTCGCAGGAGCGGAGGGATGGCGGAGCTTGGCGAGCGCTTTCGCTTCGATCTGCCGGATGCGCTCGCGCGTCAGATTGAACTCTTTGCCGATCTCCTCGAGCGTGCGCGGACGGCCGTCGGCGAGACCGAATCTGAGCTCGAGGACGCGACGCTCGCGTTCGGAGAGCGTGTCGAGCACCGAACGGAGGTCTTCCTGGAGCATCGAGGCCAGCGCGCTGTCGGCCGGCGCCTCCGCGGTGGCGTCCTCGATGAAGTGGAGGAGCTCGGTCTCCTCATCCTCGCCGACCGGGGTCTCAAGCGAGACCGGCTCGGGCATGATCCGAAAGATCTCCTGGACTTTGTCCGGGGGGAACCCGGCCTCCTTGGCGATCTCCTCGACGAGCGGCTCGCGGCCGAGCTTGTCGAGGAGCTCCTCTTGGATCTTCCGCACCTTCTGCACGGCCTCGACCATGTGGACGGGGATGCGGATCGTGCGCGCGGTATCGGCGATGGCACGCGTGATGGCTTGACGGATCCACCACGTCGCATACGTCGAGAACTTGAATCCCTTGCGCCAGTCAAATTTCTCGACGGCGCGCATCAGACCGAGGTTGCCCTCCTGGATCAGGTCGAGCAGGGGAAGACCCATGCCCTGGTAGCGGCGGGCGATCGACACGACCAGACGGAGGTTGGATTGGATGAAGCGGCGCCGTGCCGCACGGCCGCCGTCGAGGTCGATCTCCATGCGCTCGACCGACCGCGCCGACATGCGCGCGGCCTCCTTCTCCAGGCGCTTCTTGGCGCGCTCGCCGCCCTCGATGGCCTGGGCGAGCTCGACCTCCTGCTTGTCGGTCAGCAACGGATATTGGCCGATCTCGCGGAGGTACATCCGGACGAGGTCGGCCTCTCCCTGCTCGAAGACGTTGTCGCGGTCGCGGCCGCGCGGCGCTCCGCGGGCCGGGGTGACCTTGGGGGCCGGTCCCTTGGCCTTTTTCGGCTCGGCCGCCGGCGGAGCCGCGGCGGCGCCGTCGGCACTGCGCGGCGGAGCTGCGGTCTTGGCGTTCGCGCGGGGCTTGGCGACGGCCGCCGGCTTCGGTGCGGCGGTCTTCTTGGCCGGTGCGCGGGCGGGCGTCTTGCGCGCCACGGCGGCCTTGGCCACCTTCCGAGCAGAGGTCTTGGACGCCCGTGAGCTGGTCGTTCGATTGGATGCTGCCGCCGAGGGTCGCTTACCGCCGCTCTGGGCGCGCTTCGGCTTTGGGCTTGCGGCCATACGGGGGCCGGTCTCCTTTCAGAAGGAGTCGCTTCGCTCCATCCTGGGTCCATCGGGGGCCGGTAACGGCCGCTCATTGTACCCGGGAACTTCCCGGTTGTTGAGGTCTCTCAGCACATTTGGTTGCGTCGCGCCGATCGCTCAGGCTCGCCAGTTCGGGGAGGCGCTACGCGCCATCCTGCAGCTCGATCCGCTCGACCGCCTCGGCCCGAGGCCAGGGGTAGGCCAGCGGCCGTTCCGATGCCACGATCCGGACGTCGGTCGTCCGTTCGAGCCAGCCGGCGACGGCTTCTCGCTCGCCGAGCCGCGTTGCGGCGAGGGCCAGCCCGTGGTCGGCGGACGGGTCTTCGACCTCGTCGGACTCCAGGCACCCCCCATCGATCGACACCGGCCCTTCGGATGTGTGAAATCGGACGCGGCCTGCCTCTCGGAGCGCGGTCAGGCGACGGGCGCGGTCGACGATCCGGACGAGATCGCCGAACGCGTCGCGGTGGGCGGCCGCCTCCTCGAACCGGCTCTGGGCGGCCAGCGCCGAGAGCTTTCGGGCAAGGAGCCGGCGGGAGCTGTGGAGGTCTTGCGCGCCGAGGTCGGCGCGCAAGGCCTCCACGGCCCGATCGTGGCGGG
>DASQWC010000177.1:0-2154 GCA_035640475.1 Actinomycetota bacterium | reverse complement strand
TCGGCTGGAACCTCCGCGGCAGGCTTGCCCTCCAACGCGGCGTACGACTGCGCCAGCCGAGCTCGCACCTCCGGCGACAGGATCCCGACCTCCTCCTGGTGCTCGACCGAGAGGAAGCGCTTGCCCATCCACCTGAAGATGTAGTCGACGATCGACTTCGCGACTCGGATGTCCGGGTCGTTCGTCATGCCGCTCGGCTCGAAGCGCATGTGGGCGAACTTCGAGACGTACACCTCGAGCGGCACGCCGTACTGCAGGCCGAGCGAGACGGAGATCATGAACGAGTTCATCAGGCCCGCCAGGGTCGTGCCCTCCTTCGCGATGTCCACGAAGATGTCGCCCGGCGTCCCGTCCTCATACAGGCCGACGTGGATGTAGCCCTCGTAGTCGCCGACGCGGAACTTGCGGCCGACCTCGACGCGGTCCTCCGGTAGACGGCGTCGCTGCGTCAGCGGCACGGGCGGCGACGCGGCCACGTCGAGCTGGGCGTCGCCGTCCTTCCGGCCCGACAAAGGCTGCGCGACCTTGCAGTTATCGCGGTAGATCGCGATCGCCTTCACGCCGAGCTTCCACGAGTCGATCAGGAGCCGCGAGACCTCGTCGATCGTGACCGACTCGGGCAGGTTGACCGTCTTCGAGATCGCGCCCGAGATGAACGGCTGCACCGCGCCCATCATCTTCACGTGGCCGGTGTAGTGGATCGCGCGCTCGCCGATCGCGCAGTCGAAGACCGGGTAATGCTCCGGCTTCACGTACGGCGCGCCGACGACGGTGTTGCGCTCGTCGACGAACGCGACGACCTCCTCGACCTCGCTCGGCGCGTAGCCGAGCTTCTCCAGCGCCATCGGCACGGTCTTGTTCACGATCGTGATCTCGCCCCCGCCGACGAGCTTCTTCGACTTGACCAGCGAGAAGTCAGGCTCGACCCCGGTCGTGTCGCAATCCATCATGAAGCTGATCGTCCCGGTGGGCGCGAGCACGGTCGCCTGCGCGTTTCGATAGCCGTGCACCTCGCCGAGGTTCAGCGCCTCGTCCCAGGCGCGCCGGCAGGCTGTCAGCAAGTCCTTCGGCACCGACTCGGAGTGTTCGATGTTCCCCACCGCCGCTCGGTGCATCGACATCACGCCGATCATCGCGCCGGCGTTCGGCCGGTAGCCCACGAAGGGGCCCATCCGCGCCGCGATCTCCGCCGACTTGCGGTAGGCGCGGCCGGTCATCAGCGCCGTGATCGCGGCCGCGTAGGCGCGACCCTCGTCGGAGTCGTACGGCAGCCCGCGCGCCATCAGCAGCGCGCCGAGGTTCGCGTAGCCGAGACCGAGCTGGCGATAGGCCTTGGCGTTGCGCTCGATCTCTGGGGTCGGGTACGACGAGTAGCCGACCAGGATCTCCTGCGCCAGGAAGACGACGTCGACCGCGTGCTCGAACGCCTCGACGTCGAGCTCGCCGTCCTCACGGCGGAACTTGAGCAGGTTCAGCGAGGCGAGGTTGCAGGCGGAGTCGTCGATCGACATGTACTCCGAGCACGGGTTGGACGCGTTGATCCGGCCCGTGTTCGGGAGCGTGTGCCACTTGTTGATCGTGGTGTCGTACTGCACGCCCGGGTCGGCCGAGCGCCACGACGCGTCGGCGATCTGGCGCAGCAGCTCCTTGGCCTTGACCGTGTCGACGACAGCCCCGTCGGTGCGGGCGGTCAGGTTCCAGTCGGCGTCGGCCTCGGCGGCCTCCATGAAGGCGTCCGTGACGCGCACCGAATTGTTCGCGTTCTGGTACTGGATCGAGGCCCAGTCGCCCGAGTCGAGCGACATGTCGTAGCCGGCCTGCTCGAGCACGCGTGCCTTCTCCTCCTCGCGCGCCTTGCACCAGATGAACTCCTCGATGTCGGGGTGGTCGACGTCGAGCACGACCATCTTCGCCGCACGCCGCGTCTTGCCGCCCGACTTGATCGTGCCGGCAGACGCGTCGGCACCGCGCATGAAGGAGACCGGCCCGCTCGCGTGGCCGCCCTTGGAGAGCTGCTCCTTCGAGGAGCGCAGCTTCGAGAGGTTGACGCCCGAGCCCGAGCCGCCGCGGAAGATGATCCCTTCGCGGCGAATCCAATCCAGGATGGACTCCATCGAGTCCTCGATCGAGAGGATGAAGCACGCCGAGCATTGC
>DASQWC010000176.1:0-2926 GCA_035640475.1 Actinomycetota bacterium | reverse complement strand
CCCCGTCTCTATCTCGCCGAGCCACATCGGCAGCGTGACGACGGCGAGGGCCGAACCATCGAGAATCGCTCTTGCCTCACGCGCCTTGCCCGGATTGGACGTCGCCAGGACGACGTCCATGTCAGGACTCGAGGGCGGCCGCTTGCGCTTTGACGAGCTCGTCGATTCCCTTTGCGGCCACCGCGAGCATGTCGTCCAGCACGTCCTTGCCGAACGCCGCACCCTCGGCGGTCCCTTGCACCTCGACGAAGCGCCCGGCCCCCGTCATGACGACGTTCATGTCCACGTCGGCGCCGGCATCCTCCGAATAGTCCAGATCCAGGCAGATCGACTCCCCGAGCACGCCGACGCTGACGGCGGCGACGTGATCGCGAATCGGTTCACCCGAGATCTTCCCGGCCTCGCGAAGGTGACGAATTGCCTCGGCGAGCGCGACGAAGCCGCCGGTGATCGACGCCGTTCGTGTTCCGCCGTCGGCGACGAGGCAGTCGCAGTCGACGATGATCGAGTGGGGGCCGAGCGCCTTCAGGTCGACGACCGAGCGCAGCGAGCGTCCGATCAAGCGCTGGATCTCCTGCGTTCGTCCGGAGAGCCGTCCGCGGGCGGCTTCACGCGGCGTCCGTTCGTACGTCGACCGCGGAAGCATCGAGTACTCGCCGGTCACCCAGCCGCGCCCGGTTCCCTCGAGGAAGGGTGGAACGCCGGGCTCGATCGTCGCCGCGCACACGACACGCGTGCGACCGAAGCTGATCAGGCACGAGCCTTCGGGAAAATCGAGGAACCCGGGCTCGATGGTGATGGGCCGGAGCTGATCCGGCAACCGTCCGTCGTTGCGCGTTCCCACTAGACGGAGTAGCGCTTGCCTTCGACGGCGGCTTCGATCGGCCCCGAGTACTCCTCCGACGCTTCGGCGACCGCCTGGGCGACGTCGAAGGTGGGCAGCACATGCGTCAGAAGCAGTGACTTCACGCCCGCCTCACGTGCGACGACGCCGGCTTCACGCGCCCACATGTGAACGTTGGGCTCTGCCTTGTGCGCGGCAATATACGTCGCCTCGCAGATGAGCAGGTCGGCGTCCCGGCACACATCGGGAAGCTCTGGATATATCGCCGTGTCCGACGTGTACACGAGGGTGCGGTTCCCGGCGCTGACGCGCATCCCGTAGGTCTCGCCCGGGTGATTCGTTCGGAACGGCTCGACGTGCAGCGACCCGACGTCGAACACACCCGGGAGCGGCAACATCTTGAAGACGCGCTCGTACATCTCCGCGGAGGACTCGCCGAGCAATGCTCCGACCGGCGCTTGCGCGATCAGCTTCGGCGCATGGATCGGCAGGGCGCCGTTGTGGGAGCCGGGCGCGAGCGCCAGTGCGTACATGAGAGGCATAACGTCGGCGTAGTGGTCGGGGTGTCCGTGTGTGACCACGAGCGCATCCAGGTCCGTGAGCGAGATGTGCTCCAGCAGACGCGACAGCGTGCCGTTTCCGGCGTCGAGCCAGAGGTTCGTTCCGTCGTTCGAAACCAGAAACCCCGAACAAGCCCCGCCCGGGCGTGGAAACGATGCACCGCTGCCGAGGACGACTACGTCCATCCGGCCACCCTAACCATCACCCAGTGGATGTCGCTTGACACCTGAGATCACCGGGCCGAGAAACCGCGGAACCAGGGCCTGGAACTCCTCTTCGTTGCCCGAAGCGAAGAACTCGTAGCTGGGAACCGAGTCCGACGCCCGGAGAAGCCCGTTGGCGACCAGGACCGTATAGACGTCCTTTGCCGTCTCCTCGGCCGAGGAGACGAGCAGGACGTCCGGACCCATGACGTACTGGATCGTCGCCGTGAGCAGCGGGTAGTGCGTGCAGCCGAGGATCAGCGTGTCCACGCCCGCGTGCTTGAGCTCCTCGAGGTAGCCCTCGGCCACCTCGAGGACCTTCGTCCCCGTCGTGTCGCCGCGCTCGGCGAGCTCGACGAACATCGGGCACGCTTTCGCGAACACCTGGACCGGCTGTCGCGTCCGAACAAGCGCCTCTTCGTACTGGCGCGACGAGATCGTCGCCTCGGTACCGATGATCCCGACCTTGCGGCTCCGCGTGAGCCGGGCGGCCGTCTGCGCCGGCGGGTCGATCACCGTGACGAGCGGTACGTCGAGCTTCGGGCGACCGAGCGACGCGAGAGCGGACGAGGCGGAATTGCACCCGACGACGATGCACTTGACGTCCTGCTCGCGCAGAAAGTCGATGATCTCAACCGCGTAGTCGTGCACGGTCTGGAGGGGCTTGGGACCGTACGGGTAACGCGCCGTATCGCCGTAGTACACGACGGACTCGTGCGGCAGGACGTCGATGATCGCGCGCGCGACCGTCAGACCGCCGAGGCCCGAGTCGAAGATGCCGATCGGATGCTCGCTCATCCGATCGGAGCGCGGGGGCTCCGGGGGGCGCAGCCCCCCGGTCTCATAGAGCGGTCAGGCATCTACCACCAGATCTGACCCTTGAGGTCCTGTTCGACCTTCTCCGGATCGTTGACGTGGACGCCGGTGGACAGGTACTTCCACCCGCTGTCGGCGAGCAGGACGACGCATACCTTCGAACCGAGCGTCTCGATGGCTCGCAGCGCGACGTGGACCGCCGCTCCGGACGAGATCCCGGCAAAGATGCCTTCCCGCTCCGCGAGCGCCTTCGTCATGCGGAACGCGTCGGTCGACGCCACCATGAACTTCCGGTCGATGACGGCCGCGTCGAGGATCGGTGGGATGTAGCCCTCGTCGAGCGAGCGCAGACCCTGCACGAGATCGCCGGCCGGCGGCTCGGCCGCCACGATGGTGATGTCCGGGTTGTGGCGCTTGAGGCGCCGTCCGACGCCGGTGAGCGTGCCGCCGGTTCCGAGACCCGCGACGAACATGTCGATCTCCGGCAGGTCGCGGACGATCT
>DASQWC010000175.1:0-2561 GCA_035640475.1 Actinomycetota bacterium | reverse complement strand
TCACCGGCGCCCCGGGGGCCGGGAAGTCGACACTCATCGACGGACTCGTTCATCGCGCGCGCGCTTCCGATTTGTCGGTCGGAGTCATCGCCGTCGATCCAACGTCACCGTTCACCGGCGGGGCGCTGCTCGGCGACCGCGTCCGCATGCAGGAGCACGCGCTCGACGAGAAGGTGTTCATCCGATCGATGGCAACACGCGGCCACCTCGGCGGGCTCTCGCTCGCGGCTCCGGAAGCGATGCGCGTACTCGAGGCGGCGGGCGCGAACATCGTGATGGTCGAGACCGTCGGCGTCGGCCAGTCGGAGGTCGAGGTCGCCAAGCAAGCGGATACAACGATCGTCGTCCTTGCTCCGGGAATGGGGGACGCCGTTCAAGCCGCCAAGGCGGGCATCCTGGAGATCGCCGACATCTTTTGTGTCAACAAGTCGGACAAGCCGGGCGCGAGCGACACGGGACGGGAGCTTCGGTCGATGCTCGAGCTCGGTCACGGCCGCGACGCGGATTGGGCGCCGCCGATCGTGCTGACCTCCGCGACCGAGGACGACGGCGTCGACGAGCTCTGGGAAGCGATTCGCAGCCACGAGAGCCACCTGCGAACGGGAGATCGTCTCGAGCAGAGGCGCCGCGCGCGCTTCGGTGCCGAGATCCGCGAGATCGTCGGGGAACGTCTGAAGGAAGCGCTGGAGCAGGCCGCCGGAGCCGACGTCGTCGAGAAGCTCACCGACGAGGTGCTGGCGCGCAAACTCGATCCGTATTCGGCCGCGGATGAACTGTTGAAGCGATTCGGGTTGGAGACGACGTGAGACTCCGGGGAAAGGTCGCGATCGTCGTGGGGGCCGGGCAAACGCCCGGTGAGACGATCGGCAACGGACGCGCGACGGCGATTCTCTTTGCGCGTGAAGGGGCCACGGTCATGCTCGTCGACCGGCGCCTCGACTCGGCCCGGGAGACCGAGAAGGTGATCGCCGACGAAGGCGGCCGTTCCATGTCGTTCGAGGCCGATGTCACGAAGTCGGACGATTGCGCCGCCATCGCCAAAGCCTGCGTCGACGAATTCGGGCGAATCGACGTCCTGCACAACAACGTCGGCATCGGCGCAAAGGACAACACGGTCACCAAGCTCGATGAGGAGGCGTGGGACCACATCATCGATGTGAACCTCAAGTCGATGTTCCTGACCTGCAAGCACGTCATCCCGGTGATGCGCGAGCAGGGCTCCGGGGTCATCACGAACATTTCGTCGGTGGCGTCGATCGCGGCCCTCCCGATGCTCGCGTACAAGGTGTCAAAGGCAGGCGTGAACGCGCTCACGCAGCAAGTTGCGATGGGAAACGCTCGCTACGGCATTCGGTGTAACGCAATCCTTCCCGGGCTCATGAACACGCCGATGGCCATCGAAGCGTGGGTGTCGCTCGGCGTCGATCGTGAGACCGTCGTCGCGAATCGCGACGCGCAGGTGCCGCTGGGAGGCAAGCAGGGGACGGCGTGGGATATCGCGCACGCGGCGGTGTTTCTCGCCTCCGACGAAGCGAAGTTCATCACCGGCGTCCTTCTACCCGTGGACGGCGGTCAATCGATCAAGGTCGGCTGAAGTCGCCGGCGGCGAGCCGGAGTCTTTCGATCGTCGTTGTGAGGTCGTCGAGCTCCGTCCGCGTCAGAGGCTGCGTCCAGAAGGACGCCTCATTCAGCACCTTCGTCGCCCGTTGCGCGGTCATCCGTCCCGCGTCGGTGATCTCCGCGAGCGTCGCGCGGCGGTCACTTTCATGAGGGATGCGACGGACAAAGCCGTCGGACTCGAGGCCGTCGATTGTGTTCGTCACGCTCGTCGGGTGAACTTGGAGACGCTCGCCGATCTTCCCGAGGGGAAGCGAGCCGTTCCGGCTGAACAGCAGCAGCATCAGCGCTTCGTAGCGAGGGAATGTGAGGCCGAAGGGCCGGAGGGCTTCGTTGAGCCGTCCGATGAGCAGCTGTTGGGCCCGCATGATCGAGGTGACGGCCGCCATGGCCGGGCCCGGCCCCCGTCCCCAGCGCTTCTCCCAGTGTCGCCGGGCCTCGGCGATGGGATCGAACGCCAGCTGCTTCGGCCATTCTCGCGACATGCCAATATAGTAGGATATCCAATCATCGGATGTCCGAGAATATGACCGGCGAACGCGATCTCGAGCCCGAAGCGCTCGACTGGCAGAAGCTTTACGACAAGGCGCCGAAGCGCGACGCCGACTTCGAGACGCTCTCCGGCATTCCGCTGAAGCCGCTGTACACGCCGATGGACGACGCCGAACGCGACTATCGCGAACGGATCGGCTTCCCCGGCCAGTATCCGTACACACGCGGTGTCTACACGTCCGGGCACCGCGGACGGCTGTGGACGATGCGTCAGTTCGCCGGCTTCGGCTCGGCCGGCGATACCAACGCGCGCTACCACTTCCTTCTGTCGCAAGGGCAGACCGGACTATCGGTCGCTTTCGACATGCCGGCTCTCATGGGCAGGGACGCCGACGACCCGCTTTCGCTCGGAGAGGTCGGACGGTGCGGCGCATCTGTCTCGTCGCTGCGTG
>DASQWC010000174.1:0-10043 GCA_035640475.1 Actinomycetota bacterium | reverse complement strand
CGGCGAACGGCTGGCTGCAGAGCTCGGCATTCCCCTGCTCGGTCAGGTCCCGCTCGACGCGCTGCTGCGCGAATGCGGCGACGCGGGCGAGCCGTTGCTGGCAGCCGCGCCCGACTCCGAGAGCGCGCGTGAGCTGCGGCGGATCGCGGAGTCCGTGGTGGCGCTCGAGCGCGGCAGCATCGTCAAACCGCTGGCGCTCGTCTCGCGCTAGCACGGCGAGTATCCTCGCCGCCGTGCAGGTCGAGGAGCGGATCCGCGCGCTCGGCTTCTCGGAAGACGATGTCCGCACGCTCGCCGCGCACTTCCTCGACGCGGAGCGGCGCGGGAAGCGGGGTCACGGCCTTGCGCGCGTCGAGTGGCTCGAACACTTCGAGCGTCTCAATCCCGGTGCGCGGCCGGAGTGCGTCGTTGCGGAAGCGTGTTACGAACGCTGGGAAGGTCGAGGTGCCCTCGGCTACCTCACGCTGGCCGCGATCTGCGACGGCCAGCTCGACGACCCGCCGGAGGCGGCGAGGCTCATCGTTGCGCACGACTGCTTCCCCACCGGCATGCTCGGCTACTGGGTCCGCCGGCTCGCCGAGGGCGGACTCGTGGCCGTGCTGACTGCGACGTCGCCTGCGCGGCTCGCCCCTCCCGGCGGAGGACCCAAGCTCGCCGGCACGAATCCGCTCGCCATCGCCATTCCCAGCTCCACCGGCGCTCCGATCGTCAGCGACGTCTCGATGGGTCGCGTCACCCACGGCGACGTGATCGCCGGGACGGCGTCCGAGGACGATCTCATCCCCTTTGGCGGCGAGCATGCATACAAAGCGTTTGCGCTCGCGATCGGACTCCAGCTGTTCGTCGATGCGCTCGCCGGCGACGGATATGGCGCGGTCCTGGTCGTCGCCCAACCTGCGGCCGACCCGGTTCCGGCATTCCGGGTTCGAGCTGCGGGCGTGCGCCTGCCGGGAGACGACATGTCTCAGGGTCTGACCCTGGACATGTCCGACGGCTGATGTTCGCGCTGCCGCCGGCGATCGTCGCCGACGAACTCGTTCGCCTGCAAACGCATCAGCACGTCGTCGCACTCACCTTCGACGGCGGCGGGAACGCAGACGGTGCAAGGGGAGTGCTTGCCCTCCTGCGCCGCGAGCGCGTCAAGGCCACGTTCTTTCTCACCGGGCACTTCGTGAAGTCGTACCCGGAGCTGGCGCGTGCGATCGGCCGCCGCTACCCCGTCGGGAACCACACGGTGAACCACGTTGATCTGCGCCGGCTCTCAACCGCGGCCGCGACGCGCGAGATCCTGCAGGCGGAACGGATGATCCAGTCGTCGACGGGACGCGACCCACGGCCCTACTTTCGGTTCCCGTACGGCGCGCGTGACGGGCGTACGTTGCAGATCGTCCATCGCCTCGGCTACGCGTCCGTCCGCTGGACGGTCGACACATGGGGCTGGATGGGCACGTCGGAGCAGAGCGTTCACGGCGCGGTACGCAGGGTCGTCGATCACCTTGTCCCCGGCGAGATCGTGCTCATGCACCTCGGCTCGTCGCGCGACCGCAGCACGATCGACACCAGAGCGCTACCCGCGGTGATCAGGGCCGTTCGAGCGCGTGGCTACAGCTTCGTCACGCTTGCCGGGATTCGAGCGCCTGCGAGGCGAGGCAAGTAGAGCTGCGTTAGGTCGGGAAGCTCGGGTCGTCGCGGATGGCGTCGAGGTCGCTGTCCGTCTGCGCATGCTCGCGCAGCTTCGGGTTGGCGACAGCTTGCTCGAGATGCTCGAGCGCGGACTCCCGCTCGCCCATCAGGGCTTCCACGCACGCGAGGTCGTAGAGCAGGCTGGTGTTGCCGGGATGCGTTTCGAGGCCCTTCTCGAGCAACGCCTTTGCCTCGTCGTACCGCTTCTCTTCGTATGCCGGCACGCTCGCGAACGCGAACTCCCACGGAGAGACACGAAACGGTTGGCCGCGGACGCCGCCGATCGCGAGCACGGTGGTGCCGTCCTCTACCGCCTTCGCGCCGCGTCGCTCCTTGGGATCGTCGAGGAAGACGAGCGTTCCGGGCGGTGCGTCGAAGCTCTCGCCGTCGACCGTGAACGTGGCCCGGCCCGTCACGACGATGTACAGCTCTTCGTGATGACCGGCGCCGGCGCCGGTCTCGTCGTGCTCCTCGACGACGAGGGCGCCGGTATCGCCGGTGTACGCGTTGATGCCGAATGCCTCGATGCCGAGCGTGCGCCGAACCGGTCGCCACTCGAGCGAGCCGCCGACGACGCGGATCGGCTCGACGTCGGCGATGCGGACCGTCCTCACGCCGTCGCCTCGGCATAGCGCTCGAGGAAGGTGCGCTCCCACGGCGCCGGCGCGTAGGCCTCGCCGACCGGCGCTCCGACCGCCAGCACCGTCGTTCCCGGCTCAACCGCCTGCGCGGCACGCCGTGCCCCGGGGTTCTCGACGAAGACGAGCGTTCCGGGTTCGCCGTCCACCTCCTCGCCGTCGACCGTGAACTTCGCGCGGCCGGTCAGAACGACATAGAGCTCTTGATGCCGCTGGCTGCCTGCGAGCGCCTCCGTTTCGTCGTGCTCCGGGAACACGACGTCGCCGGCGTCGAGGGCCTCGTATGCATTGATCCCGAAGGCCTCGATCCCGAGTGTCGAGCGGATCGGCTTCCAGCGGGAGTCGGTGATCTGGACGGCTGGAATCTCCTGCAGACGGATTGTTTTCATCCGCTCTGCTTTCGCAGGGCGCCGAGCACGACGGGGTCGATTCGCTCGATCCCGTCAACGCGCTCCTCGAGATTCTCGGTACCGGCCCAATCGAAGAACGCCTTGTCGAGCGTGCCGGTGTAGCCCACCTTGTCGAGGCGGTCGCGCAGCTCGGCGGCGAGGGCCTCGTCGACCCGGAGCCACTCCTCCCGTGGGGTCACGCCGAAGATCTCCTGGTGAAGCGCAAATAAGCGGGTCAGCTCGGCGACCGGCCGCTCGTGATCGTCGACGCGGAGATCGACAACCGTGTCGGAAAGGTTCGCGTAACCCGCGTCCTTCTCGACGACGAGGAGTGCAGCCGACTGCTGCCCGCGCCGGTCGCCTCCGGCTGCCTGAGCGGCAGCTAGGCATTCGAGGAGACGCTCTGCGAGCGCGAGCTGCGTGTTGCCCTCGAACGTCAGTGCGAGCGCGTCGACAGTCGCTTCCGAGACGAGAATGTTGCCCTGGGCCGCGTAGCCCGGGCCGGTGCGACCGCCGGCACAGGCATGACATTCGTTTCCGGTGAACGTTGCCCCACGACCCTCTCGGTCGACGATCCCAAGCTGGCGCTGTGCGCGGTCGTCGTCCGCCGAGGTGAGTGCGTCGACGACCTCTGCCGCCGAGCGTCCTTGCCGCAGCAGAGCGAGACCGTCGGGCCCATAGCGCGGATTCGCGTACGCCTGCGTCGCAATCGCGCCGACGTGCGGCTCGGCCCATGGCACAACAGAGCCGACCGCGAGGAACTTCGACTCAACCGCGACGCCCCACTGGCTCGCCTCGAGGTCGCAGGCGACGATCGAGTAGGTCGCAACGCTGCCGCTACGGACCATACGTCAGCTCGCGTAGGTCGAGCTCGACGAGGTTACGGCGCTCGGGCGGGACGAGCGCGACGGCGACTTCGGGATGTGAGAGCGCGGCCTTGACCTCCTCCGCACTCGAGGCGCGGACGACGATCGGGCGGCCCTCCTCGTGCGCCTCGTGGAGGCGCTCGGCGTCGTCGGCACTGTCGAGCACCAGCGCGTCGCCCACGTCCAGCTCACCTTCGACGGCGATCTCGGGCACGCGCCGCCCCGTGGCGCCGAACCATCGTTCTCTCAAAGCTCCACCGTACCGCCCGGGTCCACCGCCTCCACCTGAACGCCCTCGGCGAGCTGTCGCAGCTCGTCGGGGGTTCCGGCGAGCAATGGGAAGGTGCCGTAGTGGCATGGAACGACACGGTTCACTCCGAGCAGCTCGCACGCGACGGCGGCCTCCCGCGGATCCATTGTGAAATGGCCGCCGATCGGGAGAACGGCGACGTCCGGCGCGTAGATGCGGCCGATCAGCTGCATGTCGCCGAAGACGCAGGTGTCACCTGCGAAATAGACCTTCGTCCCGTTCTCGAGCTCGACGACGACACCGGCCGCCTCGCCCAGGTAGTCGAGCTCGTCGGACGAGCTCGAGTGGAATGCGTGCGTGAGCGTGAACTTGACTCCTTCTGCCTCGACCGTGCCGCCCTTGTTCGGCCCCGGCAGCTCGTCCAGCTTCGCGCCCTTGTTCTTCAGCCAGCCCTTGAGCTCGACCATGGCCACGATCGGAAGCGGCCCGAACTTGTTGCTGAGCTCGACCGTCTGCCCGACGTGATCCGAGTGGCCGTGCGTGATCGCGATCACGTCGCAGCGCTCCGGCTCCTTTTCGGCGTCCGGGCACTTCGGGTTCTCGAGCCAGGGATCGACGTAGATGCGCTTGCCACCCGGCGAGTCGAGCCGGAACGTGGCGTGTCCGAGCCAGGTCAGCGACGCGTCGGCCATTTCTCTCTCCTTTCTCGTGGCGGAGAGTTGGAGGACGTGCGGGCTGTGCCCGTACGTCCGATTTAAGTAACTCTCGGGTCAAACGACCGTCCGAACTATGCGAGCCGGCGAGAGGGAAGGAACGTCCGCCGGGTCAGCGAACCTTGGTGGGGATGGCCCGGCGCTTGCTCCCGGCCTTGCTCGTCTTCGCCGCCTTCCTTTCCGACGTCCGCGGCAGCCACGGCGTCGCGCTCGGGCTTCTCCTCGTGGCCATTCCCGCAGCCTGTGCTCTCGCCCTCGAGTGTTACGGCGATGCGCTCGAGGCACGGTGCAGCGGGTTCAGGCCTCTGGTCGCCGGCGTTTCGGTCGCGCTGCTCGTGCTCAGCGCTGCACTGCGAAGCCCCGCCGTGGTCGGCGGTGTGCCACAGCTGGCAGTGTCGGCGCTCGTGATGACCCTCGTGCTGTACGCGGCAATGTCCGTCGGCGCGCTGCTGCCGGCCCGCGCCGTGCCCGAATCGCCGTGACCGCCGGGTGCGGTTAACCGCACCGCAAGACACCAGCGCGCCGCCCCAACGCGACAGGTAGAAAAGGCAGGAATGCTCGCTGGGCTCGCGCACGTCGTCCATCGTCGTCGCAGGCGCGTGATCGCGCTCTGGTTCGTGCTCACCGCGTTCGGCTTGTTCGCTACAGCGCGTGTTTCGGACCGCTGGTTCGAGTCATTCTCGATTCCGGGCTACTCGGCATACGAGACGAACCAGAAGATTCTCAAGAGCTTCGGCACCGGCGAGCAGGCCCCGCTGGTGGCCGTGTTCCAGTCCAAGGGCGACGTGACAAAGGAGAACCTCGAGCCTGCGATCGCGAAGGCGGCCGCGGTCAACCCCGGCTCCCGGGTCAGTTCGTACTTCGACACGCATAGCTCCGTCTACGTGTCGAAGGACAAGCACACGACGTTCGCCGAGATGTATCCGGCGGGTGAAAACACGTTCACCACCAACCTGCACCTCGATCGCGTGCGAAACGCGCTTGCGGACGCCGCGCCTCAGGGCGTGACCACGCACCTGACGGGACTGATGGCGCTGTACGACGAGTCGAGCGGCGGCAGCGAGGGCCCGAGCGTATTGACCGAAGCTCTCATCGGCGGCGCAGGGGCGCTCGTGATCCTCCTGTTCGTCTTCGGGACGCTGCCGGCGGTGGCGATGCCGCTCGCTGTCGCGGTGGTGAGCATCCTCAACACGTTCACGCTCGTCTGGGTGCTGACCTATCTCACCGACGTGTCGATCGTCGTCCAGTTCCTGATCGCGCTGGTCGGGCTCGGCGTCGCGATCGACTATGCCCTGCTGATGATCTTCCGGTTCCGCGAGGAGCTCGCTGCCGGCGAGGACGTCGAGACCGCGCTGACCGAGACGATGACGCACGCGGGCAGATCCGTGATCGTGTCCGGCACGACGGTCGCCGTGGGGCTGCTGAGCATGATCATCCTGCCGCTGCCGTTCATCCGCTCGATCGGGATCGGCGGCATGCTGATCCCGGCGGTGTCGGTGCTCGTTTCGATCACCCTGCTGCCGGCGCTCCTGTCCGTCCTCGGAACGCGGATCAACAAGCTCCGCGTGATGCCGAAGCGCTTCGTCGCCGTCAGCCATCCCGAGACCGGCTGGTGGGGCCGCTGGGCCCGCCTGGTCGTGCGCCGCCCGTGGCCGGTGGCGGCGGTGGGCGCGGCGATTGTGGCGGTGCTCCTCGTCTTCGGGCTCCAGCTCAATCCGAGTGAGGCGCAGGCAAAGGACTTCCCGGGCAAGGGCGACGCGGCCATCGGGCGCGACGCCCTGACGGGCGCCGGCATCTCGCCCGGCGTGATCAAGCCGTTCGTCATCCGCACACCCGAAGGAACGCAAGGTGCCGTCGTCGAGCGCGTAAGCCGTGTCGAGGGAGTCGAGGGGGCTGCCGCTCCGCCGTCTTGGCGGAAGGACGGCTACGCGCTCGTCGAGGCATTCGCCTCGCACGACGGTTCGAGCAAGCCGGTGCGATCGACGATCAACCGGGTCAGGGATGCGTTGCCGCCCGGCGCGAGCCTCGGCGGGGTCGCGGCCGAGGATCGCGACTTCGTTCACGCCGTGTACGGGAACTTCCCGTATGTGCTGTTGTTCGTGATCCTGCTCAGCTACGTTCTCCTGGCGCGGGCGTTCCGTTCGCTGCTGCTGCCGCTGAAGGCGGTCATCCTCAACCTCGTGTCGCTCGGAGCGGCCTACGGCATCATCGTCTTCATCTTCCAGCAGGGACACGGTTCCGAAGCGATCTGGAACGTGCCGGCGACGCAGTCGATCATCCCGTGGATTCCGCTGATGATCTTCGCTTTCCTCTTCGGGCTCTCGATGGACTACGAGGTCTTCATGCTCACGCGCATGCGTGAGGCATACGACGAGACCCGCGACACGCGGACGGCGATCTCGCTCGGGCTCGCGCGCACCGGCAAGCTCGTCACGAGTGCTGCGCTCGTGCTCATGTTTGCGTTCTTCGTCTTGTCGACGAGTCCCGGTACCGACATCAAGCAATTCGGCATCGGGCTCGCGGCCGGGATCATCTTCGACGCCACGGTTATTCGTGCGCTGCTCGTTCCCGCGCTCGTGCGGCTGATGGGCCGCTGGAACTGGTGGCTGCCGCACTGGGCGGCCCGACCGCTGCGCACGCGCGCCAGTCGGCCCGTTCCAGAGTCCGCCTAGCTCGGTTCTCGACGACGGCCGAGCCCGCCGCTGCGGCTTTCCCGCAGTTTGGAACTTGCGCCACGAAGGAAAAACACCGCCGTCGGGGGTCAAGGCGACGCGGGGGTGTGCGGTGATGTCAATTCGGTCAGGTGGGGTCGTCTTTGCCGTGCTCGTATTCGCAATCGGCGCGGCGCTCTTCCTCGGATCGGCACAGCGGGGGGCGATCGCCGCAAGCCCGCCCACCGGCACGATCGGCCCAGCCGGGCCGAGCGTGAGCTGGGACGGCACCGCGCCGGGCGGAGCGTCGGCCAACGAAAGCACGTGCATGGAGGGTGTGAACTGCGACACGTTCACCCTGACCGTCACCGGCACGACCACGGACTGGGCGGGCAAGGTCGTGGACGTGAAGCTCACGTGGACGAATCCCGTCAGCGACTTCGACCTCTACGTCCACAAGGACTCGAATGCGGGCCCGGTCGTCGCGCGCGACGGAGGTGGAGCGCCCGACGTCGACGAGGAGACGACGTTCGAGCCGGCGGCGAGCGGCACCGGCATCTACACCGTGCACGTCGTCTACTTCTCCGTGGCCGGCGACCAGTACCACGGTGTCGCGAGCGTGCAACCGAAGCCTGCAGCTCGGACGGTGACCTACCTCGACGGCGGCATCAGCTTCAGCCCGAACGTCACGGTGAAGGCGCCGGTCGCCACCCGCGACGGGGAGCCCAGCAACCGCACCGATACCTTCGGCAACTTCTACGTCTCCGCGATCCGCGGTGTGCCGGCGGGAGTCGACCTCTGGTACGACGACCTGAACAGCGACCCGTACCTCCGGAACATGGTCTACCGGGGACAGCCGGACTCGCAGACCTGCGACAGTCCCGACGCGCAGCAATGCGTCGGCGCCGACGGCGGCGGCGATGTCGATCTCGCGGTCGGACTGCCCGATCCGGTGACGGGCGCGCGTGACAATCCTCCGACGCTGGCCTTCTCGAGCCTAGTCCTCGCCAACGTCTCAGTCGGAAAGTCGACGGACAAGGGCGTCACCTTCCAGCGCAACCCGCTCGGAAACGTTCCCGGCGGCGCTCCGATCGACGACCGTCAGTGGAACGAGTTCCTCGGCCGCAACTCGGTCTACCTCCTCTACCGGACGGTCGCCCCCGCCGTCACGCAGATCCAGCGCTCGGACGACGGCGGCCTGACGTACGGGCCCGCGGTGACGGCCGGCGCGATCGGGCAGGTCGGCTACATCGACGTCCACCAGAAGACGGGAACCGTCTACGTCAGCGGCTCGACGGGCCAGGTCTGCACGGGGATCCCCCCGTCTCCCACAGCGACTCCGTTGACGTACACGTGTCACCAGGTCGCAACCGGCAGCGTGAACAACATCTTCTTCCCCGTGAAAGTGGCGGACGACGGGACGGCTGACGGCACGGTCTACGTCGCGTACTCGGACACGCACGACATCTATCTCGCGCATTCGTTCGACAGAGGGACGACCTGGAGCCAGCCGGTAAAGGTGAGCCACGGTCCCGAGACGGCGACGAGCCTGATGCCCTGGCTCGAGACGGGTCCAACGCCCGGCTCGGTTGGCGTCGTGTGGTATGGCAGTCCGGCCGCCGTCAACGCGGACAACGCGGACTGGAAGATGTTCTATGCGCAGAGCTATGACGCGACGGCGACGAATCCCACCTTCAGACAGGTGACGGCGAGCGACCATGTCATTCACGGCAGCAACATCTCGACCGGCGGCACGCTCGGGACCGCGAACCGGAACCTCTTGGACTACTTCCAGGTGTCGTTCGACCCGAACGGCGGCGCGGTCATCGCCTACACCGACGACCACAACGACTTCGACGGGCACACCTTCGTGACCCACCAGATCGGCGGCCCAGGCCTCAACACGGGCAAGTCCGCCGTGCCGTCGCCGGGGCCGGCGCCGGGGGCGACACCGCCGCCCGCGGACGGCGCTCAGGTGACCGACTTCGCGCAGGATGCGGCAAGCGGCCGTGGGCTGGTGCGCATCAACGCTCCCGACCCGATGGACGCGCTCTCGATCAAGTACTCCTGCGAGGCGGGAGCGCCGAACGACCCGCTCCTCGTCGCTCAGATGAAGGTGTCGATGCTTTCGTCCGTGCCCCCAGACTCGAGCTGGATGATGAACTTCACCGGGAACGCTCCCAACTCGACGATGAGCCCGACGGGGGAGTACACGTTCGGTCTGTCCGACCGCGGTGACCAGTTCTTCGTCCGCGCGTCGACCGATCCGAGCGTCCCGCAGTTCTCATACGGGACGGCGGTGCGCAACTCGGACGGGAGCATCTCCTACACCACGAGGGGAACGGCCGACGCCGGATCCTTCAGCCCCGGGAACGACACGATCACGGTCAAGGTCGCGCTCAGCAAGCTGAACCCGTTCGTCACGCACGGACCGCCCCTCGCTCCCGGCTCTGTTCTCGTTGGCCTGCGAGGCCGGAACTTCACGGTCTCGACGGACGGAAAGCGTGATCTCACCCGCGGCGGCACGCAGTACACGATCGGCTGTGCGCCGGCTTCGGCCGACCTGTCGGTGACGAAGGCCGACTCGCCGGATCCGGTGAAGGCAGGTCAGAACCTCACCTACACGGTCACGGTTCGGAACAACGGCCCGAGTGCGGCGACCGGCGTGACGGTGACCGATCAGCTGCCGAGGAACGCCGGCTACGGAAGTGCGTCGAGCACGCAGGGCTCCTGCTCGCTCAAGCCGCAGAAGCTGGAAGTGGCGTGCAACCTCGGCGCGGTGCCCAGCGGCGGTGTCGTGACGGTGACGCTCGTGGTGAAGCCGCAGAAGAAGGGTCAGATCACGAACACGGC
>DASQWC010000173.1:0-3485 GCA_035640475.1 Actinomycetota bacterium | reverse complement strand
ACGTCGACTCGGCCGAGGCGCTCGAGGACTACCAGGCGAAGAAGCGTGCGCACAAAGCTGAGATGCGCGCAAACCGGCGGGCTTAAGCGTCACGTCACTCAACGACACCCGACGCGTCAGCGCCAACTTGGCATGATGTCCCAGGAGCGGTTCGACGTGAGTTGACGTTCGCCGCCGCCGTCGAGCCGAATCGTCCACAGCTCGTAGTCGTCAGTCTCGGCTGTCAGGCGAGCGAAAATGATCTGCCGGGCGTTTGGTGCGAACGTCGGATCTGTTTCATATGCGGTTGTGTGCGTCAGGCGGCGCACGGCGGACCCGTCGCTGTTCATGACGTACAGCTCTGGCGCGAAGCCGAAGCAATCGTGAAAGAAGCAGCGCCCGTTTCGCGCACGTGTGCTGACGAAGACGATCCGCTTCCCGTCCGGCGACCAAGTCGGCGCACCTCCTTCGCCGAAGCATTGCAAGCGACTAGCGAGGGCGCGGACGCAGACTTCGGCTGCTCCGCTTCGCAGCCGTCTCGTAAACGCGATCCGCTTTCCGTCCGGCGATGGCGTCGCGTCGAGGACGAACGTGCCGAGCTCGAGCAGCGTCTCCTCGTCGCTCCCAGTCGGCTTGACTGCCACGAACCGACAATGCGTAAATCCGTGTCGACAGGTCGTAAAGACGACCCGTCCGTCCGGAAGCCATCCGGGCCGCATGTCAGGAGTGAAATCGTCGGAGAGCCGGTGGACGTTGCCGCCGTCCGCGTCCATCACATAGACGTCCCATGCTTCGTTCCCGTCGCCCCGGTGATCCCGTGTGCTTGTGAAGGCGATCCGGCGTCCATCTGGCGACCAAGACGGCTGGTAATCGTCGGCCTCACTGCCAGGTCGCGCAGGCGTTTTGCTGAGGTTGACGAGCCTCCGACCAGCTCGCGCGTAGATCTCGAAATCGCCGGTACGCTTGGAGGCAAAGACGATTCCATCGCCCACGCGCGCCGGTTCGCTCCCGCAGCCGTTCAGGGTGGCGGTCGCTGCGGCAGCTACAGCAAGCACCACAACCGATCTCATCGCCCTCCCTGCCCACAACTCGGCTGCCTCACTTCGCCTTCACTTCTATCTTGCCCCGACAAAGCGAACGGTAGGCGCAGAAGCGTGCGCACAAAGCTGAGATGCGCCCGAAGCAGTCGTCCTGACGCTCGCGCCACGCCGTCAATTCGCTGCCGAAAGTCCGGGCTAACCGCGAGCTAACTCGGAAACAGCGATGAGTTTCGCGGACGCCTCGGGTTGAACCTCCCGAGGGTCTTTGTCCTTGAGAGCAGCCGGTGTCTTGTCGTACGGCTGGCCGTACCGCGACGACGCCGCACCCAAGCGGAGAGCTCTGCGCCCGACCTCAGGAGAGGGCGCGCTCGAGGGCGGCCCGGTCGGTGGGCGCGCCGTGCGCCGGGAGCACGAACTCGACCGGCAGCTCGAGCAGCGGGCGCAGCCCATCGACGATCTGTTCTCGCGTTGCGTCCGGACGTAGCCACTCAGCCGGGATCTCGAGACCCCGGCCGAAGTCCACGAGCGAGTCGCCGGCGACCACGGCACGGCGCTCCTCGATCCAGAGCACGACGTCGTTGTGCTCCCGTCCCGGGAACGCCTCGAGTCCCACTGGAAGGCGATCGCCGGCCGTGAAGAAGTGCCCCTCGACCGTGTCCCCGGCACGTAGCCAGGCCACGTCCGGGCTTCCACCGGCAACCTGCTCGCGAGTGACACCGTACTTCCGCATGAGGTCCTCTTCGGTGTCAGGCGGCGGCACGAACACCGGCGCGCCGAGCCGTTCCGCCAGACTCTGCGTATCGCGCTCGTGCCACGGAGCCGTGAGGACGACCACCGGCTCGCGCTCGGTCGCCCGTTCCTCGATCTCCTTCGGCACAGCCAGCGGGTCGAAGAGGAGCAGACGGTTGCCGTCGTCGATGGCGTACGACGAGACCATCTGGTCCCACGGCTCGTCCGGCGTCCAGTCCGGATGCGGTGCTTCCCAGTGCCACAGTCCCGGCCGCAACTCGCGCACGGCGCGATGCTACTGACCGCCGGACGCGCCAATCGGCAATCGCGGAAGCGCGCCTAACGAAGGCGGTAAATGTTCAGCACACCCGAGACGCGGTGATCATTTGCACTGCCCTCCGCGAGCGCGATGCGGCCGTCCGTGACAATCGGGCTGTTCCAGTGCCCACTGCCGGCCGCGAGCCGGGCGACCACAGCGCCCGTCGACGGCCGGTAGACGTTGAGCCCACCCTGAGGGTCGTAGACGTACAGCAACCCGCCTGCCAGCACCGGACTCGTGCCCGGATCGTCGCGACGCCACTCAACGCGCAGTCGACGTTGGCGCAACACGTAGCACGAGGTGCCCGACTCCGTCGCGATGAAGACACGCACGATCCCGCCGTTGCGGCCGACGGCAGGCGCGGAGAAGAGGCCGGCTCCGCCGGGACTTGTGATCGTCTGGAGCTCGCCGCCCGTGCGCCCGAGCTTGCCGCCGAGGCGACGAATGTCGAGCAGCCGAAGCTTCCCGTCCTTTCCCCCCTGCACGGCCAGCGTCGAGGTGAGGAGCGCGGGGCCGGTGCTGCCGAGATCGACGTCGCCTGTCTCGAGCGCGGCCTGGTTACGCGGCGTCCAGTTGCGTAGTACGCGGCCGGCGTTGGCTGTGAGCATGAGGACGCTGTCGCCCCAGAATCTGCGGCCGTCGAAGCGACCGTCGCCCGTCGCCACGAGCAGATTTCCCGTTGCGGGCTCGACGATGACTCCGGCGCGCGACCAGATCGCGGCGCCGCTCTGGGCGCACCTCCGCGGCACGAGCAGCACGTGCCGGTTGCTGCAGAGCGCGTTCCAAACGCCTGCGACGCGGCCGGAGCCCGCGTCGATCACGGCAACGTGGCCCTGATACGGAGGCACGTCGCCGATGTACCCGCCGGTCGCGGCGAGCACGAGCCCGCGCACAAAGTTGAGCGCGACCCCGATCTTCTCGCGTGCCGGGTTGCGCGTGATCGTCGCCGGCCAGGAGCCTGACCGCACCTCGGCGCCGCTGGCCACCGCGACTTTGTGAATGCGGCCGTCCGGGGCCGCCGCGTAGACAAAGCGCCGTGTCGGGTCGGCGACCGGGGTCGCGTTGGTGATCCGGTACGACCCAGCCCAGGACGAATAGCCCGCCGGTGTGAAACGCCACAGGACCGCGCCCGAGCTCGCATCGACCGCAAGCGTCCGGCCGTACGAAGTCGTGACGATGAACACGTCATGGCGCATGCCGCCCACGGACACCGCGCGCAAGTAGATCGGCGAGGAGTCGACGGTGCCGCCGAGTTCGACGCGCTGACGCACGAGGCTTGGGACGTTTGCCGCCGTGATTCCGGTCGCAGCAGGGCCGGAGTCGTGCCGCGCGGCGTCATAGCCGAATCGGGTCCAGTCGCCACCCGTCTTGCTCGATGAGGGGGTGGAGGTCTTGGCTTGTGTCGAGCGCGCCGAGGT
>DASQWC010000172.1:0-3211 GCA_035640475.1 Actinomycetota bacterium | reverse complement strand
CCCGCCGCGAGCGGTAGGCCGGAGGGTCAAGAGATCGGCCGGTCGGCAAACCCGACCGGCCTTCAAGGTCGGCATCGCAAGCGACGCCTCAGCGGCCCGCCGCGAGCGGCAGGCCGGAGGGTAAAGAAGTCGGCCTGTCGGCAAACCCGACCGGCCTTCATGGTCGGCATCGCAAGCGACGCCTGAGCGGCCCGCCGCGCGTAGCCCGGCACGCCCGAGTAAATCGCACGCGACGCCTCAGCGGCCCGCCGCGCACCGAGGTGCTCATTTAGACTCGCCTACATGGCGAAGACACGGGTTGGAATCAACGGATTCGGGCGCATCGGTCGCAACTTCTTCCGTGCCCATCTCGAGCGCGGCGGCGACTTCGAGGTCGTCGCGATCAACGACCTCGGCGATGCGAAGACGATGGGCCATCTCCTGAAGTACGACTCTGTCCTGGGGCCGCTTGAAGAGGACGTCGAGGTCGGAGACGGCGTCATCAGGGCCGGTAAGACCGAGCTGCAGGTTCTGTCGGAGAAGGATCCGAGCGCGCTGCCGTGGTCGGATCTCGAGATCGAGCTCGTCATCGAGTCGACGGGCTTCTTCACCGACCGTGACGGAGCCCAGAAGCACCTCGACGCCGGCGCGAAGAAGGTCGTCATCTCGGCACCGGCCACTGATCCGGACATCACGATCGTCCTCGGTGTCAACGACGACGCCTACGATCCCGAACAGCACCACATCGTGTCGAACGCCTCCTGCACAACGAACTGCGTCGCGCCGCTTGCGAAGGTGCTGCACGACAGCTTCACGATCGAGCGCGGCTTCATGACGACGATCCACGCCTACACGAACGACCAGCAGATCCTCGATCTCCCGCACAAGGATCTGCGGCGGGCACGCGCTGCGGCCATCAACCTCATCCCGACGTCAACAGGTGCGGCGCGCGCGATCGGTCTCGTCATGCCTGACCTGCAAGGGAAGGTCGACGGCATCTCCGTGCGGGCGCCGGTGGCCGTCGGCTCGATCACCGACCTCGTCGTGCGAGTCGGACGAGAGGTGACGATCGATCATGTGAATCAGGCCTACCGCAGCGCGTCCGAACAAGGCAGGCTGGAAGGAATCCTGCTCTACGCCGACGACCCACTCGTCTCGACCGACATCGTGCACTCGCAGTTCTCCTGCATCGTCGACAGCGAGCTGACGATGGCGAACGGCAATCTCGTCAAGGTGTTCGGCTGGTACGACAACGAGTGGGGGTACAGCTGCCGCCTTGTCGACGTCGTCGCCAAGATCGCCGCCGACATCCCCGCCGCCGTCTCCGCGTAGTAGGTGCATTTCCCGCGATCGTTCCGGGAGGCCCCGGTCGAGGGGAAGCGTGTGCTGGTCCGGTCGGACCTGAACGTACCGCTCGAAAACGGCCGGGTCGCGGACGACACGCGTATCCACGCCTCCCTGCCGACGCTCCGCTTGCTCCTCGAACGCGAGGTACACGAAGTGACGGTTTGCTCCCATCTCGGCCGCCCGAAGGGCGAAGATCCGGCGTTCTCGCTGCGGCCGGTCGAGGAGCGGCTGCGCGAACTTCTCCCCGACGAGCGCATTCGCGTGCTCGAGAACACGCGCTTCCACGCGGGCGAGACGAAGAACGATCCGGCATTCGCGCAGGAGCTTGCTGATCGCAACGATTTCTTCGTCCAGGACGCGTTCGGCTCGGTCCACCGAGCGCACGCCTCGACCGTCGGTGTGACGCAATTCCTGCCGGCTTACGCAGGGTTGCTGCTCGAGAAGGAGCTAACGGAGCTCGGCAAGCTGCTCGGTGAGGTCGAGCGCCCTTTCGTCCTGATCTCGGGCGGAGCGAAGGTGGAGGACAAGCTCGGCGTTCTTCGCAACCTCGGCGGCAAGGCCGACGCGGTGCTCGTCGGCGGCAAGATGGCCGAACAACTCCGCGACGACAATCCGCTCGCCTTCGACGTCATCCTGCCGGTCGACGTCGTTGCGGCAAGCGAGTTTGCCGAGGACGCTGGAACGAAGGTGACGCCATACGACGGGCTTCCCGAGGGCTGGCTCGGCCTCGACATCGGCCCAGAGACGTGCAAGCTCTTCGCCGATCACGTCGCGTCAGCGGGCACCATCTTCTGGAACGGTCCGATGGGCGTATTCGAGTGGCCGCGCTTCGCGCAGGGTACGAGGGCGGTAGCCGAAGCGGTTGCCGGCGCGGACGCGTACTCCGTCGTCGGCGGCGCAGATTCCGCGCGGGCACTCACCGAGCTCGGCCTGCAGGAGCAGGTGTCTTGGCTGTCCACCGGCGGCGGTGCCGCGCTCGAGTTCCTCGAGGGAAAGGAACTGCCCGGCGTCAGCGCGATTCCCGACGCGTAGGGTTGAGGAGGCGACCGAATGCGCGCATTGGCGCGCGGCCGTTCTCGTAAACCGCCATAAGATCTGGCGCCTTGGCGCTGATCGCCGCCAATTGGAAGATGTACAAGGGCCCGGCGGAGACGGCGGAGTTCTGCCTCGGTCTGCGCGAGCGCGGGCCTGAAGGCGTCGACGTCGTCGTCTGCCCGCCCTACGTGTCGCTCGCCGTCGCCGTGCAGCTGCTCGCCGGCACGGAGATCGCCGTCGCCGCCCAAAACGTGCACTGGGAGGACGACGGCGCCTTCACCGGCGAGATCTCCGCCTCGATGCTGCTCGACCTCGGCGTCTACGGCGCGATCGTCGGTCACTCCGAACGCCGTCAACACTTCGGCGAGACCGACGAGAGCGTTGCCGCCCGAGCTCGCACCGCGCTCGCGGCGGGACTCTTTGTCATCGCCTGCGTCGGCGAGACGGACGTCGAGCGCGAGCGCGGCGAGACCGAAGGCGTGCTGCGCCGGCAGGTCTCCGTGCTCGAGGCCGACGACAATCTCGTCGTCGCGTATGAGCCGGTGTGGGCGATCGGCACCGGCAAGACTGCGACGCCGGAGATCGCGCAGCAGGCGCACGCCTTCGTGAAGGCGCTGCTGGATGTGCCGGTGTTGTACGGCGGCTCCGTCAAGCCGGACAACGCCGCCGAGCTGCTTGCCCAGCCGGACGTCGACGGTGCGCTCGTCGGCGGCGCCTCGCTCGATCTCGATTCGTTCACCGCGATTTGCCGCGCCGCCACGCACTCGTAGCACTCGTGATCCTCGACGGGTGGGGCTGCGCCCCACCGGGGCCGGGTAACGCCGTCGAGCTCGCCGAGACGCCGAACTTC
>DASQWC010000171.1:0-5364 GCA_035640475.1 Actinomycetota bacterium | reverse complement strand
TCATCGCGAACGAATCGAGCGTGTGATGCTCGTCGGCGGGTCCGCCGACCGGGCGCAGGTCGCCATCCTCGAGGACGGCTCACTCGTCGAGCACTACGTCGCGCGTGAAGCACGCCGGTCGCTCGTCGGCAACATCTACCTCGGCAAGGTGCAAAACGTGCTGCCGGGCATGGAGGCGGCGTTCGTCGAGATCGGACAGCCGCGCAACGCGGTGCTGTACGTCGGCGAGGTCATGGCCGACGACGACGTCGAGGGAAATGCTCGCCCGCGCATCGATCAGGTGCTGACTTCCGGGCAGTCGGTTCTCGTCCAGGTGACGAAGGACCCGATGGGCTCCAAGGGGGCCCGCCTCTCGACCGAGGTGTCGCTGGCCGGCCGGTACCTGGTGCTCGTCCCGAAGGGTTCGGGCTACGGAATCTCCCGGCGTCTGGACGACCAGGAGCGCGCACGCCTCCGGGACATCGCCAAGCGGCTTCGTCCCGACGGGTTCGGGCTCATCGTCCGAACGGCGGCCGAGGGGGTCGAGGAGGCCGAGCTCGATCGCGACCTGGCAAGGCTGAAGCGCCTCTGGGAAGAGATCGACGAACGCTCCGGAAAGGGGGCGGCTCCGTTCGAGATCTACGTCGAGCCCGATCTCGTGATCCGCGTCGTCCGGGATCTGTTCTCGAAGGACTACGACCGGCTCGTCATCGAGGGACGGGAATCCTACGACCGAGTGGTCGCCTACCTGCGGGCCGTCGCGCCCGAGCTCGTCGAGAAGGTCAGCCTCCACGAGGGACGGGAGACGCTCTTCGAGGCCGAGAACGTCACCGACCAGCTCCGCAAGGCCCTCGAACGAAAGGTGTGGCTGCCGTCGGGCGGCTACATCGTGATCGACCGGACCGAAGCGCTGGCCGTCATCGACGTCAACACCGGGCGCTACGTCGGGAAGACGTCGTTGGAGGACACGGTCGTGAGGACCAACCTCGAGGCGGCGGCCGAGATCGTCCGGCAGCTCCGCCTCCGCGACATCGGCGGCATCATCATCATCGACTTCATCGACATGCTCCTCGCGCGCAACCGGGAGGAGGTCCTGCGGGAGTTCCGCCGCGAGCTCGAACGAGACAAGACCAAGACACAGGTCATCGGCATCTCGCCGCTCGGTCTGGTCGAGATGACGCGAAAGAACGTGTCGGAGGGACTGCTGGAGGCGCTGAGCACGCCGTGCCCGACGTGTGGAGGGCGCGGCGTGGTCATCGACGGGCAACAAGTGGCGGCCGAAAGCGAGCAGGCCGAGGAGCGTCCGCCACGTCCGACCCGGCGCTCGCGCCGGGGCGGGCGGGGCCGGTCGGGCGGCCAGCGGCCGCCCCAGCAGCAAAACGGCGCCGTCGGCCAGACCGCGCCGTCGGAGACGCCGCCGGCGACACCGCCCCAGCCGCAGTCGCAGCAGCCGGCGTCACCCGAGCGTTCGGACGGCTAAACTAGTCGTCCCGCACTTCTTGGAGACCAGCATGTATGCAGTGATCCGCGCAGGTGGACGGCAGTACAAGGTCGCCTCCGGCGACGTCATCGAGGTCAATCGCCTCGATGCGTCGGAGGGGCAGGAAGTCTCGTTCCCCGCCGTCCTCGTCGTTGACGACGCGGCCGTGAAGGCGCGTCGGTCTGAGCTCGACGGAGTGCAGGTGCGCGGCAAAGTCGTCGGTCACAAGCGCGGCGGGAAGATCAGGGTCTTCAACTACCATCGGAAGACCGGTTGGAAGCGGACGAGAGGGCACCGTCAGGACCTCACGTCTGTCGAGATCACGGGGATCAGCTAGATGGCGCATAAGAAGGGTGGTGGGTCGTCGCGGAACGGCCGCGACTCCAATCCGAAGTTCCTGGGCGTCAAGGTCTTCGGCGGTGAGTCCGTGCGCGCCGGAGCCATCATCGTGCGCCAGCGCGGCACGAAGGTCCACGCCGGCCCCCGGGTCGGCCGGGGCGGCGACGACACGCTGTTTGCGACGGCGGAGGGTTCGGTTCGCTTCTACAAGTCGGCCGGACGTACCTACGTCACAATCGATTCCGCTTAGCCCCGCACCGGCGCTCGCTCTAGTCCTTACGGTAGAAGCGCTATGAGCGCGCAATTCGTCGACGAGGTTCGTCTTCGCGCGCGTGCCGGAGACGGCGGCGCGGGTTCGCTGTCGTTCCACCGCGAGAAGCACAGGCCGCGCGGCGGACCGGACGGCGGTGACGGTGGAAGAGGCGGCTCGGTTGTGCTCGTCGCCGACGAAGAGCTCGCCTCGCTGGCGCCCTACGCGCGCAGGAAGCTGCTGCGGGCCTCCGGCGGCGGAAAGGGTGCGGGGAACCATCGCAACGGTCCGGACGGCGAGGATCTCGTTGTGCCCGTACCGCCGGGCACTGTCGTGCGCGACGCTTCGACCGGCGAGATGCTGGCCGATCTCGCGCGCGCGGGAACGCAGTACACCGTCGCGCGCGGCGGGCGGGGCGGACGCGGGAACGCAGCCCTCAAGACACGCAACGACCGCGTGCCGAACTACGCGGAGCCGGGGGAGCCGGGCGAGGAGGCCGAGGTCGTCCTCGAGCTGCACCTGGTTGCCGACGTGGGTCTGCTCGGCCCGCCGAACGCTGGAAAGTCGACCTTGCTGGGCGCCGTCTCCCGCGCAAACCCGAAGATCGCCGACTACCCGTTCACGACGCTGATCCCGGGGCTCGGCGTGGTCGATTCAGATGAAGATCGATTCGTGGTGGCGGACTTGCCGGGGCTGATCGAAGGCGCGTCGCAAGGAAAGGGGCTCGGCCTCCGGTTCCTCAGGCACGCCGAACGCTGCAGCGTGCTCGCGCTCGTCGTCGATCTCGCCTCGCCGGCGCCCGAGGCCGACTTGTCGGCCGTGCTGCACGAGCTGGAGTCCTACGATGCGCAACTCGCACAGCGCTTGCGGATGGTGATCGGGAACAAGACCGATCTCCACGATGCGAGACCCGAGACGGCACGCGCGTGGGCGGACGAGCACGGCACCCGGTTCGTCACCGTGTCGGCCGCACAGGGCGACAACATCCAGGAACTCCTCGATGTTCTCGGTGAGGAGGTGCACGTGGCACGAGCGACGCAGCCCGAACGAGAGACTTTCGCCGTGTTCCGGCCGGTTGTGGAAGATCCGATCAAGGTCACCCGCGAGGACCAAGCGTTTCGCGTCCGGAACAATCGAGCCGAACGCGCCGTTGCGCAGACGTCGTTCGACAATCAACGCGCCGTCCGGCGGTTACAGCAGCAGCTCCGATCGCTCGGTGTCGAGGCCGCACTGCGAAAGCACGGTGTGCACGCGGGTGATGAGATCCGCATCGGCGAATCCGCGTTCGAGTACGTGCCCGACGAGGACGTCCAGCAGCATGCGTGACTCGCTCGCCGCCGCTCGCCGTATCGTCGTCAAGGTCGGAACGACATCGCTGACGCGCGGCGACGGCAGCTTGAATCCGCGGCGCATCGACACCCTCGTCGACGAGCTGTGCGAGCTCCTCGACGACGCCCGCGAGATCGTGTGCGTGACTTCGGGTGCGATCGGCGCGGGTCTCGGCCCCCTCGGTTTCAAAACGCGACCGAAGGACATGCCGTCGCTGCAAGCCGCGGCCGCCGTCGGCCAGTCGCACTTGATGGACGCGTACAACAGCGCCTTCGAGCGCCGCGGACGCGTCTGCGCACAAGTCCTGGTCACTCGGTCGGACTTCGTGCACCGCCAGCAGTACGTCAACGCGCTGAACACCTTCAGCCGCCTGCTCGCATTGCGCGCCGTCCCGGTTGTGAACGAGAACGACACAGTCGCGACCGACGAGATCCGTTTCGGCGAGAACGACCTTTTGGCCGCGCTCGTCGCCAATCTCGTCCGCGCCGACCTCCTCGTGATGCTCTCTGATGTCGATGGTCTGCACAGTGACGGGACCGGCCCGATCGTCGGCGAGGTCGATGCGATCACGCCGGATATCGAGAAGCTCGCCGGGGGCTCGGCGTCTGGGCTCGGCTCGGGCGGCATGCGCTCGAAGCTGGACGCGGTTCGGATTGCCGTGGCGTCCGGCGTACCTGCGGTCATCGCGGGCTTCCGGCGTGGTGCGCTTACCCGGATCCTCGGCGGCCGCGACGTCGGAACGCTGTTCAAGCCGAGCGCCTCAAAGCTCACGTCGCGCAAGGCATGGATCGGCTACGCGACGTCGTCCAAGGGAACGGTGGTCGTGGACGCGGGCGCGCGCCACGCCATCGTCGATCTGAACCGGTCGTTGCTCGCCGCCGGCGTGAAGGGAACCGACGGTTCGTTTCTGCCGGGAGATGCCGTGGACATCGTCGATGAAGACGGCCGCGTCTTCGCACGCGGCCTCGTCGGCTTCTCCTCAGAAGAGCTCGGCCGCGTCGCCGGGATGGACTCGGCGCGGGTGTCGGAGGTCGTCGGCGACGCGCGTGAGGTGGTCCATCGTGACGAACTCGTGGTCCTCGTCCCAGGGGGCGCCTGACAGCGCATCCTGTGTAACCTTCGGTCATGCCCGCAACACCGCGCTTCGCCTCCGTCGACGCCGTTCAGGCGCGTCTCCGCGAGGCGAACTACATCGCCGACACGCGTGTCTCGACGGCCGTCTATCTCGCGGACAGGCTCGGCAAGCCGCTGCTGATCGAGGGTCCGGCCGGCGTCGGCAAGACCGAGCTGGCCAAGGCCGTCGCCGCCTGTACCGATCTCGATCTCGTCCGGCTGCAGTGCTACGAAGGTCTGGACGAAGCGCGGGCGCTCTACGAATGGAACTATCGGAAGCAGCTCCTGCGCATCCAGGCCGACGAAGCCCGTGAGCACCACTGGGAGGAGATCGAAGAGAGCATCTTCGACGAGCCGTTTCTCCTCGAGCGGCCGCTGCTGCACGCCATTCGCGCGGAGAAGCCGGTCGTTCTGCTCGTCGACGAGATCGACCGCACGGAGTTCGAGTTCGAAGCGTTCCTTCTGGAGCTCCTCTCCGATTTTCAGGTCACGATTCCCGAGATGGGAACGATGGAAGCGCGCCACATTCCGGTCGTCTTTCTCACGTCCAACGCGACTCGGGAGCTTTCCGAAGCGCTCAAGCGCCGCTGTCTATATCTGCACCTCGACTATCCGGAAGCCGAGCGCGAGCGCGACATCATCCTCACGCGCGTGCCCGAGCTGCCCGAGAAGCTCGCGGATCAGATCGTCCGCGTGATCCGCGCGATCCGCCAGCTCGAGCTCAAGAAGCGTCCGTCTATCTCGGAGACGATCGACTGGGCGCGGACCATTCTCGAACTGGGCGTGGAGACGCTTGACGAACAGACAACGAACGAGACGCTGAACGTCGTCCTGAAGTACCGGCAGGATCTCGAGCGCGTCGCGCAACAGCTGA
>DASQWC010000170.1:0-2483 GCA_035640475.1 Actinomycetota bacterium | reverse complement strand
GCTCCGTCACCGAGGGCGATCTTGAGCGAGTAGTGATCGCACAGCGGGTCGGACTCTCCGCCGAGGCAATCGGCGCTCACGTAGTTCGGTTCGGAAACAACGAAGGGCCCGCCCGTCCACGTCACGACCGTTCGTGACCGTAAGAGGCTGCCGGCCCGGTTCGCCGCCTCGGCATGAGGTTGGAGCAACACGGCCACGACGACGGCAGCAACGGCGAACGCCCTCCTCGCGCGCATTATTTCACCTTAGCCGCTGCTTTGTAGGTTGTCCCGGGTACCACGAGCCACGGCATGATCCGGACCTCATAGGACTTCTTGTTGAAGCGGCCGCTGTGTCGGAACTCAACGAACTCGTTCGTGCCGAACGCGTTCGCGCTGCTGCCGACCTCGCTGCCGGTAGGTGAGTAGACGTAGAGGTCGACGTCCGAGACGGCATCCGGCGCCGGCAGATCGATGCGAATGCGTGAGCCGTCCTTGAGGTCAACTTTGAGCATGAAGTGATCGCAGATCGGATCGGTGGACCCGCCGACGCACCCGGTAAGGGAGTCGGGCTGCGACAGCGTGAAGGTCCCTGTCCACCTCACGACCTTCGACTTCTTGGAAAGCGTCCCGGACGCGGGAGTTGCCGCCTGCACGACCGGACCGGCGAGGAGCCCGAAGCCGGCAATGGCGACGATCGCGAGCCTGCGGACCGGCAATTACTTCACCTTCGCCGTGGCGTTGTAGGTAGTGCCCGGGACGACCAGGTACGGCAACACTCTGATCTCGTAGGGCTTGTTGCGGAAGCGTCCGCTGTGTCTGAACTCGATGAACTCGTTTTGGCCCGGGAGGTTGCCGCTCACGCCCATCTCGGTTCCCGTGGGCGAGTGCACGTAGAGATCGAGGTCGGTGGTCGCGCTCGGCGCCGGCAGGTCGATCCGGATCCGAGCGCCGTCCGGAAGGTCGACCTTCAGATAGAAGTAGTCACACGCCGGGTCCTCGGACCCACCCAGGCAGTTGCCGGCCGGGTTCGGCTCGGACAGCGTGAACGTTCCGCTCCACTTCACGACCTTGACCTTCTTGGAGAGCGTGCCCTGCGCCGGGGTGGCCGCCTGGGCGGTGCTCGCCGTGACCGTGCAGATCAATGCGGCGGCGAGCAGGAATACGCGCGCTGACTTCATTGGTTCCCCCTTACCGCGATAGGCAACAGCGTACACACAGGCGCCGATTGGCGCCCTTCCGTGGCACGCGGGCACGCTCTTAGCTGATGAGCGGGCTCGCCATTTCGCTTCCACCGACGGGTGTAACGTTCGCGGACAACATCGAGTTCGCCCGCGAGGCCGAGTCATCCGGATACGACTCCGCGTGGGTGGCCGAGGTGGGCGGCAACGACGCGTTCGCGCTGGGCTCGGCCGTGGGTGCCGCCACATCGAGACTTCGGATCGGGACGGCCGTCGTCCCGATGAACATCCGTGGACCGGCCATGCTCGCCATGGCCGCCTCGACGATGCAGGCGATGACCGGAGGCCGTGCGATCTGTGGGATCGGGGTGTCGTCCCCACAGATCGTGTCCGACTGGAACGATCAGTCCTACGAGCGGCCGCTCCGACGAGCCCGCGAAACGATCGAGGTCCTGCGCGCAATGTTCTCAGGAGAGAAGGTCGTGTACGACGGTGAGTGCGTGAAGGTCAACGGCTATCGGATGATGCCGCCGCCGCCGACGCCCGTCCCGATTTATCTGGGTGCCTTGAACCCGATGATGCTGCAGCTCGCTGGCGAGGTGGCCGACGGCGTTGTGATCAACATGCTCGGCGAATCCTTCGTTCCGACGGCACTCGCCGAAGTTCACAAGGGTGCCGCCAAGGCCGGCCGGGACCCGAGCGAGATCGAGGTCGTCATGCGCGTCCAGTGCTGCGTCACCGACGATCCGCAGCAGATCCGCGAGGCCTTCGCCGGAGCCTTCAGCGCGTACATCGTCGCTCCCGGCTACGACCGATTCTTTACGTGGCAGGGGTTTGGTGACGTGGTCGACGGCGTGAAGGCGGCGAGGCAAGCGCGGGATCGTGCGGCATCGCGCGCCGCCGTTCGCGACGAGCTCCTCGACGCGCTCGTCGTCGCGGGATCGGCCGATGAGGTTCGGAGCCGCCTGAAGACGTTCATGAATGCCGGCGTCGACACACCGGCAGTTCATGTGTTCTGGCCCGACCCGGAAGCTGCGTGGCGGACGATGCGCTCCGTCGCGCCAGCCTGATGGGAAGCGTCTTCCCCGATGCGGTGCTTACGGTATTCGGACCGTGCCGCCGCCCCGGCATACGACGACGGTTCCTCCCGACGGGAACGAACACTCGCAGCCGCTCGGACACCGTGGATCGCGCCCGCCTCGCCGGCCCGAGCCGCGCGATGCCGCGTCGGGCGACGGCGCGGGCGAGGGCGATGGAGACGGCGTAGCCGGAAGGCTCACGACGCTGACCTCGGCCGTCCTGTCCGATGCGTCGCCGGTGATCG
>DASQWC010000169.1:0-3851 GCA_035640475.1 Actinomycetota bacterium | reverse complement strand
CGCTCAAGGCGGCGCACTTCATCGAGCTCTGCGACCAGCGCGGCATCCCGCTCGTCTTCCTTCAGGACATCTCGGGCTTCATGGTCGGCAAGGAGTACGAAGCCGGCGGGATCGCGAAGGACGGCGCGAAGATGGTGACCGCCGTGGCCTGCACGCGCGTGCCGAAGCTCACGGTGGTGATCGGCGGCTCCTTCGGCGCGGGCAACTACTCGATGTGCGGCCGGGCGTACTCGCCGCGCTTCCTGTGGATGTGGCCGAACGCGCGGATCTCCGTCATGGGCGGCGAGCAGGCGGCGACGGTGCTTTCGATCGTTCGCGGCGAGCCGGACAACGAAGCGTTCAAGCAGCCGATCCGCGATCAATACGAAGCTCAGGGTCAGCCCTACTACTCGACAGCACGTCTCTGGGACGACGGCATCCTCGACCCGCTCGACACGCGCAACGCGCTCGCGCTCGGGATCTCGGCGTCCTACAACGCGCCGATCTCCGAGCCGCGCTACGGCGTCTTCAGGATGTAAGCAGGATGGAGCGTTAGCGACTCCTTGTGACGAGCACTATCGACTCGATCACGTTCGACGCGTCACATGCGGCTTCGCTTGCGCGCTTCTGGTGCGAGGTGTTGCCCGACTACGAGATCGCGCCGTACGGACCTGAAGACATCGAGCAACTCAAAGCGAAGGGTATCGACGATGTCGAGGACGATCCGAACGTGATGGTGCTGTCGTCCTCGGGGGGGCCGAGGCTCTTCTTCCAGACGGTGCCGGAACCCAAGACGGCGAAGAACCGCATGCACCTCGACGTGCGGCTGCGTGATCGCGCGCACCTCGACCGGCTGCTGGCGCTCGGCGCGACCGTCGTCTCGGAGTGGCCCAACGGCGATGGCGTCTGGCTCACCGACCCCCAGGGCAACGACTTCTGCGCGTACTTCCCGGCAGACACCGGCGCTTGAGCACCGATCGCTACGAGCAAGCGCTCGCGACCGTTACGCAGCAACTGAAAGACGAGTTCGGCGATCGCCTGATCGGACTGCTGCTCTCGGGGTCGTACGCCTACGGCGAGCCGATGGCGACGAGCGATGTCGATCTCTACGTCGTCATCGACGAACCGTGGCGCCAGCGGCGCAACCTCGTCGTCGACGGCGTCGACGTGGAGCTCTTCATCAATCCGCCCGAGAAGCTGTCGAGCGAAATCGTCGAAGCCGGCTCGACGATGGAGATGTTCGCGCGCGGACGCATCATTCACGATCCGCGCGGGACGGTCGCGACACTCGTCGGCGAGGCGAAGACCGTGGCCGACATGCCTCGTCCGATTCCCTTGGGTGACGAGCTCGAACGCCTGCGCTACATGGCGACCGACACGGTCAAGGATGCCTACGACTTGCTCGAGGCGGACGACGAGGGTCTCGAGCTGGCGATGCACAACGCGCTGGACTGGACGCTCGACGCCTACTACAAGCTCGCCGGACGGCGAAGACCGAAGCCCAAGTACGTCATGCGCGACCTTCGGAGCCGGGAGCCCGCGCTCGCCGACGCCGCCCGGCGGATCATCGATTCCGCGGCACCTCCGCGCGAGCGGTGGGAGCTTCTGGACGCGCTGTCCAAGGAGGTGCTCGAGCACGTCGGCGGGCCGCTCGTCGAGTCGGCGACGACACCCCAACGCGTCGTCCTCGAACCTGTCGTTGCGCATATCGAGGGAGTCGAGCTCCCGCCCGAGGACATCGTCGTCCGGCCGCCTCGCCGGTTCTCGATCGCCGTCCGAGCCGCGTACTCGATCGCCGGGATCGGACTGTTCGTCATCGCGCTGGGCCTGATGAAGTCCGGTGCGACGGCGCTGGCCCCCACGCTCGAGGGCTCGGTCTTCACCGACAACGCGTGGAGCACGCTCGGGCTGGGTTGGCTGGGCGCCTGCATCGTCTTGTCCGGTTCGCCGATCGCCGCGTCGGCTCTCGCGTTTCTCGACGGGGGGACGATCGACCGCGTCCAATCCTTCACGATGCTCACCGGATCCCGGCTCGGGGCCGCCTTCGTCGTCCTCGTCGTCGGAACGGCATACGCCCTGCGCCGCCGCGCCGGATCCGGACGCCGGGCGCCGATCTCGATCGGGATCCTCTCCTTGCTCATGACGATGACGCTGTACGTCCCGGCGGCGATCGCCGGCTACTTCCTTCTGGACCGCGGCGTCCTCGACGGGCTGAACATCGGCACGTCGCCGTCGGTCACCTCGGTCACCGATGCGCTCTTCGGCTGGGCCGTGGACGCCGCCCGCGCGGTAATGCCCGGCTGGACGCTCTTCCCGCTCGGGCTGATCGTCCTCATTGCCGGCTTCGCGCTGATCGATCGGGTCATGCCCTCACTCGGCGGGGAGCAGATGGAGCACCGGCCCGACGCGTGGTACGAGCGGAAGTGGCCGATGTTCCTGCTCGGCTGCGGCGTTTGCATGCTGACGCTGTCTGTCTCCGTGGCTCTGACTGTTCTCGTTCCGCTCGTGGCCAAGGGCTACGTGCGCCGTGCAAACACGCTTCCGTACATCGCCGGCGCCAACATCACGACGCTGGCCGACACGCTCGTCGCCGCAATCCTGCTCGGCAACCAGGACGCCGTCCGCGTCGTTGTGGCCGTCACGGTAACGGTGGCGGTGCTGACCGTCATCGTCCTCGCGGTCGCGTACCCGCTGCTGCGCAGGGTGTGTCTCGGCTTCGCCGGGCGCGTTCTGGTGTCGCCCGCGCGCCTTGCCGCCTTTGTCGCCGTCTTGTTTGCAGTGCCGCTGACGCTCATCGCGCTGTGAGGGCTGCAGTCGTCGGTCACGTCGAGTGGGTGACGTTCGCACGCGTGCCGCACATGCCCTCGCCCGGTGAGATCGTACACGCCGACGACGTCTTCGAGGTGCCGGCCGGCGGCGGTCCCGTGGCGGCTGTGCAGCTGCTCAAGCTGGCCGGCGAGTGCACGTTCTTCACGGCGCTCGGCGACGACGACCTCGGCCACAGAGCGCACGACGAGCTCGTCTCGATGGGTCTCGTTGTGCATTGCGTGTTCCGGCCGGAGAGACAGCGCCGCGCGTTCACGCATGTCGACGACACGACCGGTGAGCGGACGATCACCGTGATCGGCTCCCGGCTCGGCCCCCACGGCAGCGATCCGCTGCCGTGGGGGCAACTCGATCAGACCGATGCCGTGTACTTCTGCGCGGGTGACGACGAGGCGCTCCGATTCGCGCGCCGCGCGAAGGTGCTCGTCGCGACGTCGCGCGAATCGGAGCGCCTCGCCCGCGCGGCGGTGAAGCTCGACGCGGTCGTCGGCAGCGGACGCGATCCGTCGGAGCGATTCGTCGCGTTCGGTCCGGCACCGGACGTCGTCGTGGAGACGCTCGGCGCCGATGGGGGGCGGTTCACGACGAGCGACGGAACCGCCGGCTCCTTTGCGCCGGAGCCTCCGCCCGGGCCCGTCGTCTGCGCGTACGGAGCCGGCGACTCGTTCGCGGCGGGATTGACGTACGCCCTTGGGACGGGCGCTGCCTTGGACGACGCGCTGAGGCTCGCCGGGCGCTGCGGCGCGGCGGCGCTCACCGGCCGCGGTCCTTACGGGACACAGCTGGTGGAGGGCCGGCCGGGGCATGCTTGACCGATGACGACGCTGCTCGTCGCCAACCGCGGGGAGATCGCACTCCGCATCTTCCGGACGGCCGCGCGCATGGGCATGCGCACGATCGCGGTGTTCTCCGATGCCGACGCCGACGCGCCGCACGCGCGCGCCGCGGACGTACGCAAACGCATCGGACCTCACCCCGCCGCGGAGTCCTACCTGCGCCGCGACCGGATCATCGAAGCCGCCCTCGAGGCGGGCGCCGACCTCGTC
>DASQWC010000168.1:0-7092 GCA_035640475.1 Actinomycetota bacterium | reverse complement strand
AAGCCCTCGGCCTCGATACCGGACGCCGCCGGCGCCGCGGCGATGGCTCCGCCGATTGCGAGTGCTACGGCGGCGAGTCTGACCGCCCGGAGGGGCGAGGGTCTGTGTCGGCTCATGGTCGCTCTCGGCTTCTGGTCGGCGAAGTCTACCATCGCTAACGTTTGTTCCCGGCCGGAGGTTCCCGGTCTTCTCGCAGGTCAGGCCGGAACTTTTGGGTGGGCTAGACCGTTAGCATTAGCAAGAACTCGTCATGAGCAGATCACTCAAAGCGGTCGCCTGCGCCCTTCTCCTCGCCCTGGTCGCGGTGGCCTCTCCGAACCCCTCCGTAGCGGCCGTCAAGACGGTCAAGGTCAACGACCCGCTGTACAACCGGCAATGGGGCATACGGCGCGTCGGGCTCCCGACGGCCTGGAAGACGACCCAGGGCGCCGGGATGACGATTGCCATCGTCGATACGGGAGTCGACCGCCGGCACGAAGACCTCGCCGGCAACTTCCTCATCAAGAAGCAGTACGACGCAATCAACGACGACTTCGACGCCGCCGACCTCCACGGTCACGGGACGTCCGTCGCCGGCGTCGCCGCTGCCGTCGGCAACAATGGGAAGGGCATCTCCGGCGCGGCCCCGAAGGCCAAGATCATGACCGTCCGCGCCTTCGGCGCCCTGCAAGGAGCCGCGCCCGAGGATGTGTCCGACGGCGTTCGCTGGGCCGCGGACAACGGCGCAAACGTCATCAACCTCTCGCTCGGCTCCTCTCTCCCGGTCGATCCTTTCCTTACCGATCTCCAAGAGATCTCGCTCGTCTACGCGACCGCGCAGGGTGCGCTGGTCGTGGCGGCGGCCGGCAACTCGACCGACCCCTACTGCTCGACGCCCGCGTTTAACCCGGCCGTCCTCTGCATCGGTGCTTCCGACGAGTTCGACCAGCTCGCGGACTTCTCGAGCTACGGATTGCGACTCGATGTCGTCGCTCCGGGCACGAGCATTCTCTCGACCGACCGCTTCGGGTTCTACAGCGCGTCACAGGGAACCTCGGTGGCCGCCCCGCTGGTGGCGGGCGTCGGCGCGCTGCTGATGTCGATGGGCGCATCCAACGTGCTCGCCGCGCAGATCATTCGCGCGAGCGCGAAGGATCTCGGTATCGCCGGCTACGACATCACCTACGGGTTCGGCCGTCTCGACGCAGCCGCGGCCGTTGAGATGTGCAAACAGATCTGCTGACGAATTCCGTCTCATCGTCGTCCTGCCACTGTGCGATAGCGTCTTGATCGCACGCGCGCTTATAAGGGGGGACGCATGGCCTGGGACTTTGAGACCGAGCCCGAGTTCGAAGCGAAGCTCGAGTGGATGCGCGGCTTCGTGCGCGAGGAGATCATCCCGCTCGAGGTTCTGAACCTCACCCCGGAGCAGATCCGCCGCGCGACGGCGCCGCTCAAGGAAGAGGTCAAAGCCCAGGGATTGTGGGCCGCACATCTGGATCCGGAGCTCGGGGGCCAGGGGTTCGGACAGCTCAAGCTCGGCCTGATGCACGAGATCCTCGGCGAGTGCTTCTACGCGCCGCAGGTCTTCGGAAACAACGCCCCCGACAGCGGGAACGCCGAGCTCATCGCCATTGCCGGGAGCGACGAGCAGAAGAAGAGGTGGCTGGCGCCGCTCCTCGAGGGTGAGATTCGCTCGGCGTTCTCGATGACGGAACCGGGCGCCGGCGCGGACCCGACGCTCATCAAGACACGGGCCGAGCGCGTCGGCGACGAGCTCGTGATCAACGGGCACAAGTGGTTCACGTCCAACGGATCGATCGCCGACATCCTCATCGTGATGGCCGTCACGAACCCGGACGTCCATCCCTATCAGGGCATGTCGATGATCGTCGTCCCGCGGAACACGCCCGGTGTGAACGTGTTGCGCAACATCCCGACGATGGGAGAGCACGATGTCTCACTCGACGAGTCCGGGCACGCCGAGATCATCTACGAGGACGTCCGCGTTCCCTACGAGAACCTCCTCGGCGGCGAGGGCCAGGCGTTTGTGCTCGCGCAGAAACGCCTCGGGCCCGGCCGCATCCACCACGTCATGCGATGGATCGGCCAGTCGAACCGTGCCCTTCGCATGCTCTGCGAACGCGCCGTCTCACGCGTCGTCTTCGGTGAGCCGCTGGCCCGAAAGCAGACGATTCAGAACTGGATCGCCGACACCGATACCGAGATCCGCGCACTGAAGCTCCTCACACTCCAGGCCGCCTGGAAGATGGACAAGGAAGGGTCGTCCGCGACCCGCAAGGAGATCGCCGCGATCAAGTTCTGGGGCGGCAAAGTGCTCCACGACGCCATCGACCGTGCCATTCAGGTCCACGGGAGCCTCGGGTTCACGACGGACCTGCCGCTGGAAGCCATGTACCGTGCCGCCCGGGACGGACGGATCTACGACGGGCCCGACGAGGTCCATCGCATGACCGTGGCTCGTCAGGTCCTCAAGGGATACGAGGCCGTGGACGTGCCGACCGAGCACGTCCCCACGCGCCGGGCCGAAGCCCAGAGGAAGTTCGCCTGGCTGCTGGAGGAAGCGACGGCCAACCTGTAGGCGATCTCCATAAGTTGTTGTAAGTCTGGGCGGTTCTGGCAGATAGTGAGAGCAATGAGCCGTTCATCCCACTTCCGTGCCGTCTTGAGCCTATTGATCGCCGCCGGTGCAGTTGTGATGCCGGTTGGTTCGGCGAGCGCCGCTCCCGTCGACGTCGAGGTGCGCGTGCTGCAGCTCATCAACCAAGGCCGCTCCGGTGTCGGCAAGAGCGCCGAGGTCATGCATGCCGGCCTCCGGTCGGCGGCGCGGGACCACTCGGCGTATCAGGCCTCGATCCGGCGCATGACGCACGACGGCCTGGCCGGGCGCGTCGGCGGGGCATCGCCCGATCCGTACGAGAGCAACGGTGCGCCGGACGACGGGTTCGGCACGTATTGCGAGAACGTCGCGTACTACTACCCGGGGTCGGCGGGCGCGACCGAGGAGCAGGTCGCGCAGAAATTCTACGACGTCTGGTTGAACTCCAGCCCTCACCGCCGGTGCATGTTCGACGAGTACGGTGCGTCGTTGAACGTGGCGGGCGTCGGGATCTATCGCGACACGCGTGGCTACTGGTGGGCGACCTTCGAGTCGGTCCGCGACGCCACGCCGCCCGGGGTCACCACAGCGTGGACGAGAGTCGAAGAGAACGCGGCCGGCCTCAGGTGGTCCGGGACGTGGAGGAGCGCATCGAACTCCCGCGCAAGCGCGGGATCCCATCGGAGATCGGCAACGACGGGATCGTGGGTCCGCTACACGTTTGCCGGCACCGGTATTCGCTGGATCGGTGCCCGGCACGCATCCGGCGGGATCGCTCAGGTACGTATCGACGGCGTGCTCGTCGCGAACGTCGACCAGTACTCGAGCGCGACGTCGCTCCAGCAGGTGCTCTTCCAGCGCACGGGACTGTCGGACGCGACGCACACGATCGAGGTCCGCGTGAAGGGGACGCGGAACCCGTCGTCGGGCGGCAACCGCACGTGGATCGACGCGTTCGAGCGTCGCTCCTGATCTAGGTCCAGCTCGAACGGCTCTTCTCCGGCGCGTCGCCGCGTGCCCAGACGCGGCGCCAGCGCGCGGCGTCCGGGCCGTAGGGATCTCCGCCGGGGGTGCGCATCGCCGTCCACCAATCACTGTCGGCTTCAGTGGACAAGCGGCGCAGCGACTCGTCGAGTCGGGAGTTGAGCTCGCGGGCATCCTCGCCGTCGCGAGGGAACAGCGGATCGCCGATGAGGATGTCGACACGTCCGCGGCGCAATCGCTTGGCTCCCTTCGGCAACAGATGCTCGGTTCCCTTGATCCACATCGGAACGAGCGGACGCTTCGTCCGAGCCGCTACGAAAGCGGCCCCCGGCTTGAGTTCCTGCATCCACCCGTCGGGTGACCGGCCGCCCTCTGGGAACAAGATCAGGTTCCAGCCTTCTTGAACGAGGCGGACGGCCAGCCGGGCCGAGACGGCACTCGCGCGCTTGCGCTCGACGGGGAACGCGCCGACCAGAAGCGCGGCGAGCGTCCCGCGAATCTTTCCTTTGAAGAAGTAATCGGCCGCTCCACCGACGGCCAAGTGATGCCGCCATTCGAGCGGCAGGGCTTCGGCAACGACCGCCGTGTCCAGATGCGACGCGTGATTGGACGCCAGAACGACCGGCGGTGTGAGGCGCAGCAAACGCTCCCGGCCGCTCACTCGCGGTGAGGTGACGTAGCGCACGGCCGGGAGCACGATCAGCTCCTGCAAGACGTCGCGAACTGTGTTCGCCCACGGACGGCGCGCCCAATCGGTCTCGAAGGCAGCCTCGGTCCTCAGCGGCGGCGTCGGGGCGCTTCGGGGCAGCGGCGGCGGCCGTCCCCAGCGCCAGCCTCGAGCGACTTTCCGTAACTCGCTCACGCGGAGACCTCCGGCAGGAACAGCGGCGGGCAGTGCAGGTGGGTGATCGACGGGTTGCGGCCCACCGTGTCCGATGCCATCTCGAGCGCGTCGTCCATCGTCGACGCCGTCCGGAAGCCGAGACGCCGCACGACGTCCGGGTTCCCACCGAGGAAGACGACGTCGCCGAGGTAGGACATCGCATGCGCGGCCCAGTACCACATGTAGAAGGGATGGACGCCGTGGTACGCGTACGACGTCCGGTAGAGGTGGCGATACCACTCGTCCTGCGCGAAGGATGCTTCGAAACGCTCCTCGATGACCTTCGGATCGGTCGACTCGGCGAGCACCGTGTCGTAGAAGTCGATGTAGCTGGGGTGGTGGACGGGATGGAACTGCGCTTGCGTCGGGTGCGCGAGGATCAGCACACCCCCGGGCCGGACGAGCGGCGCGTTGCGATAGAGATTGAAGAAATACCCGAGACCCATGCAGACGACGAGGATCGGGTTCATGATCGAGTTCACGTTGTACGGACCGATGTACGGAATCCCGCAGGTCATGATGTCGGCCTGACCTTCGACCGGGACGACCTGCTGGCGATGGAGGTGCTTGAGCGTCTGGGCGTGGACGGCTTCCGTCTCGCCGGCCTGGACGCTGGCGATCGCATGCGGTGCCTCGATCGAGTGCATGAGTTTCTGGCGAGCGCTCGCAGGCAGCCGCTTGAGTCCGGCGGACACGCCGAGGTACGTCGCTTGATCTTTCAGCGACCACTCGAACTCACGCTTTGACAAGAAGTCGTACGGCGACGGGAACGTCGCGTTGTTCAGTGTCGTCTCGATCGTAAAGATGTCGAGCTTGTCGGCGAGGAAGCGTCCCATGCGCGTGGCCGAGTGATGGAGCGCCGAGTGCTCGGGATGCATGTACGAGCGCGAGTCGAGCAGTGTCCGGACGTTGTGATGATGGCGCAATGAGCGGTACGTGCCGAAGCCGACGGGGACCGATTTGTGGCCGCCGTCCATGGCGACGAGGTTGATGTTCGAGTAGACGAGCAGATCCGACTCCATCGCCCGCTTGCACAGCTCGACTTCCTCGCCCTGGTCGGTCGTGCCGACGAACACGATGTCCTCGGGATCCTCCGCGTCGAAGTTGCGCAGGCGATCGGGCCAGAACGCGCGGAACACCCGGTCGCCGACCATCCGATGGATCTCGCTCTCGGTCATCCGCCGGTGGAGAGAGTTCGCGACGACGAGCTCGACGTCGTCGACGCCCGCTTCGGCCGCGAGTGTCAGCACGCGCTCGAGCACCATCTGTCGCGTGTCCGGACGACGCATGGGCGGCAGCGGCAGCGAGATGTCGTCGATGCCGATCGTGAGGCGCATGCCCGGCTTGAGCTTCGAGCGCAGGGGATCGGCGTTCTGGGGAACTTCGAGAGACTGAGCGATCGCGTCCTCGGGGTCGCGGAGAGCCTCCACCGGTTCCGGCGGGTAGACGATGCGGCTCCCGGTCGGCAGCCGCTCGAGCCGGAAGCCCTCGCCGGCGTGGAAGAGGACCGGCGGCGTGCGCCTGTCGACCTCGAGGACGAGCCCCGGTCTACTTGCCAATCTCGAACACCACCTTGATGGCGCCGAGCTTGCCGGCGTCCATCGCGTGATCGATCGCTTCCGTGTACCGCGTGAGTGGGTACGCCGCCGTCACGAGCGGGGCGAGGTCGATGCGTTGCGCGAGTTCCAGCGCGATGTCGAACGTACGTCGTCCGTTTTCTTCGACGCCGTAGGTGTACGCGCCGCCGACCTCCAGCTCCCGGTGCCACACGGGAGCAAGATCGACGCGTGCCGGGCCGGGAAGCCCGACGAGGACGACGCGCCCGCGGCCCCGCGTCGCACGCAGGCACACATCAAGGGAGTCGGGGGAGCCCGAGCACTCGAAGCTCACATCGGCGCCTCCCGCCAGCCACGGATTTCCCCGTTCGGGCTCGTGGAGCAACGCTCCGGTGGCGAGCCGGACACCGCGGAGCGCCGCGTCTGGGCGAACGACATCGTCGGCGCCCAGTCGATCGGCCTCGCTTCGCTGCTGTGGGTGCTTGGCAACCGCGACGATGCGTCCGGCTTCGGTGAGGGCCTTGACCGCGGCGATCGTGAGCAGACCCATCGTCCCGGCCCCCGAGACGAGCACGGTCGCCCCCGGCTCGACGCGTGCGCGCGCAACGGCATGGACGGCGCAGGCGAGCGGCTCAATCAGCACCGCGCTTTCATCGGAGACGCCGTCGGGCACCACGTGCAGCTGCGACTCGTGCGCGACCAGTGCGTTGCTCCATCCGCCGCCTGTGTCCTCGCAAAAGCCGGTTTGGAGGCCGGGCGCGATGATGCCGTGCGCCGTCCGTGTGCACAGTCCGATCTCGCCGCGCGCACACGCGTCGCACGGAGGCGCGACGCCGCGGACGGCACAGGCGAGCACGGGCTCGATCACGACGCGCTCGTTGGTGTCCTGCCTCGTCCCGACGACCTCGTGACCGGGAACGAACGGCATGGAGACGATGGGGGAGAAATAGAAGGACGACTCGCCGGCGAGCATCGAGAGATCCGATCCGCAGATGCCGGAGAGTGACGGAGACACGCGGACCCAATCGTCGGCGGGAAGCGGCGGGTCGTCGTAGTGAGCGAGACGGAGC
>DASQWC010000167.1:0-23798 GCA_035640475.1 Actinomycetota bacterium | reverse complement strand
TCGCAGTCGCCGTCGGGTGCCGTATCGGTTCCCGCGCCGCCGTCGCAGATGTCGCTGGCCGGTCCCCCGTGAAGCTCGTCGTTGCCGGCACCCGCATTGAGGTAGTCGTTGCCTCCGCCGCCGGTGGTTGCGAGCGTGCAGGGCGGGCCACAGGTCTGAGTCACGTTGTCGCCGAACAGCACGTCTGGTCCGCCGCCGGCGTTCTGAGTGTCATGGCCGCCCGTGCCGGACGCAGGTCCGTCCGTGCTGAAGTTGTCACCAATTATGAAGCTGCCAAGCGTCGCCGCCGCCGAGATACGGAACGTGTCGTGTCCACCATTGCCGCCGGCGGCCCCAGACCCGGTTGTGATATCGGCGTTGTCGCCCACCATGACAGCGCGATCAGGATCTGTAATCGTGTCGCCACCTCCGGGGGCCGTTAGTGACGAGCTACCGCCGGTGTTGAGGTAGTCGCCGATGAGGAAGTCCGTCCCGAATCCACCCGAACCGTCCGGCCCGCCGTCGATGGTGTCATTGCCTCCCAGCGGCGCCGTCCCCGAGCGAGTCCTCTCACCGATGACAACGTCGTTGCCCGGACCGGCGTTGATCGTGTCGTTGCCGGGGCCGCCACAAATGATGTCGTTTCCTCCGAAACCATTGATCGTGTCGTTGCCGGCCAGGCCGACAATCAGGTCGGGGCCGGCCGTCCCATTGAGGTTGTCGCTGCCGCTCGTTCCGTGGATGACGTTGAATCCCGAAGCGGTAGAACACGTTTCATGGCTTGCTTCAGCAGGGGTTGCGACACCAACAGCCGTCGCCGCTGCGCCTACCAGAAGAGACAGGATCACCGTCCGGAGGCGCTTGGAATCCGTGCCCGAAATCATCAATCTCATGACCGTCCTCCCCCTCGCCGACGACCCACAGTACCGCGAGGCCTCCGCAAGCTCCACGTACATATCCGCATGCACTCAGTGGGCGCGCGCGATCTCGTCGAGCGCGGACGGATTCTCGAGGTTCGTCAGATCACCGGGGTCGTTGCCGGTTGCGATCGCGCGGACGGCGCGGCGCAGGACCTTGGCATTCCGCGTCTTGGGGAGCTCGGCCACGAAGCGCACGGCGCCGGGGCGGAACGACTTGCCCAGCTCTGATGCGACGAGAGCCGAGAGGCGCTCGCGAAGCTCTTCGGTCGGATCGGTGGCCACAGTGACGACGACGTAGCACCAGATCGACTCGCCCTTCACGTCGTCCGGTATGCCGACGACGGCTGCTTCGACGACCGACGGATCGGAGACGAGCACCGACTCGACCTCGGCCGGTCCCACGCGCTTGCCGGCGACGTTCATGGTGTCGTCGGAGCGCCCGTGCAGGAACCATTGCCCGTCGGTGTCGATGCTCGCCCAGTCGCCGTGCACCCAGACATCCGGCCAGCGCGACCAGTACGTCTGGATGTAGCGGTCGGGGTCGCCCCAGATGCCGCGCGTCATGCCCGGCCACGGCTTCGTGCAGACGAGCTCCCCGACCTCACCGCGCAGCGGCGCTCCGTCGGGTCCGAAGACGTCGACGGCCATCCCGAGAGACGGCCCGCCCAGCGAGCACGGCTTCAAGGGAACGACCGGCGTCGGCGAGAGAAAGCATGCGCCGACTTCAGTACCGCCGGAGAAGTTGATGACCGGACAACGTCCGCCGCCGACGCGATCGAAGAACCACATGTACGGTTCGTCGTTCCACGTCTCTCCGGTTGAGCCGAGGATGCGCAGGCTCGACAGATCGTGCGCGCCGACGTGCTCGTCACCGTCCGGAGCGAGTGCGCGCACGAGCGTGGGCGAGACACCGAACACGTTGATGCGGTGACGCTCGATCATCGACCACAACCGGTCGGGGGCCGGGTGGTTGGGCGCGCCGTCGAATAGGAAGATCGTCCCGCCCAGCGCGAGCGTCCCGATGAACTCCCACGGGCCCATGATCCATCCCGGGTCCGTCAGCCAAAACAGCAGGTCACCGGGCTGATAGTCGGTTTGATACGCGACCTCGGACGCGATCTTCACGAGGAAGCCGCCGTGGACGTGCACCGACCCTTTCGGGCGTCCGGTCGTCCCGGATGTGTAGGCGATCATGAACGGGTCCTCGGAGGACGTGTCCTCGACGGGCTCATCCTCGGCTTGCCCGGGTGTGACGTCGTCCCAATAGACGTCGCGTTGGGCGGCCATTGGGATCTTGCGGTTCGTGCGGCGCACGACGACGACATGCTTGAGCTCGGGTAGTCCGGCGACGGCTTCGTCGGCCGTCTCCTTCATCGACACGACCGATCCGCGACGGAAGAATCCGTCCGCACAGATCAGAACCTTTGCGTCGGAGTCCTCGAGGCGGACGCGCACGGCCGATGCGGCGAACCCGGAGAAGATCGGAACGACGATCGCTCCGATGCGCGCGCACGCAAGGAAGGCCACAACGGCTTCAGGAATCGTGGGAAGGAACACGCCGACGGCGTCGCCCTTGTGCACGCGGAGGCTGCGGAGGCCTTCGGCGAACCGCGCAACCTCGACCGCCAGGTCGTCGTGCGTGAGCCGGCGCGTCTCGCCTTCCTCGCCTTCCCAGATAATCGCGGCGCGGCCGCTGCCGCGGTGACGGTCGGCGCAGTTGTACGCGATGTTGACATGGCCGCCGACGAACCACATCGGCCACTGGATCCCGTTCGACGTGTCGAGGACGTGCTCGTACGGCCGGGTGAACTCGATGCCGAGATCGTCGACGACGGCGTCCCAGAACCACTCGATGTCGTCGCGTGAGCGTTGGTTGAGCTCGCCGTACGAAGGAATGTCGTGACGGCGTGCGAGCCTCGTCACGTTCGCGCGCTCGACGACGTCGGGCGTGGGCTGCCAGACGAAGTCGGACATGTACTCTTGGCTATACCACAGCGTTCAGAAAGGAATCAGCGCTTGAAGATCGAGCTCACGTACTGCAGCGAGTGAGGGTACACGGATCAAGCCGTCGGTCTGGCGGCTAAAGTCCTCGCGCAGCACGAGGACGACATCGAGGAATTGAAGCTGATCCCCGGCTCGGGCGGCGCGTTCGAGTTCGTGGTCGACGGAAAGCTCGTGTTTTCCAAGAAGAAGACGGGACGCTTTCCCAATTACGAAGAGATCGCCGGCGCGCTGAGCTAGCTCGGCTCGTCGGCCAGACCCTCGCGCACGGCATAGAGCGCAGCCTGCGTGCGATCCGCGAGATGCAGCTTGGCCAGGATGTTCGACACGTGTGTCTTCACCGTCTTCTCCGCGATCACGAGCTCGGTCGCGATCTCCTTGTTCGACATTCCCCGCGCGATGTGACGCAGCACTTCGAGCTCGCGGTCGGTCAGATCGCCGCCCGGCGCTCGCGATCGACCCGACGCGACCTCTTGCATGAGCTTCGCTGCGACCGACGGATGGACGAGCGCCTCGCCCCTGTTGACGGAGCGAATCCCTTCGGCGAGCTCGCTCGGCTCGACGTCCTTCAGGACGTAGCCGGCAGCTCCGGCCTTGATGGCGGGAAAGACCTTCTCGTCGTCGGCAAAGCTCGTGAGCACGATCACCCTCACCGACGGGCTCGACTCCCGAACGCGGCGGGTTGCTTCGATCCCGTCCATGCCGCCGAGAACGAGATCCATCAGGACGACATCCGGAAGCGCGTCGGCGATCAACGGAAGCGCTTCTTCAGCACTGCCGGCTTCGCCGACGACCTCGATGTCGTCCAGCGTCTGCAGGAACGTGCGCAATCCTTGCCGAACGACAGGATGATCGTCGACGAGAAATACCGACACGGTGTCGGTCACTCGCCGGCCTCGAACGTCACCGTCGTCCCGCGTCCCGGTTCGGAATCGATCCGTACGGCACCGCCGACCTTACGGGCGCGCTCCTCCATCGACGTGAGCCCGAGGTGCTTCGCACGCACGGGGAGCGCTTTGGGATCGAAGCCTTTGCCGTCGTCGGTGATCGTCGCGCGGAGACTCGTGGGCTTCGCGTCGATGGCGACGACGACCGTTTGCGCTCCCGAATGCCTCACCGCGTTGTTCAGTGCCTCTTGGACGATGCGGTAGGCCTCGCGCTCGACGTCGGAATCGATCTCGTCTGAGCCGGCGACCTCGAGCGACACGTCGAGTCCGGAAGCACGTCGAATGACCTCGACGTGCTTCCGGAGCGTCGCGACCAGACCGTCGGCTTCGAGCTCCGCGGGGCGGAGCTCGAACACGAGCGTCCGCAGCTCGCCGAGCGCGTCACGTGCAAGCTCCGCGACCTTCCGCGTTTGCTCGCGGGCGCCGTCCGGATCGCGGTCGACGAGCTCGGCCGCCGCTTCGGCGGTGAGGCTCAGGCTGAACAGCGTTTGCGTCACGGAGTCATGCAGATCTCGCGCGAGGCGATTGCGCTCTTCGACGATGCTCAGCTCGCGGTTTTGCTCGTGCAAGCGTGCGTTCTCGATGACGACGGCCGCGTGGGCGGCGAAGCGCTCAATGAGCCCTTGATCGGCATCTGAGAACTCGTCGGCGTCCTCTTTGTTCGTGAGGTAGAAGGCGCCGATCACCGTTCCCTTGGACACGATCGGGACGCCGAGCAGCGATTGCATGTCCGGATGTCCTTGCGGCCACCAGCCTTCGGCGCGCGGGTCGGCGGTGAGGTCGGGAGTGCGCAACGAATCAAACGACTGCATGACCGCGCCGAGCATCCCGTGCGTGCGCGGCAGGGGGCCGAGCGTGAGGATCTCCTCCTGCGTGAGCCCGGACACCAGAAACTCCGAGAACTCTTCACCCTCATCGGGGATGCCCAGAGCCGCATAGCGCGCGCCCACGAGCACGCGGGCGGCATCGACGAGCTTCTGCAAGATCGGCGCAACGGATTGCTCGGAGGCAACGGCAAGCACCGCATCGCTCAAAGCCTCGAGTGCACGCTCGTTGCTCACAGATGGAGCATATGAACCGTCAGTTGTCGTTGACGGTCCCGTCGATCAGCTCGCGCGTGATGTCCGCGTGGCCCGCGTGGCGCGCCAGCTCTTCGAGCATGTGGAGCAGCACCCAGCGGACGTTGAGCTCGTCCATGCCGCGACACGCGTCCGTCAGCCCGACACCGTCGAGGACGGCGTTGCTCTCGGCAATCGCCTTGCGGTACCCGTCGACGGCCGATGCGATCGTCACGTTGGGAGGAAGCTCCGCCAGTTCCGCGTCGCGATCACGCTCGACGTGCCGGCCGCCGATCACCTTTTGAAACCAGTTGCACTCGACACCCGCGACGTGCACGAGGAGATTGAGCAGTGAGTTGGCCGTTGGGGACGGCTTCCAGCGCGCCTGTGACTCGCTGAGTCCTTCGACCTTCTCGATCAGCGCGTTGCGATGCAGATCCAGATAAGCGATGAACTGGGTCTTCTCGTCGGCCGTGCCGGACGGGTAGCCGTCCCAGTCCACTATTTATTCGTATCGGGGGAGCTGCGCCCCCCGAACCCCCCGCGGCTACGCATGAGCTTCGCTCATGCGTACATCGATTCGATCTCGGCTTCGTACTTCTGGTTCACGACCTTCCGCTTCATCTTCAGCGTCGGCGTGACCTCGCCCGAGTCGACCGACCACTCCATCGGGAGCACGGTGAACTTCTTGACTTGCTCCTGATTGTGCAGTCGCTTGTTCATCTCTTTGATGTACGCCTCGATATCGGCGACCACGTCCGGATCCTGCGAGAGCGAAGCCAGATCGGTCGGCTTCCCCTGCTGCTTCGCCCACGCGGCTGCGTCGTCCGGATCGAGAGCGATGAGCGCGGTGGCGAACGGACGCTGATCGGCGATCAGACACGCCTGGCCGACGAGCGGGTGTTGCTTGAGCATGTTCTCGACGTTGGACGGCGCGATGTTCTTGCCGCCGGCCGTGATGAGGATCTCCTTCTTCCGGTCGACGATCTTGATGAAGCCGTCCTGGAACTCGGCAACGTCGCCGGAGTGCAGCCAGCCGTCGGAGTCGAATGTTTCCGCCGTGAGCTCCGGCTCCTTGTAGTAGCCCTGCGTGACGTTGCCGCCGCGCACGAGCAGCTCGCCGTCGTCGGCAAGAACGGTCTCAACGCCGGGCAAGCTCGGACCGACCGTGCCGAGCCGGTGTGAGTCCGGTGTGTTCCACGACGTCGGACCGGTGTCCTCGGATTGTCCGTACACCTCGTAGATCGGGACGCCGAGCGCCCAGAAGAACTCGAGAATCTCTTTGGCGATCGGCGCCGCTCCCGTTCCGGCGTTAACGACCTGATCCAGCCCGACGAGCTGCTTGATGAAGTCGGTGACGGGTTTTGCGTCTTCCGCGCGCTTGCGAACATCGTCCGGCACCTTCTTGCCTTCGTTCTCGAGCCGGACAACCTCCGTCGTAGCGGCGAGCGCGTCTTGCGCGGCTTTCTTCTGTCCTTCGTCGGGATTGTTGTTGATCGCGTTCTGCAGGCCTTGGTAGAGCTTCTCCCAGATTCGCGGGACGGCGAAGAAGAACGTCGGTCGCACGGCCGTGAGGTACGCCGCGACGTCGCGAGGGTTCGGGCAGAAGTGGATCGTCGATCCCAGCCGCAGCGGGATGTAGTGACCGACCATGCGCTCGGCGATATGCGCCATCGGCAGATACGAGATCTGGCGCTGCCCCGGTTCGAGCGGCATCGCGCGCAGCAACGACTCGAGCGTCCAGCACACGTTGCGGTGCGTGACCATGACGCCCTTCGGGGGCCCGGTCGTCCCCGACGTATAGATCAACGTCACCAGGTCCGACGAATCGATGGCCTTCATGCGGCTGGAAAGCTCGGCGTCGTCCTGCTTGCGGCCCTCGGCGAGCACGGACTCGTAGGAGACGACCCAGTCGTTGTCGGCGAACTCCTCGGCGTCGCGCCAGAGGATCACCTTCCGAACCTCGGGGACCTCGTTCTGAATCTTGAGAAAACTCTCGAAGTAGTCCCGGTTCTCGCAGATCACATACTTCGCGTCGCAGTGGTTGACGATGTAGGAGATCTGCTCGGGTGCGAGCGTGTTGTAGAGCGAGACGGGCGTGCCGCCGGCGTGCAGGACGCCGAAGTCGGAGATGGAGTACTCCGGAACGTTCGAGCCGATCAGGTTGACGAATTCGCCCGGGGCTAAACCTAAGCTGACCAGGCCTTTTGCGAAGTCGCGGACGTGTTCGCCGAACTCGGCCCAGGTCTTGGACTGCCAGTCGTCACCGACCTTCCACTTGAGGGCTTCGACGTTGGCGAACTCCTTGGTTGCGTTCTGAAAGAGTCCGACGACGGTCTGCCCCTCCACCGTCTTGTCGATGTCCTTCTGCTCGGCGACGACGTCCCTCGCCACGGCCACCTCCAGGTCCTCACGCGCTTGCGAAAGGCAGGGTAGCACGCAGTTTTCGTCTTGAGGTCCGGGCACAAAAGGGAATAGACCTTCTTGTGGGGGAGGTTGCATGGCGCTCTGGCCGCAGGACACGGAGCCGGACGAGGAGTTCCCGCTCTACACGCGCGGCAACGTCGGAGAGGTATTCCCGACAGCGGTAACACCACTTACCCGCTCGCTGATGACGCCGCGGATGGAGCGGGGCTGGCGACGGCTGTGGACGCGAGATCTTCCGATCTTGGATCCGACCGATCACGAGTTCCGGATCATCGGCTTCTTCGGCGCACATGCGTACCTCAATCTGTCGCTGATCCGGCGCGCCGCCGACCTGGCTCCGGGAACCTCACCCGAAGAGATCGACCACCAGTTCTTCGCGATCGGAATCGAGCTTCCGTCATACGAACAGCCGAACGAGCCGGGCTACGAAGAGCGGCGGAAGCGCGTTGCCGCAGGTGTTGAGTCACTGCTGCAGAACCCGCCGCGCGCGTCCGTTCAAGCGGACCGTGAGATGGCGTTCGCGATCCGGCGGATCGCCAATACGAACCGCGCGCAATTGAGCGACGTCGCGCTGCTCACCGATATGGACAACATGGCCGACCGGGCGGAGATGCTCTTCTACGACCACATCCTCACATCGAGCATGTCCAGCGTTGCGTTCGGCGGTTTGCAGCAAGGGCTTCGGCAGGCCCTGGGCGAGCGTGGAGACGATCTGGCGCGGCGAGCGGTCTCCGGACTCGGGGACGTCGACTCGGCCGGACCGGCGACGATGATCGCGGAGCTCGCCCAGCTCGAGGGCGGCGATTACCGCCTGCGGTTCAACGACTTCCTCACGGAGTACGGATTCCGCGGCGCGAACGAGTGGGAGCTGGCCGCTCCGTCGTGGGAGATCGTCCCCGACGTCGTCCGAGAGCAGATCGCGAGCGCGCGCGGCGCGGCGCCGAAACAGCATCCGGCGGACGTTCGTGCCGAAGCGGTCGCCGAGATCGAGCGCACGCTCGGCGGCTCGTGGCCGGAGCTTGGGTTCTGGCTGGAAGCCGCGAAGTTCTTCGTCCCGGCCCGCGAGCGGACGAAGACGAACTGCATCGTTCTCTTCAACGAAGCCCGTTTGGATGCGCACCTGCTCGCGCAGCGTCTCGTCGAACGCGGGTTGCTCGCGCGCACCGACCAAGTCTTCATGCTCACGTTCGAGGAGCTGCAGCGCGCAACATTGAACGACGAGCTGCCGCTGGATCTCGCCGATCGAACAACGCGCTTCGACGACCTGCGCTCACGAACCGCACCGCTGGTCGTCTTCGGCGAGATCCCGCCGCTCGAGGACTGGACACCGATGGCGGCCGCACCGCCTCCTCCGGCAGCGGTCGAGGAGCTCCGGGGCGTCGCCGGGAGCCCGGGTGAGGCACGGGGACGTGTTCGGGTCGTCCTCGATCCGTATCGCGGCACACCGCCGGCCGTCGGAGAGATCCTGGTCGCGCCGATCACCGACCCGGGGTGGACGCCCTTGTTCATTCCGGCCGTCGGGGTCGTCGTGGAAGTCGGCGGCGAGCTATCGCACGCGGTGATCGTCGCGCGCGAGCTCGGGATTCCGGCCGTCGTCGCTGCCGCAGGTGCGTGTTCGGCACTGCACGACGGCGATCTCGTCGAGATGGACGGGTCGGCCGGCGTCGTTCGTGTACTGGAGCGTGCCGGCTAGACGACGCCGCGCAGGTGCCCGGTCTCGTTGAGGCTGAGGAGACTGCGTACGCCCGAACGAGACGCGACGACGCGGTGGATCGACGCGTACGCGGGCTCGAACCACAAGCTCCGCGTGAGGTCGAGAACTGCGGCGAGCGCGACGTTGATCACTCCCCCATGGCAAACGGCCAGCACGCGCTGACCGGGATGCGCAGCGATCAAGCGATCGAGGGCGTCGGCGACGCGCGGGCGAAACGTCGCCGCATCCTCGACGACGTCCTCGAGGCGGTCCTCGGCAAGCGCGCGCCAGTGCGCGATCAGCTCGGGGTCCGTGCTCGTCTTGAGCTCTTCGACGGGGATGTAGAACTCCGATTGCCGGTCGTACTCTGCTATTCCGTCTTCGAGGGCGATCTCGAGCCCGTGCGGCTCTGCGATGGCTTCGGCCGTTTCCCGAGCCCGGCGCATCGGGCTCGCGTAGATCGCGTCGAAGGATTCCTCTGCGAGCCAGGCCGAGGCCGCCGCCGCTTGGCGGCGGCCGAGGTCGGTGAGCGGAGGATCCGCGGGTCCGGAGGCGTTGATGGTCCGGACGGGTTCCGCGTGCCGGACGAGCACCAAGTCCACGTCAGGTTCCGCGCTTTAGGCCGAGGGTCAGCAGCAGATCCTGGTGCAGCTCGAACCACACCGTGTGATAGCTCTCGGCCATCACTGCCGTAAAGGCCGAGAGGTCACCGTTCTGGAGGCGCGTCACGCAGTCGTCGAGGCGCGAGCGGTACGAAGCGAACCTGGGCGCCCGGGTCGCGACGGTGTCGAGACAGAGCCTTATTCGTTCGTGCAGCTCCGCCAGTCTGTCGATCACCAAAGCGTCGTGGTGGGGATCCGAATGGTCGTTGGGTGTGTCCGTCCCGCCGGCGCGCCGCACTTGCCAGTCGGTCGACAACTTGAGCACGCGCTCGTTGAACGCGAGGAATCGTTCGTAGCACGCGGTGAGCTCGGGATCCCCTCGCAGTCCTTCCGCGGCCAAGAGCTCGTCCACGAGCTCGGCGCCCAGAGCCGTCAGCGCGAAGCCGCAAACACGTCCTTCACGTTCCTCGGCGAGGCCCGCATCCGTCAGCGTCGACAGGCGCGACGGTGTCGTCCCGGCTGCGATCGCGGCTCGTTCGGGAGACGCGATTCCCTGAACGCGCAAGGCCATGAGTAACGACAGGTCGCCCACCTGCGAATCGTAGCGGCGGACGACCTGTGTCTGCGGGGGGCAGGCTAGCCGAGGAGAAGTCGCTGGGCGAGCACGTCGGCGCGTGCGGCCCCAACGGCGCGAGCGACTTCGTTTCCGTCCGCTCCGTAATGGATGACGGTCGGAACACCCATGATTCCGAGCTCCGCCGTGAAGCGAGGGTGCGCGTCCACGTCGAGCTTCACGAATTCGACCTTGCCCTCTGAACGTGCTGCGAGCGTTTCGAGCTCGGGGCCGACCACCCGGCAGGGACCGCACCAGTCGGCGTAGAAGTCGACCACGACCGGCTTGCCCTTTCCGAACAGCGCCTTCAGCTCAACGTCGCTGACGTGTGCGAGCGGCATGTGTTTGTTCTCCCGTTCGATTCAGCTGCCCGAATAACGCGGTTCGACGCCCGGCTATTCCCCTAATGGACGGTCCGGTAGAAGAACAGCGCCAGGAGCAGGAGTTCGAGTCCTCCGAAGAACCAGACCAGCTCGGTCTCGCGCCGCCGGAGGAGCCACAAGACGACCGGGGTGCCGAGAAGAAGCGTCAGCGCGACCTGGACGAGCACGCCGGCGTCGGTTCGAGGAAGAAGGAGATCGCGCACTCGTTTAGTGCGGTTCTTTCCTCTCGCAGAGCCCGCGCGCGATCGCTTCGAGTCGCGCGACCGTTTCCGGATCGGCGGTTCCGCTCACACGAACGATCGCCTGTTTGAGCGTCCGCAGCGCCTCGGCCTCCTGGTGGCACGGAGGACATTCCGCGATGTGGCGCTCGAGCGCGCGCGCGGCCTTGCCGGGCGGAACCTCGCCGTCCACGATCTCCTGAATCCGCGCGGCCGCCCGCGCGCAGACGTCGCGCGACCGCCGCTTGCGCCACGCCTTCGTCCCGGGAACGAGCGCAAGAACCGACGTCACGCACGCTCCTTGTCGAGGGGAGTTCCCCGCAACGAGCGCCGCAGCCGCGCTCGCGCTCGGTGCAGACGGCTCATCACGGTGCCGAGCGGGATGTCGAGGGCGTCCGCTGCGTCCTTGTAGCTCATCTCCTCGACGTCGACGAGCTGGACGACTACTCGGAACGACGGCGGCAGCTCGTCCAGAGCGCGCAGCAGGTCCTCGTCGACGACGCCGGACAGCACGATGTCCTCCGGATCCTCGGAGTCGTCCGGCTCCGGTTCGACGATGCCCTCTTCCGGAAGGAGGAACTCGCGGTTGCGCTGGTCCCGGTTGATGGCCGTGTTGCGAGCGATCCGTGCGAGCCAAGCCCGCGGGTGCTTGCCGTCGAAGCCGTCCATGGCACGGAACGCCTTGACGAGCGTCTCCTGCGCGAGGTCTTCGGCTTCTGCCTGCGAGTGGGACATAGACCGGGAGATCCGGGCAAGGAACGGCATCTCGGGGACGATGTACTCCTCGAATCGTCTCGTTTGTTCGGCGGCGTCGGCCATGTCACGCCTCTGGACGGCGACGGGTTCTGATCGGTCGAGCATAGCCGTCGAATTCATACCCGGAACCATTCCCAGGGGCGGCCTCCGGCCGATCCTGAATGACGAAATTGACCTGTTGACGTAACACCGAGGAGGGCCCGCTGCTTCCGCGTCAGTAATTCGCCGGCATCAAAGCCAGGACGCGCGGGAACACCGCAATCCACAACCCGGCCGAGCCGACGACCACCAGCGAGATGTACACGGCGGCCATCCGGTAGCGCTTCGAGAGCGCAAGGGCGCCCAGCGCACTCGCTCCGGCGATGCTGACCAGCACGAGAACGTCTGTGGGAATGACCGGCTGGCGTCCGGGCTTGAGCTGCGGTCCTCCGCCGGTCGCCGGACCGGCTGATGAGACGAGCGACGCGCCGATGTAGTCCGCTTGGATCACCATCCGTTGTGCGGCCGTGAACCGCGGATGGCACGTCGTGAGCGTCACTTCGTCACGGCCGTGCTGCTGGACCTCTCGGAACCCTGTTGTCGGATCGACGATCTTCTGCTCGCGCATCTTGTAGCGGTACCGGGCCCGGCCGGAGATGAAGTCGATGACGTCGCCCTTTTCGAGCTCGTTCAGGCGGAAGAACGGCGCGCCGTACGTCGTCCGGTGCCCGGAGATCGGAACGTTGCCCTTCTCGCCCGGATACTTGGCGTCGTCTACGCATTCGTTGGTGCCGGGACCCGCTTTGCAGTCCGGGAAGTGGCCGGGCCCCTTCTTCAGCTCTTCGCGTCCGACGCCTTGGATGACCACAGTCTCGAGCCCGATCTTGGGGATCTTGAGCGTGAAGAGCGGCACGCCGAGCTTGGCATTCCCGCCCGGCGGGCGGGCCGGCGGAATCGACCCGGTCGACAAGTGCTCCTCTTTGACGATCGGGTTGCGCGCGAGCTCCTTCTCGGCGCGCGCCTGCTCCTGCTTCGTGTACACCCCGGTGCCCCACAGCAGGTACGCCGTATAGAAGAGGAGGATCATGCCGGCGCCGACGAAGATCCGGCCCATGATCCCGATCGCACGGACGACGCGGTGTGTGCGGCGGCGCGGCCGCAACGGGGGCGGGGGCCGTATGTCGTCCATCGTTCGCATCGTCTAACGCCTCGCCTGCTCGAGTGCGTACTCCTCGGCGAGCTGTAAACGTTCCGCGGGCGGCGGATGATCCATCCGCATGTACGTCACCCACGACGGCGCCAACTCGGCGAGGTTTCGTGTCATCAGCCTACGCATCGTGTCCTGAAACGCGCGCCGATCACCCGTGAGGCGCAACGACTCGATGTCCGCTTCGCGCTCGAGGGCGCGGGAGTGCCAGGCCTGGATATAGGAGAGCGCGACTTGGCCGCCGGCGAGGACGAGCACCACCAGCGGCAGCGACGCCGGGTCCTCGATCGAGGCGACGCCGGCCCAATCCAAGGCCGCGTCCCACGTCGACACGACGCGCAGGAGGAGGAAGAGCCCGAACGAAAGCGCCGTGCCGATGACGAGGGTTTGCCTGATGTGCCGACGGCGCCAATGGCCCAGCTCGTGCGCGACGACGGTTCGCACCGATTTCGCCGGCTGCTCGAGCAGATTGTCGAACAGAACGATGCGCCTCGTGCCTCCGAGGCCGGCAAAGAACGCGTTGTCCTTCCGTGTCCGCTTGCTTGCGTCCATGACCTGCACACCCGAGATGGTGAGTCCGGCCGTCCGGGCGAGCTCACGAAGCTCGCCGGCGAGCTTTTCGTCTCCGAGCGGCTCGAACTTGTTGAACAACGGCATAAAGACGATCGGGCCGAGAAACGCGAGCACGACAGAAAAGAGCAAGAAGACGAGCCATCCGGCGATCCACCACATATCCGTCGAACGGATCAGTGCCCATAGCGGAACGAGCAGCACCATGAAGAGGACGGCACTCATGACGAGTTCCTTCAATTGGTCGGCGACGAACCGGCCCGGCGTCTGCGTCGAGAACTCCCAGCGACGTTCATGCACGAACTCCCGCCACAGGGTGAACGGCATCTCGGCGAGTGCAGCAACCACGAGGAGCGCGGCCAGAACGACCGTCAAACGGAGGATCCAATTGCTGCCGGCGACGGAATCGGCGAGCCGGACGCCGGCGTGGGTCGAGATGATGACGAGTGTCAGCCCGAGGGTTATCAGCGCGTCTGCTACGCGCAGACGGGTCAGCGGGCGCTGGTAGGCCTTTGCCTTCTCGACCTCGTCGGCCGAAAACCAGTCGGCCGGGTCGGCCTTGACGCGCCGGTAGGCGTTCATGATCAGCCCACGATAGGGGCTAGGCCGTCCCCTGTGGCTCGAAGTGAACGGTGACGCTGCGGACGTCGTCGAAGAGACGGTGGATCTCCGACTCGACGCGCAATGAAGCGTCGTGGATCTCACCGATCGACGTCTGTGCGGATGCCTCGCAGTGGAGGACGAGATGCAACCCGTCCGGAGCTTCGCTCACCGCTACCTCGTGACAGCGCGTGATCGGCGGGTGGGATTCGGCCATGCGCGCCGCCTGCTTTGTGATGTCGCCCCGCTGTGCCGTCACGACGATGCCGTGCAAGTGCGAAGGCTCATGTGGCTCGAGATGGATCTCGACGCGGGCCAGGTGGTCGATCTCGTTGCGGAGCTCGCGCTCCAGCGCGAGCGTCACCTCGTGTGCCGGGCCGAGCGCCGTCTGGGCGGGGACCTTGGCATGGAGCATGAGCCACAACCCTTCCGGGTGATGGATCGCGAGCACGTTGTGCACCTGATCTGCCATGCCGATCCGGTTCGCCGCAGCAAACGTGCGCGCCACGACGTCCTCGCCTTCATGCGACGGCTCGACGTGGACGATCGTCGTCGCACCCGGGACGGCCCCGGCAACTGCGGACTCCACGGCCTGCGTGATCTCGTGGCTTTGTTCGACCGACGCCGTCCGGCCGATGCTCACAGTGACCTCCGCGTGCGTGTCCGCGCCGGACCTGCGCACGCGGAGGTCGCCGACGTGATCGACGCCGGGGACGGCCCGGACCGCCGCTGCGATCGTGTCCGTCAGCGCCGATGGGCGCCGGTCCATCAGCACATTGACCGCGCCGAGCGCGACGCGCCCGGCCATGACCCACATCATCGCGACGACGACGAACGCGGCGATCGAGTCGCCGCCGTCGAAGCCCGCACGGGCCGCGCCGAGCCCGGCAAGGACGGCGAGCGACTCGCCGATGTCGGCCGTGAAGTTCAAGGCGTCGGCCTGGAGCGCGGGAGACGAGTAGGCCTTCGCCGCTCGACGCAGGACGGCCGCACGCCAGGCGTCGACGACGATGGCACCGCCGGCAACGGCGAGCGCGTACCCCGGCGCCCGGAACGGGGTGCCCTCCACGAGCCTGCGGGCGGCTTCGAAGGCGACCCCGGCGCCGACGAGCACCATCACGCCCGCCGACCCGAGGGCCGCAAGGTTCTCCGCACGGCCGTGCCCGTACGGGTGCTCGGAATCCGGGGGCTTTGCGGCAATGCGCACGGCCGCCAGCGTGAATCCGGTGGCGATGAAGTCCAGCAGGGAGTGAAAACCGTCCGCAAGGACGGCGACGGATCCGGTCAGCGTGCCGACGGCGAGCTTGGCCCCGGCGATCGCGGCCGTCCACAGCAGGGAGACGAAGGCGACGCGCCGGGCGCCCGACCGGTCGCCCGACCGGTCGTCTGGGGAAATTCGAACGCTCATCGTGACTCGATTTTGGCCTTCGTCGTTTATCTTTGTGCCAGTTGGTTTGGGGGCGCCTCGCGGCGCATCCAGTCGGTAGCGACCGGAGATGAGACGCTTGTTGGGCAGTGCTATTCGGGTGCTTGTCTGCGCCCTCCTACTCGCCGTTGGACTGACGACGACCGCCCGATCGCTCGCGCACGCAGAGGAGCCGATCAGGGTGTACGTGTTCGCCGGCCAGTCGAACATGGTCGGCAAAGACACGTCGGCGACGGATCTTGCGCGCATCGCTCCAAAGGCTGTGCCGTCGTCGTCTGTCCTGTTCTGGGGACCGGTGGCCGACTTCCCGACGTCGTGGGGACCGCTCACGGCCCCGACGGAGATCGTTCAGCCGCGGTGGCACCAAGGGTTCGGTCCCGAGATGGGAGCCGGGCCGCTGCTCTCGCGCATGCACCCCGACTCGACGATCGCAATCGTGAAGTTCGCAGCGAGCGGCACGAGCCTGTACCGCGACTGGAATCCGTCGCGTCGCGGCGGTCTCTACGACCGGCTGATCGCCCGCGTCCGGGAAGCGGTCGGGACTCTCCGGGCAACACGCGAAGCGAGCGTGGACCTCGCCGGATTCTTCTGGATGCAAGGGGAAGCGGACAGCGAGCGGCTCCGGGCCGCCAGCGCATATGAGGGTAATCTCGCCCGGTTCGTTCGGTCCGTCCGCCGGGATCTGCGCGCACCGTCTCTCCCGTTCGTGTTCGGCCGAATCACCGATCTTCGCCGTGACAGTGACGTTCACTTCCAGTACTCGCACGTCGTCCGGCGTGGACAGGCCGGTGTGGCGAGAAACGTTGCGAATACGTTCATGGTGTCGACCGACGATCTCGAACGTGCTCGTGCGCAGCGCATTCATTTCAGCTCGCGCGGAACGTACGACCTCGGCCGGCGCTTCGTGAAGCCGGCTTATCCGCTGTAACTAGTCGTCTTCCAGGGGCGCGAAGCCCTGACGAATCGTGTTCTCCGAGACGACGCGCGGGTCGGTGAACTGCAGCAGATAGTCGGGCCCGCCGGCCTTCGATCCGACACCCGACAGGCCGTAGCCGCCGAACGGCTGGCGGCCGGGAGCCGCGCCGGTAATCGATCGGTTGATGTAGACGTTGCCCGCTCGCAGCTCGGTCGCGGCTCGGGCGATGCGCGACGGCGAGCGCGAGAACACACCTGCGGTCAGCGCGTACGGAGTGGCATCGGCGATCGTCAGCGCGTGATCGAAATCGTCTGCCGGAATGCAGACCAATACCGGCCCGAAGATCTCTTCGGTCGCGATGCGCGAGCCTTGCGCGCGCGTCACCACGATCGTGGGGCCGACGAACCAGCCGCGCTCCGGCACGTCGTCTCGCTGGAGAACCACGTCGCCTTCCTCGTGCGCGATCTCCTGATATCCGCGGACCTTCTTCCACGCGTCCTCGTCGATGAGCGGTCCGACGACCGTGCTCATCTCGTACGGGAGCCCGACGGGCAGGAGTCGCGCCGCGCCGACGAGCCGGTCGACGAGGTCCTGGAAGATCGGGCCCACACCGATCACACGCGAGGCAGCCGAGCACTTCTGACCCGAATAGCCGAACGCGCTTTCGATGATCGCCGGGACGGCAACGTCCAGATCGGCGTCCGAGTCGACGACGACCGCATTCTTTCCTCCCATTTCGGCAATGACGCGTTTCACGTGGCGCTGTCCGGGACGGGTCGCCGAAGCGCGCTCCACGATGGACAAACCGACGTCCTTCGACCCGGTGAACGCGATCACCGACGTTTCCGGCCGGTCGACGAGTGCCGCACCCACCTCCTCACCGAGTCCGGGAAGAAACGCCAGGATGCCATCGGGCACGCCCGCCTCGAGCAGGATCTCCACCAGACGCAGCGCGATGCCGGGCGTCTGTTCGGCCGGCTTGAAGAGGACTGCATTCCCGCACACCAGCGCGGCGGCAACCATCCCGCACGGGATCGCGAGGGGGAAGTTCCAGGGCGAGATCACCGCGACCAAACCCCGCGGCTGATACACGTAGGCGTTTCGCTCTCCCGCGACCTGCGTGACCGCGGCGACGCGCGCGAGACGCAACGCCTCGCGTCCGTAGAACTCGCAGAAGTCGACGGCTTCGCACACGTCGGCATCGGCTTGCGCCCAGGGCTTGCCCGCCTCAAGCACCTCGAGTGCCGCAAGCTCCGCGCGGCGAGACCGCATGATCGCAGCGGCACGGAACAGCACATCCGCGCGGTGACTCACATCCGCCCTGCCCCATGCCGGCTGGTCCTTGAGCGCCGCCTCGACGGCGCGGTCGACTTCCGACGCTCCGCAGCGGGCGGACCGGCACACCTCGTGTGCCGGTCCGGCCGGGTCCGCCGACACGACCGCGTCCTTCGTCGGAATTCGCCCGCCGGCGATGATCGCCGGGGCGTCGAAGGAGGGCATGCGTGCGGCGGTTTCAACCGCCGCACGCATGCTGTCTCGCGCGAAGGCCCGGCGGAACTCAGCCGGAGGCTCGTTTCGGAACGGGTCGTCTCGGGTGATCGCGGGCGCCTCGGGGCGCCAAGCGAGCTCGCCCTCGGCGACATCGGGCGGCCGGATGAGCTGGTCGAGGTCGCGGCCCTCGACGAACCGGTTCCGCAGAAACGACTCGTTCGCTGTGTTCTCGAGCAGCCGGCGCACGAGGTATGCCATGCCGGGCACGAGGTCGCCGACTGGAGCGTACGCACGCACGCGGAAGCCGAGACGGCGTAGTGCCGTATGGACCGGTTCGGCCATTCCGTACAACAACTGGAGCTCGACGCTCGTTTCGTGCAACCCGCGAAGGCGCGCCGACGTGATCGCGTACGCGAGCGTCCTGATGTTGTGCGTCGCAAATGCGGGCCGGATCACCCCGGCGTTCTCGACGAGATACCGAACACATCGCTCGTAATTCGCATCGGTCTGCGCCTTGGACTCGTAGACCGGCGGCGGCCAGCCGTGGGAGGCAGCGACTGCCGTCTCGTAGTCCCAGTACGCACCTTTCACAAGCCGCACGCTCACGGGCGTTGCTCTTCCACGCGCCCAGGAGACGAGAGCCGTCAGGTCGTCGTAGGAATCCGTGAGGTATGCCTGCACAACCGCGCCGAGCTCCAGCGAGTCGAAGGCGTCGCCGACGCGGCGAACGAGCTCGAGCGTGAGGTCCTTCACGTCGTAGTGCTCCATGTCGAGGTAGACGGCCGCGCCGAGCTCGCGAGCGTGCTCGCAGATGTCGCGCAGACGTCCGTACGCCTGCTCGAGTCCCGCATCCCGCGTCAACGGTGCGTACAGCGGTGCGAGCGCGGTCGGCTTGATCGAGACGCTGACACGAGCGATCGAACCGAATGCGTCTCGTTCCAGGTGCGCGTCGTCCGGCCATTGCTCGGCGTCGCGGGCAAGCTCCGCGAGCAACTCATGTACGCGATCGGCGTACGCCTCCGCCTCCGTCTCGGTGATCGTCTTCTCGCCGAGCAGGTCGACTGTTGATGCTTCGCCGTCACGCCAGAGCTTGCGCAGCTGCGGCAAGGCGTCGGACGGCGTCGCACCGGCGATGAACTGCCGCGCCATGCGCAGCACGTTTCGCCGCGTGACGGCCGCTTCGATCTTGGCGCCGAACGGGACGTGTTCGGCGGCTTCCATGCCGAGCTCGAGGGCCGTGGGAACCTCGACATCGGCGAAGTACTCCTCGAGGTGCCGTGCCACGTCCGCGTTGTCACGGCACGCCGGGAACACGTCGACGAAACGAAAGAGCTGCGTCTTGAAGTCCGGGTGATCCATCGCCCAGTCGAGCAAGCGATCCGTCCACCACGTCATGTGATAGACGCGTGTGCGTTCGGATGCGCCCGCCTCGGCGATCCGGCGGGCGAGCTCTTGGACGTCCCGCTCGAACGCCGCCTCCATCTTTCCCGAGAGTATCCTGCCGGGACCGTGGAACCGGTCCGTCCCAACTACGAAGGTCCGTGCATCAGCAACCTCGTGCGCGCGTTGCGCGCGCGGGAAGATTGGGTTCCCGATGCGGTGCGCGATGCGCAGTCGGTCGTCCTGCTCGTCATCGACGGACTCGGTTGGAACATCTTGGACGGGCATCGATCCGTCCTGCCGACGATCGCGGCGCTGAGCGGCAGCCCGATCCCGACGGTTGTTCCATCGACGACGACAACCGCGCTCACGTCACTAACGACGGGCCTGGCGCCGGCCGAACACGGCATCGTCGGATACAGACTCCTCGTCGAGCGCGAGGTCCTGAACGTGCTGCGATGGTCGCTGCCGTGGGGGCGCCGTCCCCCGAATCCAACCGACTTTCAACCGCGGCTGGCGTTCGGCGGCGAAGCGATACCGGCAGTGACGAGAGCGGAGTTCGAAGCAACCGGGTTCACGAACGTGCATCTGCGCGGGGCGAACTTCACCGGCTGGTTCGGTCCGTCGAGCATCGGAGTGCACTGCCGGCGGCTCATCACCGAAGGCGAGCGCTTCGTCTACGCCTACTACGGGAACGCCGACATCGTCTTTCATATGCACGGCCTCGAGGACGAGTTCCTCGTCGCCGAGCTGTCATTCCTCGACTACCTCGTCGCCGATGTGCTCGATGCGCTGCCGTCGTCGTGTGCGCTCGTTATCTCCGCGGACCATGGGCACGTTGCGTTCGATGACTGGGTTGAGGTCACCGAGCTTGCATCGCTGATCGAAGCCCAGTCCGGAGAAAGCCGGTTCCGCTACCTGCACGCAAAGGCCGGCGCCGCCGACGAGCTTCTGTCCGCCGCGACCGACCGTCTTTCCACGTACGCGTGGGTCTTTTCGCGCGAACGGCTCATCGACGAAGGATGGCTCGGCCCCCGCGCGCCGTCGGCCGAAGTGCGGCGCCGCCTGGGCGACATCGTCCTCGCGGCGCGGCAACCGATCGGCTTCCTCGATCCGGCCAACGCGGGCGAGGCGAGACTCCGCAGCGGTCACGGAAGCCTCACGCAGGACGAAATGCTCGTGCCGCTTCTTGCGGGCCGCGGCCGCGCGTAGCCACCTATCATTGGCGGCCGTGACCGAAGACACGCTGAACATCGGCTATTTCCGATCGGCGTCGATCGCGGGCGAAAGAGTCGTCTTCCTGTGCGAGGACGACGTGTGGACCGTTGCGCGCGACGGCGGTATCGCAAGACGACTGACGTCGAATCTCGGCCCGGTCGGGCGAACGATCGTCTCACCGGGCGGCGAGTACATCGCATTCACGGGAACCGAGGAAGCGCACGCCGAGGTCTACGTGATGCCGGCCGACGGTGGTTCGGCGCACCGCCGAACGCACCTCGGTGCGGCATCGGCCGTCCGCGGATGGACGAGGGACGGCCGGGTCGCGTTCGTCAGCGACGCCCGCAGCGCCAACCGGGGCGACACGATGATGTGGGCCGTCGATCCGGTGGCTGGACAGCCGGAGATGCTCTCCTTTGGAACGGCGACCGAGCTCGCCTACGCACCGGACGGCAAAGGTGTCGTCATCGGCCGGCACACCGTCGATCCGGCTCGCTGGAAGCGATACCGCGGCGGCACGCGCGGCGACGTGTGGATCGACACCGAGGGCCGGGGCTCGTTCAAGCGGCTGCTCTCGACGTTCGACGGCAACATCGGCTCGCCGCTATGGGTCGGCGCCCGCATCTACTTCTTGTCGGACCACGAGGGAATCGGAAACCTGTACTCCTGCACGCCGTCGGGGCGCGACGTGCGCCGACACACCGATCACGACGCCTACTACGCGCGCTGGGCGTCGAGCGACGGAGCGCGGATTGTGTATCAGCTCGCGGCCGACATCTGGATCTACGACCCGGAAACCGACACATCGCGCCGGATCGATATCGATTTCCGCAGCCCGCGTGTCTTCAGGAATCGTCGGTTCGTCGAATCCGCGAAGTATCTGCACTCATGGCGGGTCCATCCGGACGGCCACGCGCTCGCCGCAAACGCGCGGGGCAAGCTCCACACGATGCCGCTGTGGGAGCAGGCCGTCCGTCAATACGGACGGCGGGACGGCGTCCGGTACCGGCTGGCCCAATGGACATTCGACGGCGCGTCGGTCGTCTGCGTGTCGGACGAAGGCGGCGAGGAGGCACTCGAGGTCTTCTCTACGAAGGACGGGTCGAGGACCAAGCGTCTGGAACGAATCGACATCGGACGGCCGATTGAGCTCCAAGCATCGCCCACGCGAAACGAGGTCGTCGTCGCAAATCACCGCAACGAGCTCATCTGGGTCAACCTTCAGACGAACCGGAGCAAGCTTCTCGACCGCAGCGAGTACGGCCGCATCACCGGGCCGGTGTGTTCGCCGGACGGCAGGTACGTCGCTTACAGCTGCGCGGAGACACAACGGACGACGTCGATCAAGCTCGCCGACGTCGGCGACGGAACGACCCGGCTTCTCACGCGGCCCGAGTTCGTCGACTTCCACCCGTCGTTCGATCCGGACGGGCGGTTTCTCTACTTCTTGTCGCGCCGGGTCTTCGACCCCGTGTACGACATGCTCTATTTCTCCATCGGGTTCCCTCGGTCGGTTCGCCCGCACTTGATCACGCTCCGCGCCGACGAGCCGTCTCCCTTTGTTGCCAAACCCCGAGGGTTCGGCGAACAACGAAAGAGGGACGACCCGCCGAACGCCGCCGCGAAGAAGCCGACGGCGCGCAAGGGGGGACCGGTTCCGAAGGCGCCGCCGGTCAAGCCGATCCGGATCGACGTCGACGGTATCGCCGATCGAGTCGTTGCCTTCCCGATGCCCGAAGGACGCTACACGCAGGTCTGGGGCATCCGGAACAAGGTGCTCTTCACGAGCGTCCCCGTCTCCGGCACGCTCCAGCAGGATTGGTTCGACGTCGACGAGCAACCAAAGGGAAAGATCGACGTCTACGACCTCAACGAGCTGAAGCTCGACATGATCGTCGGCGGCGTGACCGGCTTTCGGGTCTCGGCAGACGGCTCGACGCTCGTCTATCAGGCGGGCCGGAGGCTGCGCGCGTTGCGGGCCGGAGAGAAGCCCGACGTGAAGAACGAGCACGAGCCCCCCGGCCGGCGCAGCGGCTGGATCGATACAGGTCGGATTCGCGTCTCGGTACATCCACCAACCGAATGGCGCCAGATGTACCGCGAGGCGTGGCGCTTCCAGCGCGAGCACTTCTGGGTGGCCGACATGTCGGGCGTCGATTGGGACGCAATCTACGAGCGCTACCTGCCGCTGGTCGACAAGGTGGCGAGCCGCCTCGAGTTCTCCGACCTGATGTGGGAGATGCTCGGCGAGCTGGGAACATCGCATGCCTACGAGATCGGCGGCGACGTTCGGCCGCCACCGCCGTACCGTGTCGGCCAGCTCGGCTGCGACCTTTCGCTCCGCAATGCGCGCTGGGTCGTCGATCACATCGTGCGCGGCGACAGCTGGGACCCGCGGTTGTCCTCACCGCTGGCGGCACCCGGCATCAACGTAAAAGAAGGCAGCACGATCCTGGCCGTCAACGGTCAGGCAACGGCTGAGGACGTTTCGCCGCAGTCGCTGCTCGTCCATCAAGCCGGCATCGATGTCGAGCTGGTCGTCGGCGACGCGCGCGGACGGAACCCGCGAACGGTCGTCGTGCGAACGCTGGCCGATGAGCGTCCACTTCGATACCGCGAGTGGGTGGAGACCAACCGCGCCCTCGTCCACGAACGAACGAACGGCCGCGTCGGATACGTCCACATCCCGGACATGGGTCCACCCGGCTTCGCGGAGTTCCATAGGTACTACTTGTCGGAGGTCGAGCGCGACGCACTCATCGTCGACGTTCGCTTCAACGGCGGCGGTCACGTCTCACAGCTGATCATCGAGAAGCTCGCGCGCGAACGGCTCGGCTACGACGTGACGCGCTGGGGCCGGCCCGACCCGTACCCGTCCGACTCTCCGGCCGGCCCGCTCGTGTGCCTGACGAACGAGCTCGCCGCCTCGGACGGCGACATCTTCACGCACGTCTTCAAGCTGAAGAAGCTCGGCCCGGTCGTCGGCAAGCGCACGTGGGGCGGCGTGGTCGGCATCAACATGCGGCACGTGCTCGTGGACAACGGCGTGACTACGCAGCCGGAGTTCTCCTTCTGGTTCCGCGACGTCGGGTGGGGGGTCGAGAACTACGGGACGGACCCGACGCACGACGTCGACATCACACCGCAGGACTACGCGAAGGGTCGCGACCCCCAAATGGAGACGGGACTCAAGCTCGCCCTCGACGCGCTGAAGCGCCACAAGCCGCTCGCTCCCGACATGCGCACGAGGCCCCACCTCGCGCTCCCGGTGTTGCCGCCTCGGGGCCGGAAGGCGGTCAAGCGGAAACCGGCCAAGCGCAAGCCCACGCGAAGACCCAAGCGATGACCGAGGTCCTCGTCACCGGCGGGACGGGATCGCTCGGGAGTCGGCTTGTTCCGCGATTGCTGACGAGG
>DASQWC010000166.1:0-27388 GCA_035640475.1 Actinomycetota bacterium | reverse complement strand
ACACCGACAAGTCGGGGTCCGAGACGACGAGCTCCGGATCGACCTCCAGCCGGGAGCCGAGGCCGGTGCAGTGCGAGCACGCACCGTACGGCGTGTTGAACGAGAATTGTCGCGGCGCCAGCTCCTCGAAGCTGATCCCACAGTTGAGGCACGCGAAGTTCTGCGAGAACGAGTGACGTTCTCCGTTGCCACCGTCGCCGTTCACGACTTCGACGTCGACGACACCCTGCGTGAGCCCCATCGCCGTCTCGAGCGAATCGGCCAGACGCGAGCGAATGTCCGGCTTGAGGATGATGCGGTCGACGACCACCTCGATCGTGTGCTGCTTGTACCGGGCGAGCCGGATCTTCTCTGTGAGGTCCTGCATCTCACCATCGACGCGCGCGCGGGAGAACCCCTTGCGGGCGAGATCGCCGAGAAGCGACTCGTACTCACCCTTGCGGCCCTTGACGATCGGCGCCAGGACCATCAGCCGTGTTCCGTCGTCCCAGTCGAGGATCGAGTCGGTGATCTGCTCGACCGTCTGTCGCTGGATGGGACGACCGCACTGGTGGCAGTGGGGCTTGCCGATGCGCGCGTAGAGCAGGCGAAGGTAGTCGTAGACCTCGGTAATCGTGCCCACCGTCGATCGGGGGTTGCGCGACGCCGACTTCTGGTCGATCGAGATGGCCGGCGAGAGCCCCTCAATGATGTCGACGTCCGGCTTCTCCATCTGGCCGAGGAACTGCCGGGCGTAAGCGGAAAGTGACTCGACGTACCGTCGCTGTCCCTCCGCGTAGATCGTGTCGAAGGCGAGCGACGACTTGCCCGAGCCCGAGATCCCGGTGAAGACGACGAGCGAGTCCCGGGGCAGGTCGAGCGTGACGTTCTTCAGGTTGTGCTCGCGCGCACCCCTGACGTGAATGGTGTCGCTCACAGTCCCTCCGCAGGGCCCCCGAACAAGCGTTCGGGCCTCTGATTGTATCCAGGCCGACGACAGCGGAAGCGAGATTACCCCGGAGTACGTCGACGGTATGTCGGATATCCCTCATGATCAGGATGCGGCATTAGCCCGCCCCCTAAGATTGGAGTTCCTTCGACGTAGGAGGGACCGACGTGAAAGGCAGAGGCGAACCGAAGAAAGACGCGGCTTCCAAGAAGAAAGGCAAGTCGCTCAAGGAGAAGCGCAAGGCGAAGAAGGAAAAGCGAGCCGCGCGCGGCTCGTGACGCCCTGCCCCGGGTCGGCTCCTAGCTCGTGTGAACGATCAGCACCGAGCAGGGGGAATGGTGCGAGATCTTGTTCGGGACGCTGCCGAGCACGAAGCGCTTGACCCCGCCCATCCCGCGATTCCCCACCACGATCAGGTCGGCCTTGTTGCTCTCGGCCACGTCGATGAGCGCGTCCGCAGCATCTCCCGCGCAGCCGTGGACCTTCACCGACACGCCGTGCGATGAGAGCTTCTTCGAAAGCTTCGCGAGGGTTGCGTCCACCTCGTCCGCGATCTTGCTGTCGGCTTCCTGAAGGAACTCGGCTCCCCCGACGGCCATGGCCTCGAGGCTCGAGGCGGCGATGCTCGTTGTCATGGCCGGCTTGAACGCGGTGACGATGTGCAGCGTTGCCCCGAAGGCTTTGGCGATCTCAGCGGCATGATCGACGGCCTGGCCGGCCGTTTCCGAGAAGTCAGTCCCGACCACGATCGACTTGTACACGGCTCCCCCTTGATTTGGCTTCGACGACGGTACTCCCCCAGCTCAACTGCCGGTAGTTGGTTTCGCACAGCCACAAGCCCTCAAGCAATCTCGCAACTGGTTCCGCGGGGGGTTCGGGGGGCGCAGCGCCCGAAGGGCGCGTGAGCGCCCCCGATCAACTGGGAGCGCGCGGGAGCGCGCAATGTGTAACAAGTCACAGCGCGGGTAGGGCTTGGGGCCCCACAATGTCTCGGGGAGAGAGACGCCTTTGGTCGACAACGCGCCAGTGACGCCGGTGCCCTCGGGCCCGGTGACGTTCCTGTTCAGCGATATCGAGCGCTCGACGCAGAGCCTCGTGCTCATCGGCGACGAGCGCTACGCCGAGCTCCTCCAGGTCCACCGCGGTCTGCTCCGCGCGGCCTTCACCAGCCACAACGGGGTCGAGTTCGGCACAGAGGGCGACGCGCTGTTCTTCGCCTTCGCCCGGGCAAGCCAAGCCATGGACGCCGCCCTCGCGGCTCAGCGCTCGATCCAGGAGCATCCGTGGCCCGAGGAGTTCCCCGTCCGCGTCCGCATCGGCTTGCATACGGGCGAGGCGGTCATAAGCCAGGGCGAGTACGTGGGGCACAACGTCCACAAGGCCAAGCGCATCTGCGACGCCGGACACGGCGGGCAGATCCTCGTCTCCGACACGACGGCGCCGCTGTTGCTACCCGACCTCCCGGCCGAAGCGTCGCTCACCGACCTCGGCCCACACAGGCTGAAAGACCTCGGCGACGCGCAGCACATCTACCAGCTCACCGATGAGGACCTCCGTTCGGACTTCCCGCCGCTGCGATCGCTCGAGACGTTCACGAACAACCTGCCGCAGCAGCGCTCGGCGTTCATCGGACGCGAGCGCGAGATCGCCGACGTCCGGAAGCTCCTCGAGCGTCACAACCTCGTGACGCTGGCCGGCATCGGCGGAACCGGAAAGACACGGCTCGCGCTCCAGGTGGGAGCCGAAGAGATCGACCTGTACCCGGACGGCGTCTTCCTCGTCGAGCTCGCACCGATCTCGGATGCGTCGCTCATTCCGCGAACAGTTGCCGACGCGCTCGGCATGATGATCGGCGGAGGCCTTATGGGCTCCACCCCGATGCCGATCTCCGATCTCATCGTCGATCACCTCGCACGGCGCCGGAGCCTGCTCATCTTCGACAACTGCGAGCACCTCATCGACGGCTGCGCCGAACTCATCGATCGCGTGCTTGCGCACTGTCCGAACGTCAGCGTGCTCGCGACGAGCCGGGAGACCCTCGGCGTCGAAGGAGAACAATCCTGGCGCGTACCGTCCATGAAGGTCGCAGAAAGCGTTGCGGAGGCCGAGCAATCGGAAGCGGTGCGCCTGTTCACGGCCCGGGCCCAAGCCGTACAACCGAGCTTCGAGTTGAACGCCGACAACATCGCGATCGTGCGCGACATCTGCGCACGCCTCGACGGCATCCCGCTGGCCATCGAGCTGGCGGCGTCGCGCGTCGCCCACATGTCTCCGCAGCAGATCGCGCACCGCCTCGGTGACATGTTCCGTCTGCTCACCGGCGCGCGCCGCCGTGTCCAGCGCCAGCAGACACTCGAAGCGTCACTCGATTGGAGCTACGAGCTGCTGAGCGACGACGAACGCGCGCTGCTCCGCCGCTTGTCCGTGTTCTCCGGAAACTTTACCCTCGACGCAGCCGAGGCGATCTGTGCCGAGAACGGCTTCGCGCTTGGGTCCGTCGTCGACTTGCTCGGCTCACTCGTCGCAAAGTCGCTCGTTCTTGCGCGGGAAGACAGGTTCGAGACTCGCTACCGGCTGCTCGAGCCCGTTCGCTTGTACGCGGCCGAGCACTTGTCACGCGCGGGTGAGGCCGAATCGATGCGCGCCCGCCACCGCGACCACTATCTCGCCTGGCTCGAGTCGTTCCCGCCGGACGAAGCAACATTCGGATTCGCGGCGTTCCAGTCCTTCGCCGCCGAACACTCAAACCTGCGCGCTGCCATTCAATGGTCGATCGCTCAAGGCGAGTACGACCTCGTGGGTCGAATGGCGAACCGGCTCCTCACGCTGTCGTGGAACGGTGGCTATTCCGACGAAGCTCACGAATGGCTGACGGCGGCCGTCGAGCACGCAAGTCTGAGCGACGAGGATCTCGTGGCGGCGTACGCGGGACTGGCGGCGTGCGCGATCCTTCGGGTGTCGGGAGACGCACGCGACTATGCGGCGAAAGCGATCGAAGTCGCGGCCGGCCGGCCGTTCCCGCACCAAGTCATCGCGCGATCCCTCGGCGCCGTCTTTACCGGTGTCGTCGCGGAGATGGCGCGAGACGAGGAGGCGATCGCCGAAACGCGCGGCTGGGCGAAGAAGGCGATCGCCATCGGGGCGCAGGCCGGCCCGGCTTGGGAAGCGTTCGCGCTCGTCCTCGCCGGACAAGTCGAGCTCATTCTTCGCGACGTCGAGACGGCCGACCGGTACCTCCAAGCCGCGATGGAGACGTGGCGAGTGCCGTCGATCAGCGTCATCGGATGCGCGTCGGCCCTCGCCGTAACCCGGCACATCCTCGGCGACCCGGAGGGTTCGCTCGCCGCGGCGCGAACGGCCTTTGATGTCGAGGAGGTCGGCGGCCAGCCCGGCCTCGGATCGAACTCGCTCGCTCTCGCACTCGCCGGGATCGGCGACTACGAGGGTGCGAACGAGCAGCTCCGGGCGTCGATCCACAAGGCGCTGAGCTGGGGCGTCAGCCTGTGGCTCAACGAAGCGCTCGTGTTCTGCGGAGCCGTCGCGGCCATTCACGGCGACCCGGCGCGGGCGTCGCGTCTCTTTGCCGCGGGCCGGTATCTGGGCGACGCGCCGAATATGGCGACGCCCTTCCGCACCGGCGGCTCGTACGCCCTGTACCTGCACTACTCCCCCCGGGTGCGGCAGGCGCTTCACCGCAACATCGTTCGGCAGACACGGCTCGACGGGAAGGCGATGTCGATCGACGACGCGATGGCGTACGCGCTAGAAGGGCTCGATGGCTGAGCTGCCGTCGGGAACGGTCACGTTCCTGTTCACCGACATCGAACGGTCAACGCAAACGGTCGAAGCCGTGGGGAACGAGGCGTATGCGGATTTCCTCGATACCCACCGCCAGCTGTTGCGTGAGGCGTTCAAACTGCACGGCGGACACGAGATCGGCACAGAAGGTGACTCGTTCTTCGTCGCCTTCCCTCGTGCGCACGAGGCCTTGCAGGCTGCGATCGACGGGCAGCACAAACTTGACGACCACCCGTTGCGCGTCCGCATGGGCATCCACACCGGCGAGGCCCTCGTCAGAAGCGGAGAGTACGTCGGTCACGATGTCCACAAGGCCAAACGCGTCTGTGATGCAGGGCACGGCGGCCAAGTCCTCGTTTCGCGGACGACGGCGGATCTCATCCACGACGGGCCCGAACTGCTCGATCTCGGCCCCCATCGCCTCAAGGACCTCGGCGAGCCGGAGCAGATCTTTCAGGTGGGCCCGGGCGAATTCCCTCCGCTCCGTTCGCTCGAGGCGTTCGCGCACAACCTTCCCCAGCAGCGCACCACATTCATCGGACGCGAGCGGGAACTCAAAGAACTCCGGGAACTGCTCAGCGAGCAGCGACTCGTGACGCTGACCGGAGTCGGCGGCTCCGGGAAGACGAGACTCGCGTTGCAAGCGGGAGCCGAAGTCCTCGACCGGTATCCGGATGGAGTGTTCTTCGTGGACCTCGCACCGGTTACGGAGCCATCGCTCGTTATGCAGGCGATCGCAAGCGAGATCGTCTCGCGGGAACCGCGCGACGCGCTGGCCGCCGCGGCCGACTCGGCCGAAACCGTCCTCGGCTTCCTCGCGCGTCGCAAGTGCCTTGTGATCCTCGACAATTGCGAGCACCTCCTCGACGGATGCGCGGACGCGGCGGATCTCATCCTGGCGCGTTGCCCGGACGTCTCCGTCTTAGCCACCAGCCGGGAGGCCCTCGCTATCGAGGGTGAACAGACGTGGCAGGTCCCGTCGCTTTCCGTCCCGGACGACTCTCACGACCTGAGCTCGTCTGAGGCCGTCAGCCTCTTCAAGGCACGGGCGAAATCCGTCCGGTCCGATTTCGAGATCACCCCGAGCAACGCCGGGGCCGTCGCCGAGATATGCCGCCGTCTGGACGGCATGCCGCTCGCTCTCGAGTTCGCGGCCGCGCGGATCGCCCATCTCCCGCCGCAGGAGATCGCCTCGCGACTGGACGACATGTTCCGACTGCTCACAGGCGGACGGCGCCGCGTGCAACGACAGCAGACGCTTCAGGCCGCGCTCGACTGGAGCTACGACTTGCTGCCATCTGCCGAGCAGGTCCTCCTGAGACGCCTCGCGGTTTTCACCGGTCGCTTCCCGCTCGCGGCCGTCGAGGAGATCTGCGCGAGTGATGAACTCGCTCCCTCATCGGTCCTCGACCTGCTCGGGTCGCTGGTTGCCAAGTCGCTCGTCGTGAACGAGGACCATGAAGGCAAGGCCTGGTACCGCCTCATCGAGCCCGTCCGGCTCTACGGCTCGGAGAAGCTCAGAGAGGCCGGTGAGGCGGACTCCTTCCGTTCTCGGCATCGGGACAGATACCTGCGCTGGCTGAAGTCGTTCACTTGGGAGCAGCTGTACTTGAGCGATGCGGTCGGCTTGGCACTGGTCGATGAGCGCGGCAACCTCTTCGCCGCGCTCGAGTGGTCCGAGACCGAGGGTCGGCTCGATCTCGTGGCCTCGATGGCAGCACGGCTCGCTCCCCCGTGGCTGGAGAACTGGCAACGCGACGTTGCTGGATCCGTGCTGGCAAAGCTCCACGTCGACGATCTCGCGACACTTGAGCTTTCCGTCGACGAACGCGTCGCGTGTCTCAACATCGCGGCGCCTCTCGGACCCGACAACTCGTTAGCGCTGTTCGATCGAGCGGTCGACGAGGCCGGCGGCGAACCTTGTTCGCCGCTCATCGCCGTGCTCGGCCCAAGAGCCTTCCGCCGATCGGTTCTGTCGCAGTGGATGCGGGATGTTTCCCTTGCGGATGCGGCACGACGTGACATCGAGCACGCCCGCGACATCGCCCGCTCTCTCGGGATCGGCGACACATGGGAACCGCGACTGCTCATGTGGTCCGGCGTCGTCGAGCTCACACTCGGAGACGTACGGGCCGCGGTCGACCTACTCGCCCATGGCGCCGACATGGACTCCGACTTCTTCGCGGGCTGGTTCCAGGATCTCGCTGCGGCGGCGCACGTTGCCGGTGATCACGAACGAGCGCTCGCGGCAGCGGAGCGCTACCTCGCCGGTGCGCACCGCTGGGAACAGCGGTCGAGGGTCTTCGGAAGCTGGATCATGACGCCCGCCGTCGCGATCGCGGGTTCCGGCGACATCCCGAGAGGGAAAGCCATGCTTCGCGAGAACTTCGAGGAGACACGGCGGCTCGGGGTCGCTCAGCTGTGCGAGATGATCACCGGCGCCGCGGCCATAGCCCATCTGTCGGGCGATGCGATTCGCGCTTCCAACCTCCTGGCGTGGGTCAGGTCGCGGACGATCGGGGCCGGCGTCCTTCCACCCTCGCTGATGGCCTTCGCCATCTACCGTCACTACGTTGCCGTCGTGCGCGAGGCGCTTGGGGCCGAGCAAGCCGCGCTCTGCCGAGAGAAGGGAGCCGCAATGTCCGAGGACGAAGCGGTTGCCTGCGCGCTTGAGGTGTTGAGTGCCTGAGCTCCCGTCCGGCACGGTCACGTTTCTCTTCACCGACATCGAGCGTTCGACCGAATCCGCTGCGGCACTCGGCGACGAACGGTGGGCCGAAGCACTGCAAGCACATCGCGACCTCCTACGGCCCGCCTTCGTGGAGCACAACGGCGCCGAAGTTGGGACTGAGGGTGATTCGTTCTTCGTCGCCTTCGCGCGTGCGGGAGACGCCGTCCAAGCTGCTATCGACGGACAGCGAGCGTTGGCCGACCACGAACTGCGAGTACGCATGGGAGTGCACACCGGCGAGGCACTCGTCCGCGAGGGCGGCTACGTCGGACACGAGGTACATCGCGCGAAGCGCATCTCTGACGCCGGACACGGCGGCCAGATCCTCCTCTCGCAAACGACAGCTGACCTTGTGTCGTCCCATGCAACCGTTAAAGACCTCGGCCCCCACCGTCTGAAGGACCTCGGCGAGCCCCAGCGACTCTTCCAGGTGGTCGCCGATGGGTTGGCGAACGACTTTCCCGCCCTCCGATCTCTCGAGTCGTTCAGTCACAATCTCCCGGCTCAGCGTTCGACATTCGTGGGACGCGAGAGCGAGATCGCGCTTATTCGCAAGCTCCTCGACGAAAACCGAATCGTCACGCTGACCGGGGTCGGCGGATGCGGCAAGACGCGGCTGGCACTGCAAGTGGGAGCCGAACTCCTCGATGCGTATTCGCACGGCGTGTTCTTTGTCGATCTCGCGCCCATCTCGGAGCCGGGTCTGGTCGCCGGTACGGTCGCGGGCGCCGTCGGTGTTCCGCTCGGCGAGAGCACGGCGGGTGCCGTTGGAGGCTCGGCGACCGAGCTCCTGTACGAGTTCCTGTCTCGCCGGCATTGCTTGATCCTGCTCGACAACTGCGAGCACCTTCGGGATACCGCAGCCGACATTGCCGATCGGATCCTCACGACGTGCCCGGACGTCACGATCCTCGCGACGAGCCGTGAGGGACTCGAGATCGAAGGAGAGCGCGCGTTCACCATTCCTTCGATGTCGCTGCCCGAAAACGGATCGGTCGAGTCGTCGGAAGCCGTCAGCCTCTTCAAGACACGCGCCGTTGAGGTGCGCCCCGGATTCGACTTAACACCGGACAACGTCGGCGCCGTCATCTCCATATGCCGTCGCCTGGATGGCATTCCCCTGGCGATCGAGTTCGCCGCGTCGCGGATCTCCCACCTCACGCCGCACGAGATCGACGATCGACTGGCGGAGAGCTTCCGTCTCCTTGCCGGAGGCCGCCGCCGCGTACAGCGCCAGCAGACCATCGAAGCGACGCTCGATTGGAGTCACGACCTGCTGACCGACCTCGAGAAGATCGCGCTGCGAAGACTCGCCGTCTTCGCCGGCAGCTTCACGCTCGAGGCCGCCGAGGGCATCATCTCGGACGACCAAGTCCCGCAAGACAACGTGCTCGATCTCCTCGCGTCTTTAGTCGCGAAGTCGTTGGCAACCGCCGAGGAGGAGGGCGAGCGGAGCCGCTACCGGCTTCTGGAAACGGTCAGGATCTACGCGGCCGAGAAGCTCAAGAACGCCGGCGAGGCCGAGCAGATCCACAGCGCGCACCGCGACTGGTATCTCGATTGGGTCGAGGCGATCCCATGGGACTATGCGTTCACGAGCTTCATCGTGACGGACTCGCTCGATGCCGAGCACGGGAATCTCATCGCCGCTCTGGAGTGGTCGGCGGGAGAAGACCGCGCCGATCTCATCGCGCGCATGGCCGGGCGAATGTTCGGGCTGTGGTCGATCTACGGCGACGAGGGTTTGCGCTGGACGACCTACGCGCGTCCCGAAGACCTCGACATCTCAACCGAAAGTCGTCTTGGATGCCTGATGGCCGCCGCGCAGGCAGCGATGTGGCTAACGGACGCCGACGCACTCGAATTCGCGGACCGAGCGATCGCAGCGGCCGACGACAAGCCTTCCGCTCCGCTCGCAATGACGCTCATGCAACGCGCGATGAGCTACTCCGTCGTTGCCGGCTTCAGTCGCGACGCCGCGCTCGCCGAGGACGTTCGGCGCCAAATCAACGAGGCCTACGCGATCGGCATCCAGGTCTCACCGTTCGCCACTGCTTACGCGAGATATATGCACGCCTTCGCGGAAACCACGATGGGAAACTTCGAGGACGCCGTCGCACCGCTCGAGGAGAGCATTCGACTCTTTGATCCGGATCACCACAAAGGCGCGCTCATGGCCGCATTGAGCCTTCTCACCAGCCTCCTGCTTGTTCGCGGCGATCGAGGGGGAGCCTTAGTCCACGCAGAGCGCGCCGTAACTCTGCTCGATACGTGGCGCACGTGGAAGAGCGGCGTGGTCGCCACCGCAAGCACGGCTTTCGCAGACGTCGGCGAGCTCGATCGAGCCAAAGAACTGTTGTCGAAGTGGATCGACGACATCCGCCGGTCCGGGATGCCCGGGTCTCTCGAGGAAGCTCTCGTCGGATTCGCCGCGGTTGCTGCGATCGAAGGTCATCACGAGCGCTCGTCGCTTCTGCTCGCATGGGTTCGTTCTCGTACGCTCGATCAGATCAAACCACTTCGTTCGCCGGTTTCGTATCCGCTCTTCGTCCACTACATACGGATGGCGAGAGAGGCTATCGGGAAGGAGCGCGGACTCCAGCTGCGTGAAGTCGCGCGAGCCATGTCCGAGGACGAGGCCGTTGCTTTTGCTCTGGAGGGCCTCGGAACAGCGTGAGGGTTTCCCGGGAGTTCGTCTCCCTGGCGTCGCCGACGTCGGCCAGGGCAGGGCACGGCAGCTATCCGTGCCAGGGCGTCTACTACACGTCCGATGGAACACGTCCGAAGACGGCTCTCATCGCGACCCACTACGACATCGATTTCAGCGAGCACTATCTCGCCGACTTCATGGCGGCACGCGGCTACGGCTTCCTCGGCTGGAACACACGCTTTCGCGGCAACGGCGCCTACTTCATCCTCGAGCCGGCGCTCGTCGATATCGGCGCCGGCGTGCGCTGGCTCCGCGAGGAAGCCGGAATCGACAACGTCGTCCTGCTCGGGAACTCGGGCGGCGCTTCGCTCATGTCCGCCCACCAGGCCCTCGGCGACGCGCCGGGCGACCTCTTCATCTCGCTGTGCGCCCACCCGGGCCGTCCGGAAGTGCACACAGCCTGGATCGATCCGTCCGTTACCGATGAGACCGACCTGTTGAGCGCCGATCCGGCCCTCGACATGTTCAATCCGGACAACGGCCCTCCATACTCCGCCGAGTTCATCGAGCGCTATCGCGCGGCCCAGGTCGCTCGGAACGAACGGATCACGAGATGGGCGAAGGAGGAGATCGCGAGGCTCGAGGCGGCCGGCTCCTACGACCGAACCTTCAACATCTACCGCGTGTGGGCCGACCTTCGGTTCCTGGACCTCGCCATCGATCCCTCCGAGCGCACCGTCGGCTGTTACTTCGGGGACCCTAAGCGCGCGAATTACGGCCCGTGGGGCATCGGAGCGGTGAGCACGTGCCGGTCGTGGCTGTCGATGTGGTCGCTTCAGGAGTCGAGGTGCCGCGGAGGTCCCAACCTCGCGAAGGTCCAGTGCCCGTCACTCGTCATTCAGTCAACGGCCGACCAAGGCTGCTATCCGAGCGACGCGCAGCTGATCTTCGATTCGCTCGGCTCCCAGGACAAGCAACTCGAGATGGTGACCGGCGACCATTACCTCCTGACGCCGGAAAGCGCACGCGACGACACCGCAGACCTGATCGCCGACTGGCTGCGAGGGCACCTCTCGTAGTTCACTTCGCAGGTGCGAGCCAGTCCGGAAACGCTCGAGTGGATCAAGGGCTACTACGCGCTCATGGACGAAGGACGCCTCGATGAGTGCGACCAGTATTTCACGCCCGAAGCGACGCTGAAGATCGCGCACCACCCTGAGGTCGTCGGCTGGGACGCCATCGACCGCCTCATGCGCGGCGGCATGGCGAACCCGATCGTTCGCAGCATCGTCCACGAGGTACGCAACGCCTGGCAGGCGGAAGACGACATCGTCATCTTCGAGGTCGTCGCCCATTACTCACTCGCCGACGGGCGCGACGTCGACGTCCCCGGCATCGTCATCGGCGAGATCGCCGACGGCCGCTTCAAGTCTCAACGCATCGCCGCGGATCTCTCGACGGTCTATGGATCGAGCGAAGCGAGCCCCTCGGACGGGACGGCTTGATGCCCGTCTTCAGGCAGGGGGACGTCCCGCACCCACCGACGGGCATCCCGGAACACTCGGACGAGGTCTACACCCAAAAGGGCTTCTTCGGCGACTGGGTACACATCTATCGCCGCCACAACGCGGGCGTTCCGACGCGATGGTCGAGCGACGACATCATGTTCTGCGGCGTCGACACCGGCCGCGTCGAGCCGTCTGACCTTCGCGACGCGACGGGTGAGCCGACGTGCCTGCTCGAGGGCGATGGGATCCGTGTCCTTCTCTCGCGGCGCGCGCACGCAATGCCGTTCTGCGAGAAGAACACCGACTACAACCAGATCCGCTTCTACCACCGCGGCGAGTTCGCGATCGAAACAGAGCTCGGCCCCCTGAGCGCGTCGGCCGGCGACTTCGTCGTCGTCGGCAAGGGTCTGGCGTTCCGGGAACGTCCGTCGACAGACGACAATGCCGTCCTCATCTTCGAGGTCGCCGAAGAGATCGCATGCGCCGACGACGCGATGTGGGACGCCGTCGGCTTCGTGAGCATGTTCGTCGATTTCTCGAACATGGTCTTGCCGATTCCCGGCAGCGGCTCCAGCGCAGACGGCGAAACAGACGTGCGCACGTGGGCCGATGGCGCCTACCACACGCTCACCTACGACTTCGATCCGACGCAGGACGTCACCGGCTGGGTCGGCGACCCGGTGATCTTCAAGATGAACGTCTGGGACGTCCCGGCTCCCGGAACCTCCCGCGGCTTCCTTCCCCCACCGGCCCACGCAGTGCTGATGAGTGAGAGCAAGTCGTGGTTCTTCAATGTGCTCGTCCCGCCGCCGTCCCCGGCGCAGCCGTCACCCGACGGAAGCTTCGGCGCTCCCGCGCACCAGAACGATTACGACGAGGTGTGGTTCAACCATGCGTCCGACTTCCTGCCGCACAACGTCGGGCACATGTGGCTGTTCCCCCGCACGCTCCCCCACCCGGGCTTCAAGCGGGAGCCGAGCCATCCGCCGAATCCCGTGCGGCGCTACAACGAGGTCAAGATCAACTTCGACACGAAGGCGAAGCTCCGCGTCACGCCGGAAGCGCGAGCGGCGACGCTCGAGGGCGACATCCGGCGCAACGTGTTCCTGAGCTTGTACGGCATGCCGCCGGAAGTGGTCGATGTCCGGATTCCAGAGGAGGAGGGGTCATGAAGGTTCGACGGGTTGTGACCGGTGTGAATGCGGACGGCAAGTCCGTCTTCGTCGGCGACGAGCAGGTCGAGCCGGTCACGCTCGCCTTGTTGCCTGGAACGGAGTTCCACCGGCTGTGGGGCAACGACGAGACCCCGAAGCTGTCGACAGACGGCTCGCCGACGCCTCAGCACACCTATTTCCCGCCGCCCGGCGGTTTTCGGTGGGGCTTCTTCACCTTGCCGCCTGAGTCCACCGCGGCACCCGAGAACATCGACATCGCCGCGGCGCTGCAGGAGCTGGAGGAGAAGCTCCCGGGCATGGCACAACACATGGAGCCGGACCACCCGGGCATGCACACCACGCAGACCGTCGACTTCGAGGTCGTCCTCTCCGGTGAGATCACGCTCGAGCTCGACGACGGCGCCGAGGTCACGCTGAAGCCCGGAGATACCGTCGTCCAAAACGGGACGCGCCACGCGTGGCACAACCGGGGCGACGTCCCGGCCGTGATCGCGGTCGGGATCATCGGTGCTCTGAATGAGTCATATCCGCTACGAAGTCGACGGCGGCATCGGGACGATCACGATCGACCGTCCCGAGAAGCGCAACGCGATGACGTTCGCAATGCTGGCCGAGTTCATCGAGACCGTGCGCAAGGCCGGCGCAGACGACGAGGCGCGCGTGCTCATCGTCACCGGAGCCGGCGGCGCGTTCTGCGCGGGGACCGATCTCGCCGACCTCAACACCGTGCCCGGGGAGAGCCGTCCGGTGCGCGGCGAGGCAGATGATTCCGACGTCTGGTGGCCGCTGGCGTCGTGCCCGAAGCCGGTCATCGCCGCCGTCGACGGCCCAGCCGTCGGTATGGGGGCCGAGTTCACCTCGCAGTGCGACGTGCGCATCGCGTCGAGGAACGCACGGTTCGCCTGGAACTTCGTCCACCGCGGGCTCGTCCCGGATACGGGGGCCGGGACGTGGCTGCTGCCGAGGATCATCGGGCTCCCGGCCGCCCTGCGACTCCTCTACTCCGGAGAATTCCTGAGTGCAGAGCAAGCACTCGCGCTCGGCTACGTTCAACGGGTCGTAGAACCCGACCAGTTAGAAGAGACGGCGCGCGAAGAGGCGCGCCGCTTCGAGGCGGGTTCGCCTTTCTCGCAGCGGCTGATCAAGGACCTCGTCGATCGCGGACTCGAGCGCGACCTATCCGAGCACATGCGCGAGCACGTTGCGGCGCTCACAGCCTGCTTCCGCTCCGAGGATCACAAGGAAGGCGTCGCCGCGTTTCTCGAGCGCCGCGAAGCGCGGTTCACCGGGCGGTAGTTCAGGATGGAGCGAAGCGACTCCTTGCAACAGGCACAATTGAGGCATGAGGTGTCCCTCATGCGGGCAGGACAATCGTGACGTCGCGCGCTTCTGCGACGGCTGCGGCACGCGTCTAACGACCGAGCCGCCCTCCCCACCGTCCTACGAAGCACCGCGCGTCTATGTTCGGCCGCCATCCCACCTCGTCGAGAAGATCCTGAGCACACGCTCGTCGATTGAAGGCGAGCGCAAGCAGGTCACGGTCATGTTCGCCGACGTCAAGGGGTCGACGGACATCGCCGAAGACGTCGATCCAGAAGAGTTGCGCACGTTGCTCGAGCGCTTCTTCGAGATCCTCACCGAAGGCGTGCACCGCTTCGAGGGAACCGTGAACCAGTTCCTCGGCGACGGCATCATGGCGCTCTTCGGCGCGCCCATCGCGCACGAAGACCACGCGCATCGTGCGTGCTATGCCGCGCTCTACCTCAACGAGACGCTCGGACTCTATGCACGAGAGCTGCGCCGGCAGCGCGGCCTGAGCTTCTCCGTCCGGATCGGCTTGAACTCGGGCGAGGTGGTCGTCGGCGCCGTCGGCGACGACATGCACATGGAGTACACGGCCGTCGGACACGCGGTCAATCTCGCGTCGCGCATGGAACATCTCGCTGAGCCGGGCTCCGTCTATATCACCGATGAGACGGCGCAGCTCATCGAGGGGTTCTTCAAGCTCGAAGACCTCGGAACGTTCGGAATCAAGGGCGTGCGCGATCAGCTGCGCGTACACCGGCTCGTGTCCGTGGGCGAGCATCACCGGCGGTTCGACGTCGCGCGTGCGCGTGGACTGTCGCGCTTCGTCGGACGACGCGAAGAGTTCAGGGTGCTCGACCAATCGCTCGACGCCGCGGAGTCGGGACGAGGTCAAGTCGTCGGCATCGTCGGCGAGGCGGGCGTCGGCAAGAGCCGGCTCTGCTACGAGTTCGTCCAGCGCGTCCGCGCATCCGGCATCAAAGTTTTCGAGGCGCACGGTCTTCCGCACGGCCGGGGCCTTCCCTTCCTGCCGATCCTGCAGCTCTTCCGCGGGTACTTCGGTATCGACGAGATCGACGGCCCCGTTGCCGCGCGTCAGAAGATCGCCGGCAGCCTGCTGCTGCTCGACGAGGGGTTCCGGGACGATCTCGCGCTCGTCTTCGACTTCCTCGGCGTCCCCGATCCGGACCTCCCGTTCCCGCAGCTCGACCCGGACGCGCGAATGAAGCGTCTGTACGGCGTCCTCGGTCATCTCATCCGCGCGCGAGCCGACCGCGGCCCGTCCCTCGTGCTCATCGAGGACGCACAGTGGTTCGACGAAGGGAGCCAGACCTTCCTCGGCCACCTTGTGGACGCCGTTCCCGACGCGAGGACACTTCTCATCGTCAACTACCGGCCCACGTACCGGCCGGAGTGGACGGCGCACTCCAGCTATCGGCAGCTCGTTCTCGGTCCGCTCGACACCGACGCGATCGCCGAGCTGCTCGAGGATCGTCTGGGCCGCGATCCGACGCTTCTGTCGGTCCCTGCCTACATCGCGCGACGCACCGGCGGGAACCCGTTCTTCATCGAGGAGGTCGTCCATGCGCTGATCGAGTCGGGCGCGCTCGTCGGCGAACGCGGCTCGTACCGATTGGCCGGACGACTGGACGACGCGACGGTGCCGCCGACCGTCCAAGCCGTGGTCGCGGCACGCCTCGACCGTCTCGGGGATCGCGAGAAGTCGGTGCTGCAGATCGCATCTGTCATCGGGCCGGAAGTCGCGCGCGCGATCCTCGAGCGCGTCGCCGACTTGCCGTCCTACGAGCTGGACGCCGCAATCCGCACGTTGATCGAAGCCGACTTCCTCGTCGAGCGGACCCCATTCCCCGATCCCGAGTATGCGTTCCGCCATCCGCTGACCGAAGATGTCGCCTACCGTTCACAGCTCACCGACCGCCGCCGGCGCGTGCACGCCGATGTTGCCCGCGCCATCCAGGCCGCATACGCCGACCGTCTCGACGAACGTGCGGCGCTGCTCGCCCACCATTGGGAGCAGGCGAGCGAACGGCTGGAGGCGGCGCGATGGCACCGCCGTGCCGCCGACTGGACTGCACACACCGATACCGGAACCGCACTTCGTCACTGGCGTGCTGTGCGCGACCACACAGGTGCGTATCCATCGGAACCGGACGCCGAAGGACTGGCGCTCGCCGCGTGCCTCGGCATTCTCAACCTCGGCCCCCGGCACGGTCTCGGCGAAGCCGAAGCCCAAGGCTTGTTCGACGAGGGACGCACGCTCGCCATGCACCGCGCCGACCAGCGTTCGCACGCTCGGCTTCTTCTGGTGTTCGGTCGCTATCGCGGTCTGTCGGGAGACGTTCCGCAAGCCATTGCCCTCTCGCGCGAAGCGGCCAACCTCGCCGACGGCGTCGGTCTTCGCGGCCTGCGCCTCGCGGCCGCCGTCAACCTGTCGAGCTGGGCGACGCAGGACGGCGACCTGCGCCGCGCCCTCGAGATCACCGAGACCGGTCTGCGCGACATCCCGACCAACGTTCGCGTGGGAGCCGAGCATCTCGGCTACAGCCCCTTCATTTGGCTGGCGATGCAGCGCGGCCGCGTCCTGAACTACATGGGACGGTGCAACGAGGCATCGGAGGCGCTCGACCGCGCCGTCGAGCTTGCGCTCGAGCACTCGGAGCATGAGGTGCTGTGCTGGGCGCACCAGGGCCACGTCGACCTCGCCGAGCTGAGATCGGATCCGATCACGGCGATGGCCCACGCGCGGACGGCGCTCGAGATCTCGCAGCCGGCCGGTTCGCTCCTGACGCTGTGGAGCTCCTGGTTCGCGCTTGGACGCGCGCACGCACTGCGAACGGAGTGGGGCGAGGCGCTCGTCGATTTCGAGGAGGCACTCGAGATCATTCGCACGCGCCGTACCGGACTCCATTCCGAGCCGTTCATCTTGTGCGCGATCGCCGAGGCCCAGCTCGGTCGCGGCGACGTCGGACTCGCCGTCGAGGCGGCCGAGGAGGCGCGCCACAAGGCCGTGAGCGTCGGCTCACGGCCGGCGTGGATCCAGGCCCGGATCGTCCTTGCGGCGGCGCGGCGCGCCGCCGCAATCGTCGACGTCGAACACGAAGAAGAAGAGCTCTGGAGCTGCATCGAGATGATCGAGCAGACGGGCCAAGTCTCACTCGAGCCGGCCGTGCGCGAACAGATAGCCGAGCTCTCTCGCATGCGCGGAGACGACGACGCCTATGCCCGCGAGCTCGGCCGAGCGCGGGAGCTCTACGAGCAAATGGGCGCCCGCCCGCGAGCCGAGCTCGTGGCGGCCAAGCTGGCCGAAGTGTGACGTACTTCACACTTCCAACGACCATGAAGACCTGTCCGGCGCCTTCGGCGTAGCCCACGATTCGATTCCCACGAGCGAGGGAGGAATTGCATGTCCGCCATGGCCGTTCGCCAGAGCTACTTCGCCGACCAGGCGGATCACGACGAGGAATTCGCCCGCCTCCGCAAGCTCGAGGAGAACCGTGATCCGACCACCCGCCGGTACTTGGAAAGTCTCGGGATCCGCAAGGGCTGGCGGTGTCTCGAGGTGGGCCCGGGAGCCGGATCGATCGCTCGCTGGATGGCCGCTCGCGTCGGGCGAAGCGGCAAGGTGGTCGCCGCGGACATCAACCCGCGTTTCCTCGATGACGCCCGGATCCCAAATCTCGAGGTGCGCACGCACGACATCACCGCCGGCGGGATCGAAGAGCGCCATTACGATCTCGTTCACTCCCGTCTCGTCCTGATGCACATCCCCGAACCGCTGACGGCCTTGCGCCGAATGGTCCGAGCGCTGCGTCCCGGAGGCGCACTGCTCGTGGAGGACGGAGATCTCCTCTCGGTGGAAGTCGTGACCAAGAGCCATCCGGACGCGGACACCTTCGTTCACGTCATGAACGCGATCCGACGCCATGTCGAGTCGACACACACGTTCGATATGACATTCGGGCGCCGGCTCCCGAACATGCTCGAGGAGGCCGGGCTCACCGAGATCGACAACGAGGTCACACTCCGTGTGGCGCGGGGCGGTGACGAGCGCTTCCGCGGCCCGTTCGACCGCTACCGCGAGGCCGTGCTGGCGAAGGGTGACGTGACACCCAAGCAGTGGGCGATCCGCGACCGGTGCCTTGACGATCCGGAGTTTCGCTGGATCGGCCTGGCGTTCGTCGCGGCTTGGGGGCGTCGCTGGGGCTAGCCGAGCTCCGCTACTGACACGAGCTCGGCGCCGCGATCCGCGACGGCCTTCTTCACCTCGTCGGACGTCAGCGCAGCGAGGTCGGACACGCGATATTCGAGTGCCCACTCGTTGTTCTCGGCGTCGTCCGACGTCATCGACCGCAGCTCGTCGGAGTCGACTGCGCAGTGGCTCACGATCAGGTGCTTGCCCGGCTCGAGCGCCGAGATGCGGTCGACGAGGTACGGGATCTTCTCCGCACGGGGGCGCCCAGACAGCATATGAATCGAGTCGAACCCGACGGCTACGTCGCCGATCGGGTAGTCGAAAGGCCGGCCGTATCGCTCGCAAACGGCTGCGTACGGCTCCGGCGTCACAACTCCCATGTGACAGTCGAAGTAGCCGATCTCGAGTCCTTCGCCGCGAAACAGCTCGGCCTGCGCGACGAACTCCTCGAGCATCTCGTCCTGCTTCGCCTTTTCCCGCACGGCATCGATTGTCTTCGGAAGCCGCCCGTCGTCCCCGACGAGGGAGCGGCCACTGGTGAGCGGGCCCCATCGCAGGTAGTCCCACTCCGATGTCAGGGTCAAGTGCACGCCGACTGGGAGTGAATGCTCCTTGGCGAGCCGTGCCGCCTCACGGAACCACGGACACGGCACCATCACAGACGCTTGTGTGAGGATCCCGTCCTTGAACGCTTCGACGGCGCCCACGTTTCCCGCGTGACACATGCCGAAGTCGTCGCACTGAACGACGAGCTTGATCGCGTCGGACGTCATGTGGATTCCCGTGCCGCGACATGGTACTCATGAGGTACGCGAAGTTTCGAACTGGGGAGGGAGACGCTTTGCGGCCAAAATTGGTTGTTGCCTTTGTCTTGTTGTTCGCTGCCGTACCGTCGGTGGCCCACGCAGACGGACCGTCCGGCTCGAAAGAGAGCAACAACGCCGTGAAGTGCGGTGACGGAACCGATACACCGGTGGGCCGGCTCTACGGAGGCGCGAATGGCGTCGAGCTTTGCTCCGACGACAATGCCTCGCCGGACGGCCGTATTATCGTGAGCTTCGACGGCCAGTACGCTGCCGCCGATGGCGACAAAGACAACCCGCAGCAAGCGCAGGGTTGGGCCCGGCTGGACTCGAGCGGGCCGACGTGCAGCACTCCGCAGAAGCAGGACTCGACACAGGGACCGGGAGGAGACTGCGGCTAGGCCGGTTGCCCGGTCACTTCTCGGAGCTCGCGCTTGAGGTCCTGAACCTCATCGCGCAGCCGCGCCGCATACTCGAAGCGTAGATCGCGAGCGGCGTCCTTCATCTCCTCCTCGAGCACGAAGATCAGTCGCTTCAGCTCGTCCAGCGGCATCTCGACGGCTTCGGTCCGGCGCTTCCGGCGGGATCCCTTCGCCGGAGTCGCGGCGTGATCTCCGCGCGTCTGCAGAATGATGTCGTTCACGTTCTTCCGGATCGTCTCCGGCTGGATGCCGTGCTCGGTGTTGTACGCGATCTGGATGTCGCGGCGGCGGTTTGTCTCCTCCAGGGCGCTCCGCATCGCGTCGGTCAGGTGGTCGGCGTACATGACGACCTGTCCTTCGACGTTTCGCGCGGTGCGGCCGATGATTTGGATGAGCGACGTCGCCGAGCGCAGGAACCCTTCCTTGTCGGCGTCGAGGATGGCGACGAGCGTGACCTCGGGCAGGTCGAGGCCTTCCCGGAGGAGATTGATACCGACGAGCACGTCGAACTCGCCGAGTCGTAGGTCGCGAAGGATCTCGATGCGCTGGACGGTGTCGACCTCCGAGTGCAGGTAGCGCACGCGCAGCCCCATCTCGAGCAGGTAATCGGTGAGGTCCTCGGCCATCTTCTTCGTGAGCGTCGTGACGAGGACGCGCTGCTCCTTCTCGACGCGTTTGCGGATCTCTCCAATGAGATCGTCGATCTGGCCGCGCGTCGGCCGGACGATCACCTCGGGATCGACGAGCCCGGTCGGCCGGACGATCTGCTCGACGACGGTCTTTGAGTTCTTCAGCTCGTACGAGCCCGGCGTTGCGGACAGGAACAGCACCTGGCCGACCTTGGACAAGAACTCCTCGAACCGCAACGGCCGATTGTCGAGCGCGGACGGGAGCCGGAACCCGTGCTCGACGAGCGTCTCCTTGCGCGACAGGTCGCCCTCGAACATGCCGTGGAGCTGCGGGACCGTGATGTGCGACTCGTCGATGACGACGAGGAAGTCGTCCGGGAAGTAGTCGATGAGCGTGTACGGCATCTCCCCCGGAGCTCGCCCGTCGAGGTGCCGCGAGTAGTTCTCGATGCCGGAGCAGTAGCCGATCTCGCGCATCATCTCGAGGTCGTAGTTCGTTCGCATCCGGAGCCGCTGCGCCTCGAGCAGCTTGTTCTGGGCCTCCAGCTCGGCCAGTCGCTCGGCGAGCTCTTCTTCGATTCCCTTCATCGCGATCTGCATCCGGTCGTCGGAAGTGACGTAGTGGCTTGCCGCGTAGATCCGCAGACCCTCGGGCTGCCCCAGAACCTCACCCGTCACCGGGTCGATCCACGTGAGCTTCTCCACCTCGTCGCCGAACATCTCAACACGAAGCAGCGACTCTTCGTACGCCGCATGGACCTCGAGCGTGTCGCCGCGTACCCGGAACCGGCCGCGCGTGGTATTGACGTCGTTTCGCTCGTAATGAAGGGCAACGAGCTTGCGGACGATGTCGTCGCGCGGGATCACCGATCCCTTGTGGAGATAAAGCATGTTCTGCTCGTATTGCTCGGGCGTCCCGAGGCCGTAGATGCACGACACCGACGCGACGACGATGGCGTCTCGACGCGTCATCACAGCGGCGGTTGCCGAATGGCGAAGCCTGTCGATCTCGTCGTTGATCGACGAGTCCTTTTCGATGTATGTGTCGGTCTGCGGAACGTATGCCTCGGGCTGGTAGTAGTCGTAGTAGCTCACGAAGTACTCAACCGCGTTGTCGGGGAAGAACTCCTTGAACTCGCTCGCGAGCTGTCCGCCGAGCGTCTTGTTCGGAGCGATGACGAGCGCCGGACGTCCAAGGCGCTCGGCGACGGCGGCCATCGTCGCCGTCTTGCCGGTGCCGGTGGCGCCGAGCAGCGTGACGAAGCGCTCGCCCGCTTCGAGCGCCGCAGTGATGCCCTCGACGGCACGCGGTTGATCTCCGGCCAGCTCGAAGCCGGGCCGGAACGAGAACGACTCGCTCACACGGGTCAGCGTATCCGGGAACCCGACATCCCGATGTCGGCTATTGGCGAGGTCTAGACGGTTTCAGCCACCGCGAGCGCCTGCTCGCGAGTGATCTCCATCCCGTGATCGGCCCTCGTGTGCTGCTGCGCGTTCACGACGAGCTCGTCCTCGTCGGCGCCGCGAACGACAAAGCCGCACTCACAATTGATAACCAACGCCATTGCCGCCCCCTAACCCAAACCCGACAAGCACTTGGCCGCGCTCAGCCTAACGAGTCGACGAGCTCGACAAGCTCGCCCAGTGTCGCGATGCGCGGGTAGCCGGCGTCCTCGAGGTCGTCCCACCGCGCGTGGCGATCCAGCAGGACGCCGTGCATCCCCACCGCAACGGCGGGGGCCGGATCGAAGTGCGGGCTATCGCCGATATGCACGCTCGCCGGAGCGTCGACGCCGGCTTCCTGCATCGCCCACTTGAAGATGCGCGGATCCGGCTTCTCCCAGCCGAGCTCTCCTGAAATCGCAAGCACGTCGAACAGCTGCGTCACATCGAGACGGTCGAGCAGGACGCGCAACCAACTCTCGAAGTTGGAGATGACACCCAGCTTGAGCCCGCGTGCCTTGAGCTCCTTGATCGCGGGGACGGCGTCCGGGAACAAGTCGTACGTCTCGGGGTCCGAAAAGGTCTCGTAGAGGACCTGGGGCGCTTCGTCGTCGTGGATCCCAAGGAAGTCGAGCAGGTCGACGTACAAGGCCGTCCAGAACCGCTTCGACTCCCCCGGCGATGTCGAGAAGGTCCGGCCCTCGTCGGCGGCACGTGTGAAGTGCTGGCCCGTATGACGCCACGCGCTGCGCATCGCGTCGTCGGCTACGTCGTGCCCACGCCGCTGCAGCACTTGAGCGCTCAGCTCCGACCACGACGGCTTGGGGCTGAGAATCGTCTCTCCGGCATCGAAAAAGACCGCTTCGATCACGCCGTCCGCCCCTTCGCCGTCTGCCGCAGCTTCTGCCAGAGCGCACCGACCTGCTCGTCGAGCTCGTCGACCGAGCCGTCGTTCGTGAGCACGTAATCCGCAAGCTTCAGACGCTCGTCGTCGGAGATCTGCGCGGCGATCCGGGCCTCGGCGTCCTCACGCGTCAGACCGCGCGCCACCAAGCGCTCGACGCGCGACTCCACCGACGCCGTGACCACGACCACGGCATCCGCGAATCGCTCGCTTCCCGACTTTGATGCACCCAGGAGCGGAATGTCGAGGATCACGATGTTGTCGGTATCGCGCAGCTGCTGGGTACGCTCGGCGAACCTCGCCCCGACGAGCGGATGCGTGATCGCTTCCAGTTTCGCTCGCTGTTCCGGGTCGGCGAAGACGATCCCGGCTAGCTTGAGGCGGTCGAGCGTGCCGTCGCCGGCAACAACTTCGGACCCGAACGTCTCGACGATCTTCTCGAACCCTTCGGTACCGGGCTGCTGGATCTCGCGGACGATCACGTCGGCGTCGACGATGACCGCTCCGCGCCGGGCGAACAGCTCGCAGACGGTGGTCTTGCCGGCGCCGATCCCGCCCGTCAGACCGACGAAGAAGGCCATTTAGATCGGGGTGGCTCCCGGACGCTGCGCCCGCTTCAAGGCATCCGTACGAGTGCGATCCGGCGAACGCGCCGCGCCCTGCGCCCCCCCGAACCCCCCCGACGGAGTTTCATGATCCTTGGCTCATGTCCCGGACGATCGCCTCGAGCGTGTCGGCGGACGGCTCGGGCTCCTTCTCGCGATCCTTGTCCTCGTCCTCGCCCTCTTCGGCTGCCTCCGGCTCCGGGGTGATCTCCGGCTCGGGCTCGGGTGCGATCTCGGCGTCCGTCGGCGTAAGGAACTCCTCCTGGCTGAGCGGCGCCGCTTCGTACTCGGCGCCTTCGGGTCCCTCGACCGTCTGCTTCACCGACAAGGAGATGCGGCGGCGCTTCGGCTCGATGTCGAGAACCTTCACCTGCACGCGGTCACCGACGGCAACGACCTCCGCCGGCGCCTCGACGTGCCGGTGCGCGAGCTCGGAGATGTGGACGAGGCCTTCAAGGCCCTCGCCGACTTCAACGAATGCGCCGAACGAGACGAGCTTCGTGACGCGTCCATCAATGACGTCGCCCGGCGCGTGCCGCCGGCCGAACGCCTCCCACGGATCCTCCTGCGTCGACTTCAGTGAGAGTGAGATGCGTTCGCGCTCGAGATCGACGTCGAGGATCTCCACGTCGACTTCCTGTCCGACCTCGACGACCTCGGCCGGGTCGTCCACGTGCTTCCAAGAAAGCTCGGACACGTGGACGAGACCGTCGATGCCGCCCAGATCGACGAACGCACCGAACTTCACGATCGACGACACCTTGCCGCGCCGGATCTCACCCTTCTTGAGAGAATCGAGAAGCTCCTTACGCGATTCGGCTTGCGTCTCCTCGAGGAAGGCGCGCCGAGACAGGACGACGTTGTTGCGATTGCGGTCGAGCTCGATGACCTTGCACTCGAGCTTCTGACCGACGAACGGGTGCAGGTCGCCGACCCGGCGGATATCGACGAGCGATGCGGGAAGGAACCCGCGCAGGCCGATGTCGACGATGAGGCCGCCCTTGACGACCTCGATCACCGTGCCGGTGACGCTCTCGCCCTTCTGACGGACCTCGTCGATGCGGCCCCACGACTTCTCGTATTGGGCCCGCTTCTTCGAGAGGATGAGGCGTCCGTCCTTGTCCTCCTTCTGGAGGACGAGCGCGTCGATCTCTTCGCCGATCTTGACCTCTTCGCGGGGGTCGACGTCGTGGCGGATCGAGAGCTCTTTGATCGGGATGACGCCCTCGGACTTGTAACCGATGTCGACGAGGACCTCGTCCTTGTCGATCTTCAGGACGTGCCCGGTGACGACGTCGCCGTCGTCGAAGTCCTTGAGGGAATCCTCGTACGCCTTGGCGAGCTCGTCGCCCTCGAGATCCCCGTCGCCGGGGATGCCTACCGGCGCATCCTGATCCGCGGGCGCGCCGCTAACAGCTGTTTGATCGTCTTGCATTCGAGCGGAGAAACAACCCCTTCACGTGGTGTCCCCAAGCGGGAGCCGAGCCCCCACCGGAGCAGGACCAAGCCTAGCCGATCGCACGTAGTTGCGCGTCCGGGCCGGTCAAGCGCCGGCCCGGCCCCTGATGAGCCCACTCCAGGTAACGGACGCGCGCGCTCTTCATGTCAGGCGTGGGCTTCGGCCCAATTCTTGCCGGTGTGCACTTCGACGGCGAGACGGCAGCGCAGCTCGGCGGCTCCCTCCATGAGCTGCGTGATTGCCTCTGTGGCCTGTTCCACCTTCTTGCGCGGAATCTCGAAGACCAGCTCGTCGTGCACAGTCAGCAGCATCCGGCCCAGATCTGCGTGCTCCGTGAGATACCGGTCGACGTCGATCATTGCGCGCTTGATGATGTCGGCAGCGCTTCCCTGAATCGGTGCGTTGAGCGCCATGCGCTCCCCCATCGCGCGGACACGGAAATTCGACGAATCGAGCTCGGGCAGGTAGCGGCGACGGCCGAACATCGTCGTCGTGAATCCGTCGACGCGCGCCTGGCCGACCTGCTTGTCGAGAAACTCCTTCACCTTCGGGAACTGGGCGTAGTAGGCCTCCACAAAGGCCTGCGCTTCCTCGGCGTCGATCCCGAGCCGCTGCGAGACGCCGTACGCCGACATCCCGTAGGCAATGCCGAACGAGAACTGTTTTGCGAAGTCGCGCATGCTCGGCTGTACGTCCGAGACGTCGACGCCGTAGACCTTGGCCGCGATGGCCGCGTGGAAGTCGTGCTCCGACGCGAAGGCCTCGAGGATTCCTTCGTCTTGGGCCAGGTGGCCCAGCACACGCAGCTCGATCTGCGAGTAGTCGGCGGAGAGCACGACGTGGTCGTCGGGCGCGATGAATGCACGCCGAATCTGACGTCCCTGCTCGCCGCGGATGGGGATGTTCTGCATGTTCGGGTTCGTCGATGCGAGTCGCCCGGTTGACGCGGACGCTTGGAGATAGGTCGTATGAATCCGGCCGGTCTTCGGGTCGATCAACGGGAGCAGCGCGTCGGTGAAACCGGTCTTGAGCTTCGCGACCTCCCGGTACTCGATCAGCTCTTCGACGATCGGATGCGCCTCGCGAATCCGCTGCAGCTCGGACTGGTCGGTCGACCACCCCGTCTTGATCTTCTTCGTCTTCGGGAGGCCGAACTGCTCGAAGAGGATCTTCTGCAGCTGCGGGTTGGAGTTGACGTTGAACTCGAAGCCGGCGCGTTCGTGGATCTTGCGCTCGAGGCCGTGCATCTTCCCGCCGAGGTCCTCGTTGAGCTCTTCGAGATATTCGCGGTCCACGAGGATTCCCGCGTGCTCCATGCGCGCCAGCACGCCGATGAGCGGGAACTCCAGCGTCGTCGCGAGATCCCAGATCCCGCGGCTTTGCAACCGATCGACGAGCACCGGACCCAGCGCATGGACGGCTGCCGCTGCGGTCGCGACGCGGTCCGGCTTGGCCGGCTCGAGGTCGAGCGCGGCCTGTTTCGAGCGCTTCGCCTTCGGCTGCTCCTCGGAGAGCGAGACGCCCAGGTAGCGCTGGACGACGTCACCGAGCACATAACCGCCGGGCAGCCCGGGCTCGACGAGATACGCGGCGATCAGCGTGTCCGCGGCCAGGCCTTCGAGCGAGCCGTCGGCTTCGAGCGTTCTCCGGTACAGCGGCTTCGCGTCGTGGACGAACTTCGGCCGGTCCGGATCCGCCAGCCAGTCCTTGAACGTCGCGATCGCCTCTTCCAGCGGAGCGACGGAGGCGCAGCCCTCCTGCGTGCACACGGCGAGAAAGTCGGCATCCCACGCCACACCCGCCTCGCCGACCGGCTCCTCGCCGGCCGCGAGCGGCGTGATCTTCGACACCTCGAGCGCGGGGGCCGTCGCCGGTGTCGGCGCGAGGTTGTACTCCTTGAGCCGTTCATACAGCGTCTTGAACTCAAGGGACGTGTAGAGCTTGCGGACCTCCTCGTCGTCCCACGGCTCGAGCCGGATGTCTGAAGGCCCGATCTCGAGCGGGACGTCGTCGAGCAGGCGGCCGAGCTCCTTGTTGATGCGGAGCTGATCCCCCATCTCCTCGACGCCCTTGCGGATCTTCGGAGTGAGATCGGCAGCGTGCGCGATCACGCCCTCGATGTCGCCGTAGGTCTGCACGAGCTTCGCGGCGGTCTTGTCGCCGATGCCGGGCACTCCCGGCAAATTGTCGGACGTCTCACCTTTGAGGGCGACGAAGTCGGTCCACTGCTCCGGGCTCACTCCGTACCGCTCGATCACCCCTTCACGGTCGTAGCGAGCGATATCGGTGATGCCGCGACGCGTCATCATCACCGAGACGTTTTCGTCGACGAGCTGCAGGACGTCCCGGTCGCCGGAAACGATCACCAGCTCGGCCCCCTCTTCGGTTGCTTCCTTTGCGATCGTCGCCAGGAGGTCGTCCGCCTCGTATCCCTCGATCTCGATGATCGGAATGCGCATGGTCTCGAGAACCTCGCGGACGAGCGGCCACTGCTCGCGCAGGATGTCGGGCTGCTCACGGCGGTTGGCCTTGTACTCCTCGAAGCGCTCGTAGCGGAACGCGGGGCGGCCCTTGTCGAAGCAGACGGCAACGCCGTCCGGACGCTCGTCGGCCAAGAGCTTGATCAGCATCGAGGTGAAGCCGTAGACGGCGTTGGTCACCTGGCCGGAGGACGTGACGAGCGTCTCGGGCAGAGCGAAGAAGGATCTGTAGACGAGCGAGTGGCCGTCCAGGACGAGCAGCTTCCGGCGGCGTTCCGCCTTCTTTTTGGCGCCCACGCCGGAAGTCTAGCGGCGGGTACTCTCACGTTCGTGGG
>DASQWC010000165.1:0-14600 GCA_035640475.1 Actinomycetota bacterium | reverse complement strand
GGCGGCGACGGCTGAGCAAGCCGGCGCTCTTCAGGATGCCGCGTCAGGCGGCTGGTTCTCAGGATGCCGCGTCAGCGGCCCCCTACAACTGGTGGGCGCGGGGGGAGTCGAACCCCCACGGGTTTTACCCCACAGGTTCCTGAAACCTGCGCGTCTGCCAATTCCGCCACGCGCCCAGGGGACGCATTCTACGCAAGCCCATCCGGGTAAATTGACCGCGCAACCTGGACGTATACTTGTGGCCGCCTTCGCCACGTGAGCCGAGGTCACGGTGAGCCTCATTGGAGAGTTCGAGGAAAGGCTGGAGCGCGCCGTGGACGGATTCTTCGCGAGACTCTTCCGTTCAGGCGTACATCCGGTCGAGATCGGCAAACGCCTGCTCCGAGTCATGGAGGACGGCAAGACCGTGGCGCTGCGCCGCAGCTACGTTCCCAACGTGTATCGAATCACCGTCGGGGAAAAGGACTTCGAGCGCCTCGGGCCGCTGGAGCCGAAGCTCGTCGAAGAGCTCGAGATCTTCGTAGGAGAGGCGGCACGGCAACGCCAATGGGCACTTCCGGACTCTCCCCGTGTGTCGTTCACAACCGACCCCCGGCTCGGCCAAGGCGAGTTCCGTATCGCCGCGGAGGCCGTGTCGCTCCGGGAAGAGCGCGCAACTGCGGATGCGGAGCCGTCTCGGCCGAAGCGGGCGACACGCGAGTCCGGCCGTCCAACACTCGTGTTGGTCTCGGACGGCGAGGAGATCAAGTCGGTTCCGGTCGAGCGACGGATTCGAATCGGACGCCAGTCAGACAACGAGCTGGTCATCACCGACCCCGGCGTCTCGCGACACCATTGCGAAGTCATCAACACGAACGGAACGTGCACACTGCACGACATGGGTTCGACCAACGGGACCTACGTCAACGGCAGCGTCGTCAGCGAGCACGCGCTGCGAGACGGCGACCGCATCTCGCTCGGTTCGACGGTCGTCGAGTTCCGAAGGGAATAGCTCCTTGACGGAGCTGCTGACCGGCCCTCTGGGCAAGGTCGTCCTGCTCGGCGCGATGTATGTGCTCCTCGCCGTCGTCGTGTGGATGGAGGCCAGAGAGCTCGCGCATGCGACGACCCGCCGCATCTCGCCCGTCGCACCGGCGCGCGGCAAACGTATGCCGGCGCGGCTCGTGCTCGTTGAAGGCAAGGGGCCTCAGGCCGTCGATCTCGTAACGCCGGAGACTCTGATCGGGCGGGACAAGTCGAGCCATCTCACGATTCCGGACGCGTCGGTGTCGCACCGGCACGCGCGCGTCTACCATTCGGACGGGGAGTGGTACGTCGAAGATCTCGGATCGACGAATGGAACCTTCGTGAACGATCGACCGCTGACGCGTCCCGTTGTCCTTCGACCGGGTGACACGGTGACCATCGGCAGGTCGACTCTCGAGGCGCGGACCTAGCGTATGGAGCTCCGCATCGCGTCCGCCACGGACCGAGGCCGGGTGCGCGAGCAGAACGAAGACTCATTGCTCGCGGAGCCGCCGCTCGTCGCCGTCGCCGACGGCATGGGCGGACACCGTGCCGGCGAAGTTGCGTCGAGCCAGGCTCTCGAGGCACTCGGCGCCTGGAAGGACCGCATCGCCGGTACGTTCGGCCCGGCCGCCGGTGAGCTCTTGCGTGAAGCGTTCGACGACGCCAACCGCCGCGTGTGGGAGAGGGGACAACAAGACGAGAACCTGCTCGGCATGGGGACGACCCTGACCGCCGGCTGGATCGACGGCGGCGCCGTCACGCTTGCGCACGTCGGCGACAGCCGGGCCTACCTCCTTCGCGACGGAACGCTCAAGCAGCTGACGACGGACCAGAACGTCGCGCAGGATCTCGTACGGCGCGGACGCCTCAGCGAGGACGAGGCCGCCGCCAGCCCCCACCGGCACATCATTCTGCAGGCCATCGGCGCGGATCCGGGCGGGCTGGACATCGAGATCACGAGCGAGGAGCTGCGCAGCGGCGATCGAGTTGTTCTCGCGACCGACGGCATGTTCGGAATGGTGCGCAGCGCCGACCGGGTCCGGGATCTTCTCATTCAGCACGCAGATCCCAACGACGCGTGCAAGGCCCTCGTCGACGAGGCGAACGCCGCCGGCGGTGAGGACAACATCACGGTCGTCGTCATCGACGTCGTCTCGTCCGACGACTCCGTCATTCCCGCGGTGCCCGGCGCCGCGGTGAGCTCGGAAACTCCCGATGCGGCTCCGGCCCCCGCGTCCGGCGATGCGGTCCCGCGGCGTCTGACCCGTGCGGTGCGCTGGCCGGTCGTCGTCGGAGTCCTCGCCTTCGTCGTCGTGGTTGCCGGCGCATTCTTCGTCATGCGCGTCGGGAGCGACACGTTGCTCGTGGCCGAACGCAACGGAACCGTCGTCGTTCTGCGCGGGAAACCCGGCGGTTCCGGCGAACGCGCGACCGGCGATGTCGTCACCGTGTTCGGCTCGGCCCGCTTGTCGCGGTTCCCCAAGACGGTTCGCGAAGACTTGCGCGAGGGCATCCCGGTCTCGTCGATGCGCGAAGCGCGCGACGTCGTCGCCGATCTCCCCCGGCTTCTCGGCCCCCAGGACACACCCGTGCCGAGCCCCACGTTCTCACCCGGCGCGTCGTCTCCCGCTCCTACCCGATCGGCCCTCGGCCTTCCCTCGCCATGACACACCCACGTCTACGCGAGCTCGTCCTCCTCGGCGGAGCCGCACTGATCTTCGCCGTCGCTCTCGCGCAGCTCGGCGACGATATCGCCGTGCCATTCCTCGGCTTCCTCGCGGCATTCGGTGCGATGCACATCGGGGTGCGCGCGTGGGCGCCGCGCGCGGATCCGCTGCTGCTGCCGCTCGCAGCCTTGTTGTTTGCCGTCGGCGCGATGCAGCTCGCTTCCATCGACCGGCTCCAGACCGATGTCAGCTCGACATGGCGCGCGCTCGCGCCGCTCCAGACCGGTTGGTTGATCTTCGGCGGCGCCGGTTTTCTCGGGACGGTGATCCTCTTCCGCAACGGACTCGGCCCGGCGTGGCGTGTTCGTTACACACTGGCGCTGTTAGGGCTCGTCGCTCTGATCGCTCCGCTCCTCCCCGGCATCGGGCACACGGTGAACGGCGCGCGCCTCTGGCTTCGCATCGGCCCGCTCTCGTTCCAGCCGGTCGAAGCGACGAAGGTGCTTCTGGTCTTGTTCCTCGCCGCGTACTTATCCGAACGTCGCGAGCTGCTCGGCATGTCGACGCGCCGCATCGGTCCGTTGCTCGCTCCCGAGCCGCGTTACCTCGCCCCGCTGCTCGGCATCATCGGTCTCGCGATCCTCGTCTTCGTGCGGCAAAACGACCTCGGATCGTCGCTCCTCTTCTTTCTCACCTTCATGGCGATCCTGTGGATCGGAACCGGACGCGCCTACTACCCGGCGCTCGGGATCATCCTGTTCGCCGTCGCCGTGTGGATCGCCCTCCAGACGTTCGAGCACGTCGGCCTCCGGTTCGAAGCGTGGTTGCACCCGTTCAACGACCCGCAGCGGTCCGGCTACCAGATCCTCCAAGGTCAGTACGCGCTGGCCGAGGGGGGCGTCGCCGGCATGGGCCTCGTCGGCCCGGACACCCAGCCGCACCTCATTCCGTTCGGCTGGACCGACCTCATCCTCGCGTCGGTCGGTCACACCCTGGGGCTCGCCGGAATCCTCGCCGTCGTCATGGGCTACGTCGTCCTGCTCACGCGTTCGTTCTTCGTTGCGCTGCGCTCGCGCTCGGACCTGCACGCACTTGCGGCGGCCGGCTTCGGAATCGTCCTCGGCGTCCAAGCCGCACTCATCGCTGGGGGCGTCACTCGTGTCCTTCCGTTGACGGGCGTAACGCTGCCCTTCGTCTCGTACGGAGGCTCGAGCTTGCTGTCCAACTTCGTGATCCTGGGCTGCCTGGTGGCGATCTCGCACTCGGAAGCAACGACCGAGGCGCGCGAGCTGGAGGAGGCGGCCGTCTAGATGGACAGGCGCATCCGTCAGATCGCCGGCTTGCTCACGCTCTTGTTGCTGGCCGTCGCCGGCAGCGCGGGATGGGTGCAGGGTTTGCGCGCCGAAAACGTCGCCCAGAACGAGCCGTGCGATCCGGACGATCAGACCGACTGCGCGCGGAACCGCTTCAGGATCTTCGCCGAGTGCCGATGGGAGCGAGGACCGATCTTGTCGATCGACGGACAAGTTCTCGCCGAGAGCGCGCGCGCCCCCGAAGGCCGGCGTTGCCTGTACGAGCGAACCTATCCGGCGGAAGGGCTCGTTTCTCATGTCGTGGGCCAATGGTCGCTTCACTACGGAAAGACCGGGCTCGAGAAGACCTACAACGCCGAGCTGATCGGTGAGCCGCTGCCGGCAAAGAGCATCGGTGACCTGTTCCGGCAGCGGCCGCGCGTTGGGAACACGCTCGTGTCCACAATCGACACGCGCCTTCAGAACGAAGCGCTGTCGGGGCTCGAGGGCAGACGCGGCGGAGTCGTCGCGCTCAACCCGAAGACGGGCGCCGTGCTCGTCGCGGCCTCCAATCCGTCCTACGACCCGAACCCATTGGCGTCCAACGATCGCGCAGAAGCCGACCGAGCGCGCTGCGACCTCGGCGTGGGCGTGAAGCGCCTGAGCGACGGGACGCCGTTGCGGGACGAGAGCGGCAACTTCGTCGAGTGCGAGAATGCGGCCGCGCCGCTCCTTTCCGTCGCCCTCCAGGCGCGGCGCCCCCCCGGCTCCTCGTTCAAGGTCGTAACCGCCGCGGCGGCACTGGAGTCCGGCAAGTATTCGCCGGATCAGCCGACGGTTCCGTTCTCGGGTGCTTACACAGCACCCGGTGACACGCGTCCGATTCGCAACTTCGGCGGCGGCTCTTGCGGCGGTTCGCTCGCAAACGCACTGCGCGTCTCCTGCAACACGGCCTTCGCCCAGATCGGCGTCGACATCGGACCGGACCGCCTTCTGTCGACGGCCCACGCAATGGGATTCGATCAGTTCGGCGGCCCGGCGTTCGTCGGATGCGATGGTGAGAGCGTGGCCGACATCGACCTCACACGAACCGGCTGCCTGCCGAGCAAGATCATCCGTTACGGCGCGGACGGCGCGCCGGTCGGCGAGGAGCGCCTCGAGACCCCAGCGTTCCGCGCCCGAGCCGGATTCGGCCAGTGGGTGTTGCAGGCCTCGCCTTTCGGCATGGCGCAGGTGGCCGCGACGGTCGCCAACGGCGGTTTCGTGCCGCGGCCCCGATTCGCCGAGCGAGTCATCGATCGAGCGGGCACGACCGTGAAAGAGATCAGGACGGGCGTCGGCCCGACCGCGATCAGCCCGGAGGCGGCGGGACAGCTCGCGCAGATGATGCGGCGCGTCGTCACCGCAGGAACCGCGGCCGGCGCTCTCGGCGGATTTTCGCCGCCGGTCGCCGGCAAGACGGGAACCGCGCAGCAGCCGTCGTGTGCCGGCGACGAGGCCGCGATCTTCGGAGAGGGCTGCGGACGGCTCCCCCACGCGTGGTTCCTCGCCTTCGCTCCTTTGGACGACCCGACGATCGCGATAGCCGTTCTCGTCGAGCGCGGCGGCGGGACCAACGAGGCCGCGACCGGTGGCCGCGTTGCTGCTCCGATCGCTCGCCGAGTCCTCGACGCCTACTTCAAGCTCTACCCGACGGCGGCCGGCGTGAACGGAGACGACGAGTGAGCCCGCAGCGGCGCGTTGCTCGTCCGCCCGCACGATCGGGACGGCGCGTTCCCCAAACCCTGGCGGGGAGATACGAGATCGTGCGCCGCGTCGGCGTCGGCGGCATGGCCGACGTCTACCTCGCCGAAGACAACCGCATGGGCCGAAAGGTCGCGCTCAAGATCTTGCACCCGCAATACGCAGGCGACGAGTCGTTCGTCGAACGCTTCAAGCGCGAAGCACTCTCGGCCGCGAAGCTCCAGCACCCCAACATCGTCCAGATCTACGACTCCGGCAAGCAGGGCGACTTCAACTTCATCGTTATGGAGTACGTCGAAGGGCGCTCACTCAAGGACTATCTCGCCCAAGAAGGCCCGCTCGAGATCGCCGAAGCGGGACGTATCGCACGCGAAGTGCTGACAGCACTCGCGTATGCGCACCGGGCCGGGCTCGTTCACCGCGACATCAAGCCCGGAAACATCCTTCTCTCCGAGGACGGCAAGGTGCAGGTGACCGACTTCGGGATCGCCCGGGCCGAGGCGGGCAGCACCATGACACAAACCGGAACCATCCTGGGCACCGCGTACTACCTCTCGCCCGAGCAGGCGCAAGGTCTGCAGCTCGACGGACGCTCCGACATCTACTCGCTCGGGGTGGTCGTGTACGAGATGTTGACCGGGCGTCGTCCCTTCGAAGGCGATTCGCCGGTGTCGATCGCGTACAAGCACGTGCGCGAGATGCCTCGGACGCCCTCTGCGCATCGGGCCGACGTTCCTCAAGCCCTTGAAGCGATCGTCATGACGGCCATGGCCAAACGGCCCGAGGACCGTTACAGCTCGGCCGCCTTGATGCGCAGGGATCTCGAAGCGTTCGCCGCCGGACGCGAAGTGACGGCAACGCTTCACGTGGCCGCAGTCGACGACGGAACGCAGGTCCTGCGTCCCGTCGGACGCTTCGAGCGTCAAGCCGTGCGGAGGCCGGGATGGCTCGTCGTGCTCGCCCTGCTCCTGCTCGCCGGCGGCCTTGCGCTGGGCACGTGGTCGCTCGTCACGCTCATGTCGACGGTGGTCGGGCGCGTCGAGGTCCCGCGCGTCGTCGAGCGCGAGCCGGATGCGGCCAACCGCATCATCCGCGCCCAGGGATTGGAGCCGTCCTTCCAGCAAGGCGAGTTCTCGGCCCGAATGGCGGAGGGTCTCATCACGCGACAAGAGCCTCCGACCGGGCGCCGCGTCGCCCGCGGGAGCCAGGTGAAGTACTGGGTCTCGCTGGGACGCCCGATCGTGGACGTGCCGAACATCGTCGGCAAGAAGCTCGAGGACGCCGCGAAGTCGCTCGACCAAGTCGGCCTCGAGCTCGGCCGCCGGACCGGCGCCTTCAGCACGGAGGAACCGGGCACCGTCCTGTCACAGGACCCCGGCCCGGGTCGCGAAGCTCGCAGCGGCGACCGCGTCGACGTCACGGTCTCGCAGGGCGAAGAGAAGGCGATCGTGCCCGACGTCATCGGACAGGAAGAGGCCGATGCCGCGGCCATCCTCGCGAACGCGGGCTTCCGCGTGAATCGCATCAGGGAGCCGCACCCGACCGCGCGGCGCGGCGTCGTCTTCGATCAGGATCCCAAGCCGGTGCAGGAGGACGGCACGTCGACCGAAGCGCCGCCCGGATCGGTCGTCGACATCTTCATCTCCGAAGGTCCCGATGAGTTCCCGATGCCGGACGTCCGCGGCGAGCAGGAGGACGATGCCCGAAACGAGCTCGAGGACCTGGGGCTACGCGTTCGCGTCGTTCGTCAGTTCGAGCCCGGACAGGAGGGCCGCGTCGTCGGCCAGGACCCGCTCCCCGGGACGACGGTCCGTCGCGGACAGCTCGTCGAGATCCGCGTCGGCGATTCGTAGGAAATTCCTCAACACCTGCAATCCGCCGTCCGTGAGGATCGACTCCGGGTGGAACTGCACGCCCGAGATCGCAAGACGCGCATGACGCAGTGCCATGACCACACCGTCCCGCGTGCGAGCAGTCACTTCGAGCACGCTTGGGAGTGAGCCTTCGTCTACGACGAGCGAGTGATACCGTCCGGCCTCGAACGGGCTCGGCACTCCGCGCAGAACACCTTCGCCGCGATGGAGCACCGCAGAGGTCTTGCCGTGCATGATCGCGGGCGCGTGAACGATCCGGGCACCGAATGCTTCCGCGATCGCCTGATGACCGAGGCACACACCCAGCAGCGGAATGCCGGCGCTTGCGCAGCGCTTCACCAGATCGATCGAGATGCCCGCGTCTGCCGGTCGTCCCGGTCCGGGTGAGATGACGACCGCGCCCGGCCGGCGTGACGCGACGTCGTCGGCCGATACCTCGTCGTTGCGCACGACGTCCACCGACGCGCCGAGCTCGCCGAGATACTGCACGAGGTTGAATGTGAACGAGTCGTAGTTGTCACAGACGACGACGTTCACGTAACTCCTTCGAACAGGTCCGCTTCCCGCGCTCCGTCTCCCGGACGCCTGCCCAGCGCGAGGACGTAGTGCTCCGTGCCGAACCCCATCACACGGAACTCGGGCGGGATCTTGAGGATCCAATCGGTCGTTCCGCGTTGCGTCCGATGGGCCTCGAGGGCCGCGAATTTCTGGTCGATCCATTTGCTCGCGTCGATCGCCGTCGTGATCTGGTCGTCCGGCGTCGTCACGCGCTGAATCTCTTCCTCGTCCATGAACTCGTCCGGGTTGCCCTCACCGATCTGATCCCAAAGTTCGCGCGCCATCTCCACAAGTGATCTCGGGAAGGCCGTGTAGTAGACCTTCGACACCTCGTGCTGCGCGTCGGCGACCGCACGCAAGGCCACTTCGTGCGCGCGGATGTGATCGGGGTGCCCGTACGCACCGAACTCGTTGTAGGTGATCACAACCTGCGGACGGACTTCCTCGAGGATCTTCACGACCCGCTGCACAACTTCGTCGAGATCCTGGTTCATAAAGACGTGCGGCTCGTTGTTCGCCGGAGTGCCGTCCATGCCGGAATCGTGGTAGCCGAGCATGCGCAGGTCGACGTCGCCGAGGATCCCACATGCGTCGAGCAGCTCCTGTGTGCGCACCTCACCGAGCCGCGATTGGATCTCGTCGACGGTCCCCAGCTCCGGAACTTCGGCGACCTCGCCCAGCTCGCCGTTGGTGCACGTGACCAGGCACACGTGCGCACCCTCCGACGAATACCGCGCAATCGTTCCCCCGGTTGCCAGCGCCTCGTCGTCCGGGTGCGCGTGTACGAGAACGAGACGTCGTTCCCGCGATGCTCCGCTTATCATCGCTTCACGCTATGCCGGTCTCGAGATCGAAGCGCAAACGCGGCGGACGGCGCCCGCGGTCGCCGGCCGTGCAAACGCGCCCCAAGCGCAGGCGCACGGCGCGTTGGGTTCCCTTCGTCTTCTTCGGAGCCATCGGCGCAGGCATCGTCCTGATCCTCGGCACGTACATCTTCTGGGACGGCCGCTCGCTCACCCTGTTCTCGGGGCTCGGGCTCATCGGCATCGCGTTCGCGGTGTCGACGCAGTGGTACTGACGGTCGCAGGCTCTAGACTCGAGCCGGTACCCCTACCCGGTCGGGGGATGAGATGCCCTACCCGTACGCGTCGGACAAAGAGGAAGTGCTGTCCCGCCTCCGCAAGATCGAGGGGCAGATCCGCGGGATCCAGCGCATGGTGGCCGACCAGGCCACATGCACCGACATCCTGACCCAGGTCTCGGCCGTTGTTTCGGGAATGGAGAAGGTGGGCCTGCGTCTGCTGCGCGAGCACACCCGCAGCACAGTGGCCGAGGCGATCAAGGGCAAAGGAAACGGGGACGATCAGGTTGATGAGGTCGTCAAAGTCGTCGAGCGGTTCCTACAGTCTTGAAATTCCACCGGTGTCAGTCGTCCCCAGTTCGTCCACAGCCTGTGGACGACGGCCCGTACGCGCAGGTCCCGGCCCCGGGACCGGGAACATAGCCTGTAGAGGTGCCGATTTACGAGTATCGCTGCACGTCGTGCGGGTCTTCGCATGAGTTCATCGTGCTGTCCGGCGAGTCGGCACCGAGCCGTTGCCCCGACTGCAAAGGTCCACTGAAGCGCCTATGGAGCCGGCTGGGCGTGAGCCTGCACGGATGGGGCTTCGCCCGGAACGACGCGCTGTTGCCCGACCGCCCCGGGCGCAAGTCGTTCAAGCAGATCAGGGACAAGGCCTCCGAGCTCTTCGACTAGGGACTAGTCCTTCGCGCCCATAGCCCGGGCGGCCGCTCGGCCGATTTCCGTGCATGCGGAAGCAGGTTGCCGTCACTCTGGGTATCGCTGCCCTCCTGACGCCGGCTCCGGCGTGGGCGCAGACCTTCCTGCCCGGCGACGAAGCGCGCGTGATCGCCATGGTGAACCAGACCCGGGCCGGCCGCGACCTGCCACCGCTGCGGCGCGTCGAGGGCCTGGTCGAGGTCGCCCGGGCGCAATCCGCGCGGATGGTCGACGAGCAGCGGCTCTACCACAACCCTCGCCTCGGCGAGGACCTGACCGGAGTCGGCCTCGATTGGCACTGGTCCGGCGAGAACGTGGGCGTCGGCCCCAACGTCCAGGACATCGAGCGAGCCTTTCTGGGCAGCTCACACCATCTGGAGAACATCGTCCGCGTGAACTACGACTCGATAGGCGTCGGAGTGGCCGCCGACCCGGACGGCTACGTCTACGTGACCCAGGTCTTCGCCGACCTCTCCGGCATCCGTCCGCAGCTTCCGGCAGCCGCTCCCGCCCCCACGCCCACCCGAGAGCCGAGGACCCCGCCGCCCGCGATACCGAAATCGACCCTTCTGCCGACGCCTCGGCCGCCCGACCCCATCGTGGTCGAGGGCGGGATCATCTGGGACGGCCCCGTGCCGGCCCGGCAACCGACGGTGGACCTCTTCCTCGGCGTGCTCTCCAGCGCCCTCGCGGGCTGAGTGCGAAAGATTACAGACCTATGACGGAAATAAGACTTGCATATTGCGTCCAGATGGGTTAGACACTATCCGACCGCCGTTGGGCGGATCTCCTTTACGGAGGGAGGTGCATCAAGAAATGACGAAATCCAGAGCAATGCTGAGACTGCTTCTTGCCGCGGCGATCGGGATGCTCGGTCTTGTCGGGTTCGCCGGTGCGGCTTCGGCCCAGACGGCGACGTGCAACAACGCCCCCGGCGCCAACAGCCAGGGGGACACATGCGTGAACTCGGGTGACTCCGACGCAGCCGCCGACCAGGAGGGCGATGCCTCCTCGGGCGACGGTGTGGCCGGTCAGGTGGCAGGCGTGGTCTCGGCCGGCGACGCTTCGGTCGATGCGACGAACCGCTCCGATGACGTGTCGGTGACCACGGGTGACGTGACGGCCACCAACGAAGCCGATGTCTTTGCGGACACCGGCGTGTTCGAGGTCGACGGCCCGACTGCGCTGTGCAACAACGCCGCGGGCGCCAACACCCAGGAGGACACGTGCGTGAACTCCGGTGACGCGGACGCGGCTGCCGATCAGGCGGCCGACGCGGCCTCGGGTGACGGCGTGGGCGGCCAGGTCATCGGTGTGGTGACCTCGGCGGGCGGATCGGCGGACCTCGTGCTCGACAACGAGAGCACGGACTCGTCCGTGGATTCAGGCTCGGCCGACTTCGACAACCTGTCGACGGTTGACTCGGAGGCCCTCGCCTTCGACGTCTTCTAAGCCGGTCGGTTCTTGAAAAGCGGGCTCCTTCGGGGGCCCGCTTTTCGTTTTCCCCCTCGGATACGACTCATTACGAAATCATGACGGAGATAAGACTTGTATATTGCGACCACCTCTGCTAAACAGATACACGACCGCCAGAGCGGCGGATCTCCTTTACGGAGGGAGGTGCATCAAGAAATGACGAATTCCAGAGCGATGCTGAGACTGCTTCTTGCCGCGGCGATCGGGATGCTCGGTCTCGTCGGGTTCACGGGTGCCGCTTCGGCGCAGACCTGCAATAACGGGCCCGGCGCCAACACCCAGGAGGACACGTGCGTGAACTCCGGTGACGCCGACGCGGAAGCCGAACAGTCGGGTTCGGCCTCGTCGGGCGACGGTGTGGCCGGTCAGGTGGCAGGCGTGGTCTCGGCCGGCGACGCTTCGGTCGATGCGACGAACCGCTCCGACGACGTGTCGGTGACGACTGGTGACGCTTCCGCCACGAACAACGCGGATGTGTTCGCGGACACGGGCGTGTTCGAGACCGCCACAGGGGTTGCGGCCTGCAACAACGTCCCGGGCGCGAACACCCAGGAGGACACCTGCGTGAACTCCGGTGACGCGGACGCGGCTGCCGATCAGTCGGCCGACTCGGCCTCGGGTGACGGCGTGGGCGGCCAGGTCATCGGTGTAGTGACCTCGGCTGGCGGATCGGCGGACCTCGTGCTCGACAACGAGAGCACGGACTCGTCCGTTGATTCCGGTACGTCGGACTTCACCAACACCTCGGTGGTGGACTCGGAGGCCCTGGCCTTCGACGTCTTCTAAGCCGGTTCTTCGGGAAGCGGGCCCCTCCGGGGGCCCGCTTTTCCTCTTCCGGGGCTCCGTGACGAAACGATGACGGAAACAAGACTTGTCTATGGCGCCGGTGTCTGGTAAACAGTACGTGTTGAAGCGACCCCCTCAGGAGGAGCGGGCATGACAAAGGCGATGCGATTTGCTTTGGCGATGGCCGTGGCTGTGCTCGGCCTCGCTGGATTTGCCGGCTCGGCTTCGGCCCAGACGGCGACCTGCAACAACGCCCCCGGCGCGAACAGCCAGGAGGACACCTGCGTGAACTCGGGTGATTCCGACGCCGAGGCCGACCAGGAGGGTTCCGCCTCCTCGGGCGACGGTGTGGCCGGTCAGGTGGCAGGCGTGGTCTCGGCCGGCGACGCTTCGGTCGACGCGACGAACCGCTCCGACGACGTGTCGGTGACGACTGGTGACGCTTCCGCCACAAACGAGGCCGACGTGCTCACAAGCACCGGCGTTTTCTCGGTTTCCGGTGGTACCGCTCCGTTGGCCACCTGCAACAACACCGCGGCGACCGGCAACACCCAGGGGGACACCTGCGTGAACTCCGGTGACGCCGACGCAGCCGCCGACCAGGCGGCCGACGCGGCCTCCGGCGACGGCGTGGGCGGTCAGGTCATCGGTGTGGTCACCTCGGCCGGCGGATCGGCCGACCTCGTGCTCGACAACGAGAGCACGGACGTCGACGTCGAGACCGGCGAGTCCACGGTCTTCAACGACCTCGGCGGCACGGTCAGCGCCGACTCGCTCGTGTTCAAGGTGGTCTAAGACCAAACAGGCTTTCGCAGTCAGAGCGGGCCCCTTCGGGGGCCCGCTTTCTTATTGGCTACAGTGAAGGCGTCACGAAGCCGCTGGAGGAGGTTGTCATGCGTGAAGCAGTCATCGTGGAGGCCGTCCGAACACCACTCGGCCGCGGGAAGCCCGGCGGACAGCTCTCGGGTGTCCACGCAGTCGATCTGCTCGCCCACGTGCTGAAGGAAGCAATCGGCCGGACGGGCGTGGATCCGCTCGAGGTCGATGACGTCATCAGCGGCTGCGTGAGCCAGGTCGGCGAACAGGGCATCAACATCGCGCGCAACGGCTGGCTCGCTGCCGGATTCCCCGTCGAGACGCCGGGAACGACCGTCGACCGCCAGTGCGGGTCGTCCCAGCAAGCCATCCACTTCGCGGCCCAGGGCGTCCAGGCCGGCGCATACGACCTCGTGATCGCCGCCGGCGTGGAGAGCATGTCGCGGGTGCCGATGGGCGCCAACGTTCAGAACGGGCCGGGGTTCCCGTTCTCGCCCTCGCTCATGGAGCGCTTCAACCTCGTGCCCCAGGGCATCTCCGCCGAGATGATCGCGGAGAAGTGGGGCATCTCCCGCGAGGAGCTCGACAAGGTCGGCTACCGATCGCAGGTCCTCGCTGCGCAAGCGCGCGACAAAGGGCACTTCGACCGTGAGATCACTCCCGTAACCGTCGAGGGGAATGCGATCTCGACGGACGAAGGGATCCGCGAGACGAGCCTCGAGAAGATGGCGACGCTCAAGACGTCGTTCAAGCCGGAAGGCGGTGTCGTGACCGCCGGGAACTCGTCGCAGATCACCGACGGCGCGTCGGCCGTCGTGATCACGACGCCGGAGCGCGCCGAGCAGCTCGGCCTGAAGCCGCGCGCACGGTTCCATTCCTTCGCGCTGGCCGCGTCGGATCCCGTGATCATGCTCACGGCTCCCATTCCGGCGACGCAGAAGGTTCTCAAGCGCGCAGGCCTCACGATGGACGACATGGAGGTCGTCGAGATCAACGAAGCCTTCGCATCGGTCATCGTGGCTTGGCAGCGGGAGCTTGGGCTCGACCCGTCGGAGGTTTCGGAAGTCTCCGAGAACGCTCGCGTCAACCCTAACGGCGGCGCAATTGCCCTCGGTCATCCGCTCGGCGCCTCCGGTGCTCGTTTGTGCACAACGCTGTTGCACGAGATGGAGCGCCGCGGTCTGCGCTTCGGCCTCCAGACCATGTGCGAGGGCGGCGGGATGGCGAACGCGATGATTCTCGAGCGCGTTGCCTGACGAAGTCTCGTCCGAGTTACACGCGGGGGGCCCGGCACGGGCCCCTCGCTTGCTTCTCCGGCGGATCCTCGTCGCCGGGATCGTCTTCGCCGCGTTCGTCGTCCTGCTCGCTACGACTCCCTCATTGCTTCCGTCCGGGACCGATCGCGGCAGCCTCATCACGCGCGCCGTAACCGGCCTGCTGATCGGCGTCGTCCTCGTGTTCGTCGTCCGGCGGGTGCTGCGCGCGCTCGTCATGCCGCCGCCGCCGCCGCCGGCCACAGTCGACGCGCGCTCCTCCGACCTCGTGTACGTGTGTGCCGTGTGCGGCACGCGCGTTCGTCTCGAGGTCGCCGCGACGGCAA